>VBLP01000096.1:6655-12524 GCA_005887925.1 Deltaproteobacteria bacterium | reverse complement strand
CCCGGCGCCGAGACAGACCTGCCAGCCGCTCGGCCCATAGCAGGTCGTCCCCGGCGGGCTGTCGACCATCGCATCGACGCCGGACAGCGTCGCGTCAGGCACGGGCGCGTCGAGGATAGGACCGGCGTCGCCGCTGCCGATCGCCGGCAACGCCGGGTAGCCACACGCTGCGATCGCTGTGATCGAGACTGCTGCGCCGCACCTCACAGCGGTAGTCTATCGCAACTCGTGGTGCGCGAGGCTTGGAGCGTCCTGCGGCACTCGAGCGGCGATGACCCGCGCGATTGCTTCGACTTCGCGGTCTGCGAGCTGTTCGGCCTCGGCGACACCGACCGAAGTTTCAACCGCGCGGGCCACACCTACCGGCGCTTTGCGATGGTCGAGCACGATCGGCGGTGAGCCGCGCGTTGAAACGCCGGATGCAGGATGCTGCGCGGGTTACCGTGACCGACGAACTCGAGCTCTGCGCGCGAGCGGTCACATAACGTTGGGGTCGGGGTCGGGCCACGCCTCGGGTGGATAGTAGAGAAGGCCGCAGTCACCGAGCGCGAGCACAACTTGAGCGTCAAGCGCTGCCACGAGCTTCGGTTGACCTACGTAGTCGTCTGTGTTGATGAACGTATTGCGGAGCGTCCATAGCCTCTTGCGGCACACAGTAATGCCGGGCCAGCCCCGAGCCCTCCAGACCTTGCCGCCGCGCACGACGTGTACTGATCCGGCGGCAAGGCCCACCGCGATGAGCGCAGCGACCACGGCAGCACGCAGGAGCGCGTCCCATGCTCGGCGACGTAGCACGGCTAGACCATCTCTGAGAAGCCCGCGGCCTGTGGACCGTGCCGGTGACGCCGCACCGTCACCCCGGCGGCTTCGGCTGCTGCAAGCCGGTCGTGCAGCTTGCGTTGTTGGTGTCGCCGCCGACGACACGCTCGAGCTGCTGCCGCTCCAGCTCTCGAATGGTCTCGCGACGGACGACGAGTCTGGGAGACACGCGGCGTGGCTTCTTCATGGTATGGCCACGATACTGCACCCGCCACAGCTCGCGTCGATGCGCCATCGTGAAAGGTCCCCGCCAAATCCTCGCGTGATGAGCGCCTTGCCATCGAAGTGGAGCCCTACGATCGCCGACTTGTGAGCCTGTGTCGTCCACAGCGCGCGCCCAGTCACGATGTCCCAGTAGCGCAGAATCCCATCGGATCCTCCAGAGACTACGAAAGCTCCCGAGGGATCCAACACCGCGTCGTACAGCCGCGAACTACCGCGGTAGGTCTGCACGGGGCGCCCATTACCGTCCCACATACGGACCGAGCCGTCATCGCCGGTGGTGAGGAAGCGATCGCCCGATACCCACCGTGCATTGAACACGCGGCCGATGTGGCCATCGAGCCGGGCCACGACCTGGTTCTGCTCGAGGTCCACCAGAATCGGTGGTCCGACACTCGCGGGGATAGGGATCGCGACCAGCCGGTCGCCGCTGGGCGATGGGCGAAGCAGCCCGATGCGCGTCCCGACGTCGATGTCGGCGATCGTTGCCCGGCTATCCGGATTGATCACGTGGAGACGGCCATGCGCATCGGTGGCCACTACGTGGCCGTTGCTCGAGAAACCGACCGCGTCGATTGATCCCGACGCCGCGAGCAACGAAGCCGCACGGCCACTGCGGGTCACGAGCAACGTACCATCAACCGCGCCGCTGACGACATCGTGGCCGGTGCGCGAGAATGCCACCGCGCTGATCCGGGAGCTGTGCTGGATCACCTCGACCAGCCGGTTGCCGGGTACCTCGTAGACCTCCACGGCGTGGTCGTGCGAGATAGCGACCTGCTCGCCGAGGGCGGACAGAGCCGGCAGCGGTGGCTCGAGACCGGGGCCGAGTGCCGTGGCGCCGGGCACCTCAGCGAGGAGTCGGTCCGCGGCCGTGTCCCAGACCTGCGTGACGTGGCCTGGACATGGAACGGCCACGAAGCGGCTGTCGGGCTCGAGAGCTGTGACGACGTCGCAGTCATCCGCGATCGGCGGCGAGCTCCAACGTCGGTACGGCGAAGTGGCGTCCCAGATCCGCGCCGTGCCTTCTGTCGAGGCGCCAAGGAGCCACGGCTGGCCTGGCGCGAACTGCATCGAGCGGATCACGCCGCGGCCGCCGTCGAGATCCGTGACCAGTGCTCCGTTCCGCGCATCGGTGATCACCACTGCGCCACTCGCGCCGCCCGCGGCGAGAACCTGAGACGCGGTGTCGAATGCGATTGCTGTGACCTTGCTGTGGAGCTGGTTGCCCTGGTTGATGAGCCGGCCGGTGTCCACGTCGAACACTTGCTCGGCGCCGTCGCGAGCCCCGAGCGCCACGACGGTTCGATCAGGGGACCACGCTACAGCGTCGATAGGCTCGCCGACCTCGCGGAAGTGACGCACACGCGCGCCGCTTGGCATCGCCCACAGCGATGCATCACCGACGGCGCTGCCGGTGAGAAGTCGCGGCCCGGCCGGATCCCATGCGATGGCATGAATCTGCGGTCCCTGGATCGTGGCCACAATGCGCGCGTGATCGGCGTCGATGATGCTGACGTGATCACCGCCGCTCATGGCGAGCCAGCGGCCGTCCGTGCTGAATCCCAGAGATGNNACGGCTGCGACGCGTGCGCTGTCTGGCGCCACGGCGGCGACGTACCAACGGGGCGAGTGCCCGGGCAGACGTAGCTCGCGCTCGAGCCGGCCGGCGGAGGTCCAGACTCGCACGGAACCGTCGGCGCATGCCGTGACCAAACGTCCAGCCGTCCAGACGACGTGATGCACCGTCGCGCCATGCGGCAGCGTGGCGAGCAGCGCACGCCCGCTCGCGTCCCAGATCTGCGCAGCCCGATCGTCGGCTGTGACGATTCGCGATCCGTCCGGCGACCACGCTGCCGACCACATCCGGCCACTTGTCGCCGCCAAACGCGCCCGCTCGGCCCGTAACGGCTGCACCGCGCGCGCGAACATGAACGATGTTGCGGACGAATGGTCGCCGCGCTGGTACGCCTCACCGAGGTGTCGCCGTGCCTCGGCCATCTCGCCGTGGAGCTCCGCTGCGCGACCCTGCTCGACCTCGGCGGTAAGCACAGTAGCCGCAGCCACCCTCTCGGCTGCATCTTTAGCATCGCGCGCTTTGGTGACCTGGTGAAGCTGGAACACTCCGAGCCCGGCCGCAGCAACGGCCGCCAACAGTGCGCCAGTCGCAAGCCGGACGCGGGCCTTGCGGCGCCGGCGCGCCTCGACTTCGGCCGCAGCTGCGTCTCGGCTGGCGTCAGCAAACTCCAAGTCCTGCTCGCCCGTCAAGCCAGACCCCGACGGCCCTCGTCGCCACTGCTCGAGCTCGGCCAGCGCACTGCCGCGCCAGAGCAGCTCGGGGGCGCGCTTGCGATCAAGCCACAGCTGCGCAGCCGCTCGCACGCGGGCGCGGGTTCTCGCGTGCATCACGGTCTTCAGCGCGCCGGCGAGTTCGGAGACGCTCGCGAAGCGATCGCTCGGATGCTTGGCAAGCGCGCGATTGAGGATCGCATCGAGCTCTGGCGGAAAGTCGGCGCCGACTGGCGGAATCGGTGCCGTGTGGTGCAGCGTCAGGAGCTTGTTGACCGCCTCGTCTCCATCGGATTCTTTGGTGTCAAAGGGTCGGCGGCCCGTCAGCGCCTCGTACGCGACGATGCCGAGCGCATAAACGTCGGCCGCGGGGCCGACGGTCCTTGGGTCGGTCCACTGCTCTGGCGACATGTACTGTGGCGAGCCGATCATCATGCCGGCCATCGTCATGTCGGAGCGTTGCGGGTTGGTCGCTCCGGCTCCGGCCCGCGGTCGTTCTGATGGTGTTGTGTTGGCATCGGTCAGCGGCAGATGCACCGCGTGACGCCAGGTCTCGGGCGGCTTGGCGACCCCGAAGTCGAGCAGCTTCGGCCACAGCTCGCCGCTGCGCTCGATAACCATGATGTTCGACGGCTTGAGGTCGCGATGGATGATTCCCAAGTCGTGCGCAGCCTGCACGACCTGAGCGACCTTCTCGAAGAACGACGCGAACTGGTCGGGCCGCATGGGGCCGTGCTCGGCGAGCCAGTGATTGAGCGTGACGCCTTGCACCAGCTCCATCGCGAGCCAGAGCAGGCCGTCGTCCTCATCGCCAAACGCGTAGACGTGGGCAGCGTACGGGTGATCGAGCAACGACGCGAGCTGCGCTTCGCGCTTGAAGCGCCGCAGCGCAGCGTCGTCGTGGCATAGCCGCTGGTGCAGCACCTTGACGACCACCTCGCGGCCCAGCAACGGCTGGTCGCAGCGGTAGACCGCGGCGAAGCCACCCTCGTCGATGCGCTTGCGAAGTAGAAAGTCGCCGAGGAGGCGTCCGGAGAGGTCGTCGAGAGTCGCCACCCGGTTGCGACGCTAGCATCGGCCATATGTGGAACAGCAGAAGCTGCCGTCGAACAGCGTGATCGCTCAAACGGAACATCTGTGCCCATTGATGTAAGGAGCGCTACGTTCGCCAGGGGCTAAATGAGGAACATCAGACAGAGCGTCGATCTGTATCCGAGCCCGATGCTTTGACTTTCTCCCACAGGACTGCGCCGCACAGTGTCCTGCAGACGCACTGCGTCGAGTTCCGGCTCTGGCTGACGTGCATCAATATGCTGCACCGCCAACGACCGCATCTGGGTAGGTCAGGTGATGGCCCGGCCGCGCGCGGAGCCGATGGCGAGCGATCAGGTCGGGCTACGTCGGAACCTGAGCGGATGGCACGCGTCGCTCGAGCCAGCGGACCAGCGAGACCTGTGCCATTCCGAGCCGCGCTGCGGCGACGGTCGTGTTTCTCGACGCGCGGAGCGCGACCAGGCGCAGGGTCGCCTTCTCGATCTCGGTCAGAGATCCCGCGGCGTGCTCACGCACCCACGCGTGGTCAGCGTCCGTGAATGCGGAGCGACCCGCGTTGAGCTCGGTGATCGCGTCGCGCGCGTACTCGTCGATGATCCGCGGTAGCTCCGCCTCCCTCGCGGCAAGCGGTGGCACGCAGATCGGCGCTGGCCGCACGAGCAGCGGGCCGTCCTCGTACTCGCTCGCGACGCAGACGACCAGCATCACATCGTCGGTGTCCCGGAGTCGCGACGTCGTCGCAGGGAAGTCGCTCGGAAGCCGGCACGCGCGCACGCACAGTGCGCCGCCGGCGGCCGCAGCCACCGCCCGCACGCCGTTCTCGTAATTCGCGGGTGAGCGCACCGACGCCGGTGCAGCACTCCGGCGCGGGTCGCACACGACGAACGGCGGCGCGGCGCCCAGAACGTGGCGATGCAGCGAACGCGCGATCGGAACAAGGTCCTCGGCACCGTGCAGTACGAGCGCAGCCCGGTGATCGGCTGCGACCTCGACCGACCGGAGCGCCAGATCGACCGCACGCTCGTTTGTCCATCCGAGCAAGCGCGCGAGGAAGTTGCGGAGCTCGTCGCGGGACGGCGCCGGCGGCGCGTCGCCGGTCATGATCCCACCTCGCGCTTGGCGAGCGCAGCGGCGATCTGGCCGCTGGCGTACACCGCGGCCTGCACCGACTCTTTCGCGGCGCCCAACAGATGCGCGAGGTGCTCGAGGCCATTGTCACCGTCGTCCGTGTCTTCGCATTCGTCCTCCTCGCCCCGGGTGAACCGCTCGAGCTGGTGCTCCGTGGCGCAGACCATCGCGTCGGCCCGCAAGACGAGCTGGCGCAGGTCATCGACAGCGCTCGCGATATCGAAACACGGTTCTCGCGAGCCCAGGCGGCGAGTCATCGGACGTCTCCCGCGCCGGACGTGAGCATCGGCATCCCGTCATGCGCGCTCGGCACGACAGCATTGGGCACGGCACGCAGATGAGGGTCGCCGAGGAGCTC
>VBLP01000096.1:0-6567 GCA_005887925.1 Deltaproteobacteria bacterium | reverse complement strand
AGCTTCATGAGCCGTATGCTACGGGAGTCCCATATGCACCATCAAGCACTACAAGTGTAAATGGGAATCCCATGTAACCCATCGAATTCTTGACCGAATGTCCGGCGTGCCTGATGCTCCTCGCGTGTGCGCCAGAGAGACCGGCCGGCCGGGCCATCGGATCTCGCTGAGGATCAGCGACGAACTCTTCCAAGCCATCGCCGAGCTCGCCGAGCGAGACCGCCGGCCGCTCACGATGTGGGTTCGCCAACGGCTCGAGGATGCAGTCGCTGCCGGGCGCGCCGCCGGCCCCGGCCCCGGCCCTCGGAAGCGCTGAGCTGACTTCCACCGGAACCCGTCGAGATCACCTCGCGGTCGAAAGCTCCCTGCGGACTGAATGGCGATGTGCTGCAGCGCGATGCTGCATGGTCGTGCCGCTCTGCACCTGCCCGAAGACCCAGCTCTGCGCTGCCTGCTACGGCCGCGAGCTCGTCTCTCACCGCGGCCAAGCCGCAGCGATTGGACAGTGCTGGGCCGAGGAGGTCGCCCGCAGGCCCGAGTACCGCCGGCCCGAGCGGTGGCCGGAGGACGAGCGGGCGATGGAGATCGCGCGGAGGCGGGTGCGCCAGCGCCGCCGATCCGCGGTTGCGCGACGAGCTCGCGGTGATGTGCATCGCTGGCGCCGCTGCGTGGTGGGAGCGGAGGCCCTCGGCGTACAGGTGATGTCGATCAGGCGCCGCCGCCGCGGCGTGGATCGGCCTCGAAGTCAGCGATCGCGTCGAGCGCCAGCTGGATTGCCAGGTCGCGAGCCTCTTCGCGATCGCGTGTCTCCAGGCGGCGACGACCCACGAGCATGAGGCCATCCGGGAACTGACGATCGGTCGTCGGAATGTACGCCGAGCAGACCTGGTATCCGTCGTCGAGGTCAGCGGCCGGGCCCCCCCGTCCAGACGATCGTTGCCGCGGCCGCCTTGTTCATGGTTAAAATGTAGTCTATAACTAAATATCGTCAATAATTATTTGACATGTTCAAGTTGAGGTCTTATGGTAGAGGCATCGGTCGGTGACGACCGAGCCCAGCGCCGGGGATCGGCGACCCAGTCCAGAGGACATCGACATGCAGACCACCGACCAGCATCGACAGCACTGCGGCTCTCCGCGCCAACCGTGACCACGCCGCGATCAGCTCGCTCCTCGGTATCGACACTGGAACCACGTTCTTCGCCCATGGCACCGAAGTGCTCGACGCAGGCAAGGCCAAGGCGCGTCGCGATCGAGCCGAGTTCCTCGCGCTGCCAGGGCTCGAAGAGGGAATGGACGCGCTCCGCGCCCAGGTCGAGCGCGAGAACCGCGCCGACCACTGGGCCGACCTCGGCGGCTGCCTGGTCGACTACCGGGGCTGCGTCGCGCCCGAGCTCGATGTCCGCAGTGGCGTCGAGATTCCGCGCCTCGTCCCGTCCGAGACGGGCTGGCAGCGGCTCGCATCGTTCGCGCCCGCCGGCGTTCCGTCAGGGCTGCGGACGAACGTGAACGTATGGGCCGGGCGCCGGCGCGGCGACGAAGTCCGCCTCCGCACCCGCGACGCGGTGGCAGGCACTGACCGCGAGCTCTACGCGGTCGTCTCGCCGGCCTACGTACCCTATGACCTCGATGCGATCGCAGCGGACGTCGCTCGCCACTTGCCGGCCGACGCGCGCGTGCGCGTCCGCTACGACCGGCAGCGCGCGCGGATCGACACCGTCCTCCACAACCCGCACCACTTCCCCGACTCGACCGGCACGGCCTCGGTCGGCGAGGCGCACCGGCTGGCGCTTCGGATCACCACCGCCGACGACGGCACGAGCGGCTTCGCCCTGCAGTGGCTCGTCGAACGCATCCGTTGCATCAACCTGACCCTGCTCCGCGGCGAGCGCACCGTGTTCCGCGCGCGGCACACGCGCGCCGACCTCGCCGAGGGGATCGCCGTCGCGCTCGCAGCGCAGGGCGAGATCGCCGAGAGCTTCGCGGCGGCCTGGCGCACCGCGTGGACCTCGTACTACGTCGACCAGGCCCGCGACGGCGGTCCGCTCGACGGACGCGAGGCGCTGCGTCGCATGGTGTTCCACGGCCTCGTGCGGATCCCCGGCCTGCTCAAGCCGGACATCTGGTCGGCGGTGAAGGGCGCGTGGGAAGCCGAGCCAGGTGACTCGGTCGCACACATCCACAACGCGATCACCCGCGCCGCGCATCAGGCTCCGACGGAGCGCAGCTGGGCGGACGACGACGTCGAGGAGCTCGCCAGCGCGGCGCTCTACCAGCGCGTGCACGTCCTCGCCGCCATCCCGGACGAGGATCGCGCGGAGCTGGGATGGTCGTGATCGCCATCGAGCCCCGCGGTGCCGACCTCGGCGCGGTCACGGCCGAGACTCGCAGCGCGGCGGAGCTCGCCTCCATCGGTGGCTACATCGCGCAGGTCTGGACCTGGCGCGGCGGCGAAGCGATCGTCGTCCGCGAGTGGTCGTCGCTGCGGTACTACGAGCGCTGGGTGGTCGTCGTGCGGCGCGGGCTGCGTCGCGGCGCCCCGCAGCGCGTGCACGCCGGCTCGATCGCGGCCGCGCTGAACGCACTCAGGATCCAGTACCGCATCAAATCGGCACGGCACCGGCCGAGCCCGCCGGAACCATCGAGCCTGGCCGGACGGCGGCGGTTGCTGCTCCGCGCCATCCACCGGCGTGGCAACACCTGGCGGACGTTGCGCGCGAGGACCGCATGACGGTCGTCATCGTCGATGCGGATGGCAAGCAGCACGTCGCGCGCATCGCCGAGACCGGCGCGTACGTGACCATCGCGGCCTGTCCGTCGTGCCACGCCGCTCAGCCGCAGATCCGCGGCACCGGCATCACGCACCACGATCACGACACCTACTACGCGCGCGCCGTGGCGCGCTGCTGCAGCGCTGCGCTGCGCATGGAGACCCGTGTCGATACGATCTTCGGGATCGAGGAGGACGAGCGCGTCCTTCATGGGCGACCGCGCGTCTATTGACCGAAGCATCCCCTTCTTGTTTCCGATGTCGACAATAAACAGTTGACTCCAACATCAAGCGTACGTACACTGTCTCTTGTCGGACGGTGCACCGCCCGACCCCAACGCCCGGGACGGGCGAACCCCCCAAGGGAGACTGCGCGTGGTCATCGTCGAGATCCTCATCCCCCTCGCCTCCAACGAGGGCGCCACATTCGATGCGGCTCATCACCAGGCCTTCGAGGCCCACCTCATCACCACCTTCGGTGGCTACTCGCTCCTGCCCGGCACCGTCCGAGGCGGTTGGATCGACGCCGGCGTCGTCTACACCGACGAGACTCGCGTCTACGCAGTCGCGATCGACTCGCTGCTGGTCGACGGCCACAAGGTCGTCGCCGTCGCCGAGATCGCGAAGGTCCACTACGCGCAGCTCGCCATCTTCGTCCGCTACCTTGGCTTGGCCGAAGTCCTTTGACCCACGCGGCGCGGTTCCCGTTCGGACCCCGTCCGCGCTTCCTCGTCGAACGGAGCACCTATGCCCACCCACATCGCGATCAACGGACGCACCATCGAGTACGAGCCCACCGCCGCCGAGGCCAAGTTCCTCCACCGCGTCGAAGCCGCTGTGGCCAACGCGGCCGTCAGCGACGCCGAGCTGCGCGCGCTGATCTACGGCCCCGACAACCCCCTGCTCGATCAGCAGGCCGGCTACAGCTTCGTGACGCCGGCGGCGTTCGAGAGCCCGGTGTTTCGCGTGCTGCTCGACCTGCTCGATCGCAAGCGCGTCGCAGCCGGGAGCCTCGACCTCGACAAGACCGCCGCGCGGTACACCCTCAGCGTCGCGGAGGCCGCCGAGCGGCTCGGGATCCGCGACAGCGCCGTGCGAACCGCTGTGCTCGAGGGCCGGCTACCCGCCTGGATGAAGGACGGCGAGATCCGCCTCGCGCCCGAGAGCGTCGACAGCTACCAGGTGAGCCGACGCGGCCGCCCGCCGCGGCTCCTCGTGACCTGCGGCAGTAAGGACGGCGCGTCGATGCGGATCCGGGTCGTCGGCGGCGAACTCGAGGTCAGCCGCAAGGAGGGCAGCCTCGTGGAGGGCCAGGTCACGAGCTGGGACAAGGTCGGCGTCATCACAGGTGCCAAGCGCGAGGCCCGCTCGGGGCAGCTCGAGACGACCTACCGCTACTGGCTGCTCGAGCCGGGCGGCGCCCAGCGACGCGTCGAGCTCGACCCGTTCAAGGTCGTCGGCCGGTTCACGATCGCGGAGCAGAAGAACGGCAAGGCCGCGAGCGAGGCGTTCAAGGCGCTGGATCGACCGGGGGAGTGACCGGGAAGTCGCCCGGCTCGAACATCCCCCGCGGTCGGCAACCTTCGTATCGAGGAACGCGGCCGCCGATTTCGTCGTCCCGACGTCGCCTTCGACTGGGTACCGCGCCGGCCGCAGCATATCCCCCCCCCCGACTTCTGCAGGCGAAGCGTCGAGATCCGCGATTCTCGTGGACGACCACGCGCGATCGGCTACCTTCTCGGCACTCTCGCCACGAGCTGGCTGCTGCGTGATCGGGGGTCGCCGAACGGAACGCCTTCCGCTCGCACACGATCCTATTGTCTGCAGGAGCCACCATGTCTGTCACTCGACTCGACGCCCTCGTCCACCGCACGGACGACACGCGTTCGACACTTCCCAATCCGCACGGCGTCCCGGTGACGCTGTTCGCCAACCGCGACGTTCCGATCGAGCTCGAAGCCGTCGAGCAGGCGCTCGCGTTCGTCGATGTCCAGGGCACGATCGACGACATCGCGGACGCCGAGCGCGCCGGAACGATCGATCCGTTCTGGGGCGACGAAGTCGGCCGCCTCGAGCGCGTCGTGCTGACGCCCGATTTCCATCGCGGCGGCGGTATCCCGGTCGGCACCGTCGGGCAGGCGCGCGGCTTCGTCGTGCCGCAGGCGGTCGGCAACGACGTGTGCTGCGGCATGCGTCTACTCGTCACCGACATCACGCGCGACGAGCTCGCGCCACACCTCGACGCGATCCATCGGCCGTTGCGCGCCGTCTTCTTCCAGGGCCAGCGCGAGCTGCCGATGTCGCCGCGTCAGCGCGAGGCACTGCTTCGCGAAGGCCTGTGGGGCTTGTACGAGACGCGCGCCGACAACGCCGGCACCGGCCTGTGGTGCCACTACGATGCGCGCTCACAGGAAGCGGACCTCACTCGCGTCCACTTCCAGGGCGTGCTGCCGACGCGCGACACGTTCGCGTTCGCCGATTACATCGCGAGCTCGGGCGCGACGGATTCGCGCGACTCGCAGATCGGCTCGATCGGCGGCGGCAACCACTTCGTGGAGCTGCAGGTGATCGACGAGATCCTCGACGGCACGACCGCGCACGCATGGGGCATCGCCGGCAACACCGTCGCGATCATGGCGCACTCGGGCTCGGTCGGCCTCGGCCATCCCGTCGGCGGCTTCTTCCTCGATCGCGCGCGTGCCATCTACCCCAGGCAGCTCAAGCGTCCGGATCACGGCTTCTACGTGATCCCGACGCGCGGCCCGCACGCGGCGCTCGGCGCGCGCTACCTCGATGCGATGCGCAACGCGGCGAACTTCGCGTTCGGCAACCGGCTGTTCCTCGGCCTCATGGCCGTGCGCGTGCTGTCGGACGTGCTCGGCCGCGACGTCGGCGCGCGCCTCGTCTACGACGCGCCGCACAACCTGATCTGGGACGACGAGCGCAGCGGGATTCACCTGCACCGCAAGGGTGCGTGTCCCGCGCTCGGCGGCGATCTATCGCTCGCCGCGAGCCCGTTCCGCTACACCGGTCATCCCGTGATCATCCCTGGTTCGATGGGTGCGGCGAGCTACCTGCTCGCCGGCGAGGGCAATGAGGCCGCGCTGTGCAGCGCGTGCCACGGCGCCGGGCGCAGCCTGTCGCGCGGCAAGTCGCGGCACGTCGACGAGCGCACCTACGCGTCGACGTTCGAGCGGCTGCGGGTCGTCGCGCCGATCGATCCGACTGCCCCCGACGTCCGCCTGCGCCGCGACGTGCTCGCCGAGTACCACGACCGGCTCAAGGAAGAAGCGCCATACGCCTACAAGGACATCACGCCCGTCGTGCAGACCGTCGAGGATGCCGCGATCGCGCGCCGCGTCGCGCGGATGTGGCCACTACTGACGATCAAGGGCTGACCGTGTAGCGCAGCTGCACGAGCCCGCTCGACCGCGCGCGATGGTCCTGCAGCTGCAGCCGATGCTCGCCTTCGCCACGCTGGAACAGCCGGATGCCGGGAGCCGAGCACGATCGGCACGATCAAGATCGTCACGGCGGGTTGTTTCGCACGACCGACGTCGCGTCGCTCGACGCGCCACCCGTGTTGGGGCGGCGTGCAGCGGCGCGTCGAGCTCGACCCGCTCAAGGTCGTCGGGCGGTTCACGATCGCCGAGCGGAAGAACGGCGCGCCGTGAGCGAGGCGTTCAAGGCGCTGGAGCGGCCGGTTCTCGGCGTACGTGGCACACCGGCGTCCCGAGTCACCGCCCCGAACGCAGCAAGCGCCTACGACTGCTGTGTTTTTCGTCCAATCCCATGAG
>VBLP01000492.1:5001-12129 GCA_005887925.1 Deltaproteobacteria bacterium | reverse complement strand
CGGTCTGCTGCGTCGATACCAGCCGCAGATCGTTCCATTCCTGACACGCCACCTCGCAGGCCTTGCAGCCGATGCAGGTCGTGGTGTCGATGAACTTCGAGACGGTGGGCAGCTGGCGGATGCCGGTCTTCTCGCCGCGGAGCTCCGCCGAGCTCTGCTTGAGCTCGAGCTGAGGAGAGTTGCTCATGGGTTCCTCCTCATGGCGTCAGGCTTTCTCCAGCTGGACCAGGAACGCCTTGTACTCCGGCGTCCAGGTGTTGGCGTCCATGGCAGACGGGGTCAAGAGGTTGGCCAGCGGGCCGGTGTGGCCCTTGTCGCCGGCGAAGCCCCAGTGGATCGGGAAGCCGATCTGCCAGACCTCCTTGCCGTCGATCTTGAGCGTGGGCAGCCGCTTGGTCACCATCGCGGTGCCGGTGATCTTGCCGCGCGCCGAGCTGAGGACGATCTGGCTGCCGTTAGTGATGCCCTTCTGCTGGGCCAGCGCCTCGGGCACCTCGATGAAGAACCCGGGCTGGAGCTCGTTGAGCTTGCCGTTGGCGTGGTGCTGGGTCCAGTAGTGGAAGTGCTCGGTCAGCCGGTAGGTCGTGCACACGATCGGGAACTTGTCCCGCGTGCCGTAGACGTCCTTGTCGCTCGAGAACCTCTTCGACACCGGGTTGGACGTCGTCTTGGGATGGAGCGGGTTGTCGATCGGCGCCTCGACCGCCTCGTAGTGCTCGGGGAACGGACCGTCGTTGAGCGGTGAGAACAGCCGGCCGACGCCCTCGGGCAGCATGATGAATGCGCCGAACTGCCCGGGTGGCGAGTCGGGCTTGATGTCGGGCACGTCGCCGACCCAGGCCTGGCCGTTCCACTTGATGCCGATGCGCCTGGGATCCCAGGGCTTGCCCTCGGCGTCGGCCGAGGCGCGGTTGTACATGATGCGGCGGTTGGCCGGCCACGAGAAGCCCCACTGATGGAACATCCCGAGCCCGGTCGGATCGGCGTTGTTGCGCCGCGCGGCGTTGTTGCCGGCCTCGGTGAACACGCCGAGGTGGAGCCAGTTGCCGCACATCGTCGAGCCGTCGTCGCGTAGCTCGCCGAAGTTGGCGAGCTGCTGACCGGCGGGCCGCACCACCTTGGTCGGATCCTTGGGATCGGCCACGTCGGTCAGGGCCCGGCCGTTGATCTCCTTGAGCACGTCGCTCAGATCGGGGACGAGCGGGTTGGCGTACGCCCACGACAGGTTGAGGATCGGATCGGGGAAGGCGGCCTTGTCGCCGTCGCCGGCCTTCTGGTAGAGCGCGCGCACGGCGACGACCAGACGCGCGACGATCTCCTGATCGGACTTGGCCTGGCCGGGTGGCTCGGTCGCCTTCCACTTCCATTGCATCCAGCGCGCGGAGTTGGTGAACGTGCCGTCCTTCTCGGCGAACGACGACGCCGGGAGCAGGTAGACCTCGGTGTTGATCTGCGCGGGCGGCGGGCCGTCGTACTCGGCGGGCGCCTTCCAGAAGATCGCGGTCTCGGTCTCGACGTTCTCCACCACGACCAGCCACTTGAGCTTGGCCAGGGCCGCGATCATCTTCTTCGAGTTGGGACCCAGGCCGACCGGGTTCATGCCGAAGGACAAGAAGCCCTCGGGGCCCGGCTCGTCAGCGCCGGCGCGCTTGGACGTGCCGCGGTACATGTCGTCGAAGATGTACATCCACGAGTAGTTGCCATCGAGCTTGGGCAGCCAGGAGTAGCCGAACTCGTTGTCGGCCTTGGCGTTGTCACCCCAGGTCGCCTTGAGCAGCGACGCCATGAACTTGGGCGTGTTGACCCAGTAGTTCATCGATGCCCACGCCACGTTGTTGAGCGTCTTGGGCGTGGTGGCCTCGTTGTACTGCGCGAGGGTCTGCTGCGAGGCGACCGGCGTCTTGAGATAGCCCGGCAGGATCTCGAACGTGCCGGCCATGTCGGTGGCGCCCTGGATGTTCGAGTGGCCGCGGAACGCGTTGACGCCGCCGCCGGGCCGGCCGACGTTGCCGAGCAGGAGCTGCAGCATCGCCGCGGCGCGGATGATCTGGACGCCGGTCGAGTGCTGCGTCCAGCCCAGCGCGTAGGTGATCGTGCCGGCGCGGTCGGCAGTGCCCGTCGACGTCACGACCTCGGCGACCTTGAGGAACGCCGCCTTGGGCGTGCCGCAGATCCGCTCGACCATCTCGGGCGTGTAGCGCTCGACGTGCTTCCTGAGCAGCTGGAACACGCAGTGCTCGTCGGTCATCGTCGGGTCGAGCTTGTAGCCCTTGGACGCGTCGTCGGCCGCGTAGGCCCAGCTGTCCCTCGCGTACTCCTTCTTCTCGGGATCGAAGCCGGTGAACAGACCGTCCTCGATGCTGAACCCGAACTTGTCGCTGATCACGTACGCCGCATTGGTGTGCAGCTTGACGTAGTCCTCGTGATAGCGCTTGTTTTCAATGGTGTATCGGATCAGCCCGAGCAGGAACGCGATGTCGGCGCCCGGGCGGATCGGTGCATAGATGTCGGCGACCGCCGCGGTCCGGGTGAACCGCGGGTCGACGACGACGAGCTTGGCGCCGCGCCCGCGGCGCGCCTCCATGAACCACTTGAATCCAACGGGATGATTCTCCGCGGGGTTCCCCCCCATGGCGAGGATGACATCAGCATTCCTGATGTCGACCCAGCCATTGGTCATCGCACCGCGGCCGAACGTGGCGGCCAGACTGGCCACCGTGGGACCGTGTCAAACACGGGCTTGGGTATCGCGATACGGGACGCCCCAGGACGTCAGTGCCTTCCACTGCAGGAAGTTGAACTCGTTGGTATCGGTGCAGCCGCCGATCCAGGCGATGCCCGGCGTGCGGTTGACGACCTCGCCCTTGGCGTTCTTGGCGACGAAGGTGCGGTCGCGGGTGTCCTTGACGTGCTTGGCGATGCCGGCGATCGCGTCGTCCCACGAGATGTCTTCCCAGTGGTCCTTGCCCGGCCGCCGGACCTTGGGCCGGGTGAGCCGGTTGGCGTGGTGGATGTCGCCCTTGAGCGCCGCGCCCTTGGGGCACAGGCTGCCTCGGCTGATCGGATGGTCGGGATCGCCTTCGACGTGCACCACGGAGCCGGCGACGTTCTTGGCCTTGTCGCCGAGCGTGTGGATGATCACCCCACACGACACGGCACAGTACGGGCAGGTACTACGTGTCTCCGTGGTCCTCGCGATCTTGAGCTCGCGCATCTCGGCGCGCGCCTTGCCCAGGTCGAATCCGAGTGTCGCACCGCCGGCGACCGCCGCTGCTCCGAGTTGCCCGAGCTTCAGAAACGTCCTGCGATCCACGGGACACCTCCGATGTTTTGCGCATCAGGTCACAGCGTTACGTCCTTGTCAAGGTGCCCCTCATCGCACAGCGGGCCGTGAACCCCTGGGAGCTCTCCGAAGCCCGGCGCCACGCGCCGCGGGTCGCCGGCACGAAAGCTGCCCTGATCCCCCGATCATGGCCGAAAGGTTTGCCGAGGACGAACGGTTTGCGCAGGACGCCGCGGGGCGCGCAGATCCAGCGGGAACCGCCGCGGCGGCGCAATCCGTGGAGCCGGGCCGGCGCTGCAAGACGTTCGACGCCAACGAGGCGGTTGCGAGGATCGCGTACCGGCTGAGCGAGGTGATCGCGATCTATCCGATCACGCCGGCATCCGCGATGGGCGAGCACGCCGATGCGTGGGCCGCCGAGCAGCGCACCAACCTGTGGGGCACCGTGCCCGACGTGGTGGAGATGCAATCGGAGGCCGGGGCCGCGGGTGCGGTGCACGGCGCGCTGCAGGCCGGTGCGCTGGCGACCACGTTCACCGCGTCGCAGGGCCTCCTGCTCATGCTCCCCGACCTGTTCAAGATCGCCGGCGAGCTGACCGCGTTCTGCCTGCACGTCGCCGCGCGCACGGTGGCGACCCATGCCCTGTCGATCTTCGGCGACCACTCCGACGTGATGGCCGCGCGCACGACCGGGCTGGCGCTGCTCGCGTCGGGCTCGGCGCAGGAGGCCCAGGACCTCGCCGCGATCAGCCACGCCGCGACGCTGGCCGCGCGCATCCCGATCCTGCACTTCTTCGACGGCTTCCGCACCTCGCACGAGATCACCAAGGTCGAGCTCGTCGACGATGACGTGCTGCGCGGCCTGATCGACCCGGCCGCGCTGCGCGCCCACCGCGAGCGCGCGCTCGATCCGGACCGCCCGGTGATCCGCGGCACGTCGCAGAACCCCGACGCGTTCTTCCAGGCGCGCGAGGCGGCCGAGCCATTCTACGCCGCGTTCCCGGCGGTGCTCGACCACGCGATGGCGCGGTTCGCCGAGCTGACCGGCCGGCGCTACCGGCCATTCGATTACGTCGGCCACCCCGAGGCCGAGCGGGTGATCGTGATGATGGGGTCGGGCGCGGAGTGCGCGCACGAGACCGCCCTGCACCTGATCGCGCGCGGCGAGCGCGTCGGCGTGGTCAAGGTGCGGCTGTTCCGGCCGTTCTCGCTCGCCCACTTCCTCGCGGCGCTGCCGCCGACCGTCCGCAGCATCGCGGTGCTCGACCGCACCAAGGAGCCGGGCTCGCTCGGCGAGCCGCTCTTGCTCGACGTCACCCAGGCGCTGGTCGAGGCGGTGGCGAGCGGCGAGCGGCCGGCCCTGCCGCGGATCATCGGCGGCCGCTACGGCCTGTCGTCGAAGGAGCTGACCCCGGCGATGGTGATCGCGGTGCTCGACGAGCTCGGCCGCGCCGCGCCGCGCCGC
Organism: Deltaproteobacteria bacterium; assembly: GCA_005887925.1. Classification (GTDB taxonomy): domain Bacteria; phylum Myxococcota_A; class Polyangia; order Haliangiales; family Haliangiaceae; genus JABFXX01. Next base: position 7,381 of record VBLP01000492.1, on the reverse strand, counting down.
CGGTTCACGATCGGCATCCGCGACGACGTGTCCGGCTCGTCGCTGACCTGGGATCCCGAGCTCGACATCGAGCGCGACGACGTGTCGCGCGCGGTGTTCTTCGGGCTGGGCTCGGACGGCACGGTGTCGGCCAACAAGGCGACGATCAAGATCATCGGCGAGCATACGCCGGGGTTCGCGCAGGGCCACTTCGAGTACGACTCCAAGAAGTCGGGATCGACGACGATCTCGTACCTGCGGTTCGGGCCGCGGCCGATCCGCTCGACCTACCGGATCCGGCGCGCCCAGCTGATCGCGATCCACGACCCCGAGGCGCTCGAGCGCCGCGACGTGCTGGCGGCGGCGATGCCGGGCGCGACCGTGCTGGTCAACACGCCCATCGCCCCGGACCGCGTGTGGGACACGCTGCCGCGCGAGGTCCAGGATGCGCTGATCGCCCGGCGCTGCCGGCTGTTCGTGATCGACGGCTACCGGGTCGCCGAGCGCGCCGGCCTCGGCCGCCGGATCAACATCGTGATGCAGGCCTGCTTCTTCGCGCTGTCGAAGGTGCTGCCGATCGCCGAGGCGCTGCACCATATCCGGGACAGCGTCGAGCAGACGTTCCGCCGCCGCGGCGCCGAGGTCGTCGCGAACAACCTCGCCGCGCTCGACGCCGCGCTCGCCGCGCTCCACGAGGTCACCGTGCCCGCGGTCGCCTCGAGCGAGCGCCACCGCCTCCCCGTCGTGCCGCCGACCGCGCCCGACTTCGTGCAGCGCGTGACCCGGCTCCTGCTCGAGGGCCGCGGCGACGACCTGCCGGTCAGCGCGTTCCCCCCCGACGGCACGTGGCCGACCGGCACCAGCAAGTTCGAGAAGCGCGCGATCGCCCTCGACATCCCGATCTGGCAACCCGAGCTCTGCATCCAGTGCAACTTCTGCTCGATGATCTGCGGGGCATGCAGTTCACCGTGCAGGTCGCGCCCGAGGACTGCACCGGCTGCGGCCTGTGCATCGAGATCTGTCCGGCCAAGGACAAGAAGCAGCCCCAGCACAAGGCGCTGATGTCCGAGCCGCTCGCCGCGCACCGCGAGATCGAGCGCGCCGCGTTCGCGTACTTCGAGACCATCCCGTCGGTCCCGCTCGACGGCCTCAAGATCGACAAGCGCACCGCCGCGCTCCGCCTGCCGCTGTTCGAGTTCTCCGGCGCGTGCGCCGGCTGCGGCGAGACGCCGTACCTCCGGCTGCTCACCCAGCTCTACGGCGACCGCCTGGTGATCGCCAACGCGACCGGCTGCTCGTCGATCTTCGGCGGCAACCTGCCGACCACGCCGTACACCACCGACGCGCACGGCCGCGGCCCGGCGTGGGCCAACTCGCTGTTCGAGGACAACGCCGAGTTCGGCCTCGGCATGCGGCTGGCGCTCGACATCCACGCCGGCCAGGCGCGCGCGCTGCTCACCCGGCTGGCGCCCCGGCTGCCCGGCGTGCTCGTCGAGGGCCTCTTGTCACCGCCCCGCGACGACGCGTGGATCGCGGCGCAGCGCGACCGTCTCGCCGAGCTCGCGACCCTGCTCGCGCGCGATCCGTCGCCCGAGGCGCGCGCGCTCGCGGACCTGGCGCAGCACCTCGTGCCGCGCAGCCTGTGGATCGTCGGCGGCGATGGCTGGGCCTACGACATCGGCTACGGCGGCCTCGACCACGTGCTGGCCTCGCACCGCAAGGTCAACATCCTCGTCCTCGACACCGAGGTCTACTCCAACACCGGCGGCCAGCAGTCCAAGGCGACGCCGCTGGGCGCCGCGGCCAAGTTCGCCGCCGCGGGCAAGGCGACCGGCAAGAAGGATCTCGGCCTGATCGCCATGAGCTACGGCCACATCTATGTCGCCGCCGTCGCGCTCCACACCAAGAGCGCGCAGACCGTCCAGGCGTTCCTCGAGGCCGAGCGCCATCCCGGGCCGTCGCTCATCATCGCGCACAGCCCGTGCATCGCGCACGGCTACGACCTGGTGCACGCCCCGAGCGAGCAGAAGCGTGCGGTCGACAGCGGGATGTGGCCGCTGTACCGCTTCGACCCGCACCGCGCCGCCGCAGGCGAGGCGCCGCTGGTGCTCGACTCGCGCCCGCCGCACCTCGACGTCGCGGACTACATGGCGAACGAGACCCGGTTCGGCATGGTCAAGCTGCGCTCGCCCGAGCACTACCAGGAGCTGGTCTGTGCGGCGCGCGAGGCAGTGCGCCAGCGCTGGTCGCTCTACGAGCAGCTCGCCCATCTGCACATGCCGGCACCCACGGTCTCCCCGACGAGCCCGGAGCCACCGAAACCCGACGACCACGACTGATCCGCGAACCGCGTTGCCCGCCGCGCGAGTAGCCGTCAACGCGCGCTCGCGAGAGGGCGACC
>VBLP01000492.1:0-4840 GCA_005887925.1 Deltaproteobacteria bacterium | reverse complement strand
GCCGCGCCGCCGGAGTAGCCGCGATCGCCAGACGCCAACGCGACTCGCCGGGGGCGACCGCGAACCGCGTTGCCGCGCCGCCGGAGTAGCCCCCGATCGCCAGCCGCCAACGCGACTCGCCGGGGGCGACCGCGAGCGGATGGGGTCGGACGCCGCGACCGTGATTTGGATTGGCCGGGTGTTGTCCGCACATACCTCGCGGGGCCCGCGCAAGACGGGTGGTGATTCGGCGGGCGCGGCTCCGACACCCATCCGCGTAGCAGCCCCCGGCGCGTCGCGTGTAGGCGTTCTCCTGGTGATCGCGTGAGATCTGCGCCAGACCTCATGCATGCATCCAGGAACCACGCGTTTCCTCGATAACTCCGTTGCGCTGTGCGGGAGTGGCCGCGGGGCCTCGACAGGCCGCCGTGCCGGGACGAGGATCCGTCCGCGAACCCAAAGGAGGCTGCGATGCCGAGAAGTCCACGTGCCGCGACCCCCACGCTCCTGGCCGCCGCGATCGGCTGCGCGTTGCTCGGCGCACCGGCGCTCGCCGAGGCGCACATCACGCGGATCGAGATCACGCAGGTCGAATCGCCGGCGTTCGGCGGCGCCGCGTTCGGCGACGTCGGCCTGTACGAGAAGCTGATCGGTCGCGCGTTCGGCGAGGTCGATCCGCGCGCCCCCGAGAACCGCGCGATCACCGACATCGAGCTCGCGCCGCGCAACGCCCGCGGCATGGTCGAGTACGACACCGGCATCCTCATCCTGCGGCCGGTCGATCCGGCGAAGGGCAACCGCCGGCTGTTCTACGAGCTGACCAACCGCGGCGTGATCCTGTCGCTGCGCGCGCTCGACGACAGTCCCAACCCGTCGACGACGAACCCGGCCGCGGCCGACGCCGGCAACGGCTTCCTGATGCGCCGGGGCTACACGCTGCTCTACACCGGCTGGGACCTGTCGGCGGTCGGACCATTCGCCTCGCACTTCCCCGTCGCGACGCAGCGCAACGGCGCGCCGATCGTCGGGCCGGCGATCGACGAGCTGATCTTCGACAACCCTCCGGCGGTGCAGCCGATGACGGCGACGCTGAGCTACCCGGCGGCCGCGCTCGACACCGCGCAGGCGACGCTGACGGTACGCAGCCACTACGGCGACGCCCAGACCGCGATCCCGGCGACCGGCTGGCGGTTCAACGACGCGCGCACGATCCAGCTCCTGCCCGAGGGCACGCGGTTCGACCCGGGCCGGCTGTACGAGCTCGCCTACCAGGCGCGCAATCCCGTGGTGTCCGGGCTGGCGCTCGCGGCGGTCCGCGACACGCCGGCGTTCCTGCATCGCGCGACCACCGACGACACCGGCGCGGCCAATCCGCTCGCCGGCCGGATCGACGTCGTGATCGGCCACGGCATCTCGCAGCCGGCGCGCCTGCTCCACGACCTCGTCCACCTCGGGTTCAACCGCGACGAGCGCGGCCACCAGGTGTTCGACGGCATCCTCAGCTACATCGCCGGCGCGAGCAGCGGGTTCTTCAACTATCGCTTCGCGCAGCCGTTCCGCACCCACCGCCAGCACATCGGGCGGTGGACGCCCGAGCGCGTGTTCCCGTTCGCCAACCAGCTGCTGTTCGATCCGGTCACCGATCGGTTCGGCGGCCGGCTGGTGCGCTGCACGCTCACCGGCACGTGCCCGAAGATCCTCGAGGCCAACTCGAGCAACGAGTACTGGGTCAAGGGCGGCTCGCTGCTCCACACCGACACGCGCGGCCACGACCTGCTGTTCGATGCCCCCGGGGTCCGCACCTACCTGTTCTCGAGCCTGCCGCACTCGCCGTCCGCCGGACCCGGGATCTGCGAGCAGGGCCGCAACCCGCTGTCGCCGGCCCCCGGGCTGCGCGCGCTGCTCGTCGACCTCGACGACTGGATCAGCCACCGCACGCCGCCGCCGGCGAGCCGGCTGCCGCGCCGGATCGACGGGACGCTCGTGCCGTCCCTGCCGCAGAGCGGCGTCGGCTTCCCGGCGATCCCCGGGGTCCGCTACACCGGCGCGATGTCGACCGGCGACCTGTTCGACTTCGGCCGGCGGTTCGACGACGGCATCCTCGACATCACGACCTCGGGCGGTGCGATCGTCTCGCCGGTGGTCGGCTCGCCGTACCCGGTGTTCGTGCCGGCGACCGACCCCGATGGCAACGATCGCGCAGGCGTCCGGTTCCCGGACGTCGCGGTCCCGGTCGCGACCTACACCGGCTATGGCTTCCGCGCCGGCGGGTTCGCCGGGCCCGACCTGTGCGACGCGTTCGGCCAGGCGATCCCGTTCGCGAGGACCCGCGCCGACCGCGCGGCGGCCGGCGATCCACGGCCGTCGCTCGAGGAGCGTTACCCGAGCCACCAGGCCTACGTCGATCAGGTGCGCGCCGCCGCCGAGGCGCTCGCGCGCGACCGCTTCCTGCTGCAGGAAGACGTCGACCGCATCGTCCTGGCCGCGCAGGCCAGCAGCGTCGGGAATTGACCGTCGATCCGCGATCGGACGTTCCCGGATCTCGACGAGCTCGACACGCGTCGCGCGCCGCGAGCGCTCGATCGCGCGCCGACGCACGTGGCACATCGCGTGCGCCGATCTGCGATCTGCAAGCGCGCGCGCCAGCTTGCCCCGACGAGGGACCGCGGTATGCGTTGCCCAGGCACTAGCATCATCGGAGGAATCCCATGCAACCGATCACCCCATGTCTGTGGTTCGACGACAAGGCCGAGGAAGCGGCGCGGTTCTACACGTCGATCCTGCCGAACTCGAAGATGGGCCTCGTCACGCATTACGGCGCATCGGGTCCGAGGCCCAAGGGCACCGTCCTGACCGTGACCTTCACGCTGAACGGTCAGGAGTTCATGGCGCTCAACGGCGGACCCGAGTTCCAGCACTCACCCGCGGTCTCGTTCGTGGTCAAGTGCGAGACCCAGGACGAGATCGACCGCTACTGGACCAAGCTCTCGGCCGACAAGAACGCCGAGCAATGCGGCTGGGTCAAGGACAGGTTTGGCGTGTCCTGGCAGATCGTGCCGGCGATCCTCGACCGGCTGATCAGCGACGCCGACCCGGTGCGATCCGACCGGGTCATGGCGGCGGTGATGAAGATGAAGAAGCTCGACATCGCCGAGCTCAAGCGCGCGCATGCCGGCTGACCCGACCGCACCCGGCGTCTGCCGGCGTCGTGGATCGATCTACCTCACGGCTCACGGGCTCACGCCTCACGGCTCACGGGCTCACGGCTCACGGGCGCCGCGTGCGCAGCGGTTGTAGGCAACCCGCCCGAAAAGGACCGACACCGCCACCGAAAGGTCCGCGAGAAAACCCGCAACCGATCTCCCGCGTCGCCGCACAAGACACAGCGCCGAGGGGGATCGCCTCGACTCGACCACCCCCTGAGCCGGAGGACGACGCGCGTGCTGCTGCTATCCGATGGTCCACCAGTTGCGGAAGGTCAGTGTGACCACGCCGAGGTTGGGAATGATCTTGGTCAGCGTATTGCCGGTGCAGCTCATGTCCCACTGGGTCGAGAAGCTCCACGTGTTGTACCAGATGTAGAGCTGGCCATCCGTGCTGATGTACGGCGTGATCGTGTCTGCTGCATTGATGTTGAACGGCTGGTTGCCGCTGTAGCGATCGCGGAACACCTGATAGGTGGCGCCGCCGGTGACCGCCCAGTATCCCGTCGAATACAGCGACATCGCGCCGCGGCTGTACTCGACCAGGTCGATGTCCGTCCGGTGGAACGTTAGATCGAAGTTATAGGCGCCGCCGTGCGCGATGAGCTGGTTCCTACATTGTTGATCAGCGTGGTACAGGTGGCGTCGGCGTGCGCAGACCTGCTGGTGGCAGCGGCCCCGGCGAGGGCCAAGACGATGGCGATGGTCACTCGTGTCATGTGCTGTTCCTTTTCCGCCCCATTGCGTGAAGCGTTCGCCACGCGGTGCAACGCGCGAGCCCATCGCGCGGCGCCGCAACGCCGCGACCGCGCAGGCCGCCGCTCGACGCCGGCGCCTCGCCGTGTCGACACGGTGACGACCGCAGCGCGGCGATCCGGACGCGCCGCGGCGCAATCGTTGCCAGGGTCCTACTGCACGGCCGCGAGGCGGGCGCCCGAGCCCGGCGGCCCGCACGTGAACGTCACCTCCTGACCGGGCGTGGCTGCGAGCGCGCGCAGCGCGCTGTCGGACAGCGCGGCGCCGCCGCCGGCGGGGACGAACGTGCTGCTGGCGGGATCGAACAGGAAGCCCCGCACGGCGCCGCCCTGGGCAACGCGTGCCACCAGATCGCACTCCTTGACCGTGCCGCCGAGGACCTTCGACGTGAACGACGTCCGGGCGCGCTGCTCGAGCAGCGTGATCCGCGGGCCGACCGCGCCGCCGTTGCCGGCGCTCAGCGTGACCTGCTGGCCGACGACCGGCGCCAGGTCGCTGTCGAACGCGAGCACGAACTGCTCGACGTCGCGCCGCGTCCGGTCGGGGTCGAGCAGCGGGAAGCCCGCGGTGAGCTGCGGGTGGAACACCAGCGCCGTGAAGAACCGGAACAGCGTGTCGACCGAGCCGTCGTTGGTGAACCCGAAGCCGCGGATCTGATCGCCCGTGTTGCCGCTGTCGGGCGCGTCGAAGGTCTGGACCCGGGGAACGCCGAACATGCCGACCTTCGCGTACATGTTGCGCAGATGCGGAATCTTGAAGATCTGCGAGATGATTCCCTCGAACGAGCCGCGCTTGCTGGTGCCGAACTCGCCGTCGGCGGGATCGAGCTCGTGGCAGCCGTTGCAGGTGAAGCCCTGGAACGTGGTGATGATGCCGCCGAGCACCGGGACGTTGAGCCCGTC
>VBLP01000491.1 GCA_005887925.1 Deltaproteobacteria bacterium | reverse complement strand
CTGGCTGACCGCGCTCACGTTCTTCGGCTCGCTGCTCAGCGGCCTGCCGATCTGGACGCCGATCCTGGGCTGGATGTCGAAGATCTTCGGCGGTCTGTCGGTGTGCCGCTGGATCCACCCGTGGTTCGGCCTGGGCTTCGTCGCCACCACGCTCGTCATGTTCGTCCTGTGGGTCAAGAACATGCGGATGCAGAAGACCGACTGGGGCTGGCTCGGGCCCAAGGCGCTGGCCTACATGCGCCACTCCAGCGAGGACCCCGACGTCGGCAAGTACAACGGCGGCCAGAAGCTGTTCTTCTTCCTCGTCGCCGCGCTCGCCCTGATCCTGGTCGCGACCGGCCTCGTGCTGTGGTTCCCGCGCGAACTCGCCGCGCCGCTACCCGGGCTGTCCTGGGTGCTGCACGACGCCGGCTTCATCCTGTTCGCCGCCGCGATCATCGTGCACATCTACCTCGGCACCGCGGCGCTGCCCGGCACGTTCCGCTCGATGACGCGCGGCACGGTGACCAAGTCGTGGGCGCGGCTGCACCATCCGCGGTGGTACCGCGAGGTCACCGGCGAGCCCGGTGGCGCGCTGCCCACCACCGATGACGCAAAGAAGTAGCTGGCTGCACCGCGACGCCTCGGTCGCCGACGCCTTCGAGCGTCGCGCGGCCCGGGCCGCCGCGCTCGCCGAGGGCGCGAACGCCGACGTCCTCGCGTTCGCCGCCGGGCTGTACCGCGCGCAGGCCAAGGTCGCCGCGGCGCTGGCCGGTGCAGCGCTGTCCGGCTCGCTCGCCGAGGACCTGCCCCGGTTCCGCGCCGCGCTCGACGCGGTCCTGCGCTATGCCGGCAAGAGCGGGCCGCCCGGCCTGCGCGCCGAGGTCGACGCCGTCAAGAAGCCCGACGCGCTGACGGGGCGCCTGCTCGACTGGTGGCGGACGTCGCGCGCCGGCCGCACCGACTACCTCGCGCGCGCCGCCCTGCGGGCCTACGGCGAGACCCTCGCCGCCACCGGCGTCACCGCCGAGCCGATCACGCCCACCGCCGCCAGCCAGCCCGTCGCCGGCGCGTGCGCGCGCTGCGGCGGTCCGCCGTGGATCGCCTGGCGGCGCTCGGGCTCCGGCGACGAGGCCGCCCAGCGCTTCCTCGGCTGCAGCCTGTGCGGCAGCGAGCGCATCCTCGGCCGCATCGCCTGCGCCGCCTGCGGCCAGACCGAGCCCACCAAGCTCCCCGTGTTCCACACCGAGCGCCACGGCGCCGTCCGCATCGAGGCCTGCGACGCCTGCCTGCGCTACGTCAAGTCGATCGACCTCACCGTCGACGGCCGCGCCGTCCCCGAGATCGACGACCTGTCCTCGCTGTCGCTCGACCTGTGGGCCGCCGAGCAAGGCTACGAGCGCCTCGAGCCCTCGCTCGCCGGCGTGTAGGGCGTGCAGATTGATCGCACGTCGCTCCCGATGATGCCGGCGGTCGCAGTCGGCGTACCGCCGTTGCACAAACGAATCGCTCGACGGCCACGAGCCGCCACTTCGCGTGCGCACGCGCTCCGTAAGATCGGGTCCTGAACAGGAAGAAGTTCACCCATGGAACGCGGTGTGTGCACGCGGAGTCACGGGTATTGCGCGGAATCTCGACGACATAGCCGAGCGACCGGATGGCTTGCCGCGTGCAAAGTGCCGCTGGCATGGTCACCCGGAACTTCGTAACGCTGGTAGCTCTTGTTGGAAGCGCTGGCGGCTGCGTCGCGGATATCGATGTAGAGGATGACATGGCAAGCGACGAGTCGAGCGGCTCGAGCGATCTCGACGCCGTGATCGCGCGCCACGGCGATGACCATCGGCTGCCCAACCACGTGCCCGTGTTCGATCCGACCGGCGTGTTCACGACGGTGAGCAGCAACGGCTTCATCGATCTCAACAACGAGTTCTTCCAGGACCTGGGGACCAACGGCCGGCGCTGCGTCAGCTGCCACGTCCCCACCAGCGGCTGGACCATCACGCCGCACGCGCTCCAGACCGTGTTCGACGCCACCGACGGCGGCGTGTTCGACGACGGCCTCGGGCTCTCCGCCGTGTTCCGCACCGTCGACGGCTCCAACTCGCCCAACGCCGACGTCTCGACCCTGGCCAAGCGCCGCGTCGCCTACAGCCAGCTGCTCAGCAAGGGCCTGATCCGCATCGGCCTGCCGATCCCGGCCAACGCCGAGTTCGATCTCGTCGCGGTCGATGACCCGTACCACTTCGCCAGCGCGGCCCAGCTGTCGCTGTTCCGCCGCCCGCTGCCGACCACCAACCTCAAGTTCGACAGCACCATCATGTTCGACGGCCGCGAGACCGTGCCCGGCGCGACGATCCGCTCGGACCTGCTCAACCAGGCCAACACCGCGCAGATGGTGCATGCCCAGGGCGTGCCGCTGACCCAGGCGCAGCGCGAGTCGATCGTCAACTTCGACACGGCGCTCGCCACCGCGCAGATCTTCGACCGCCGGGCCAAGGACCTCCACGCCCGCGGCGCCAAGGGCGGCCCCGACGAGATCTTCAAGCAGGTGTTCTACATCGGCATCAACGACAACTTCGGCGACTCCCGCACCGGCGCGCCGTTCAACCCGGTCGTGTTCACGCTGTTCGATGCGTGGGCCAATATCGAGGACCACGACGGCCGGATGGGCCACGAAGGCCGCGATGACGACCGCGATGACAACGTCAACGACGCCCGGCGCTCCATCGCCCGCGGCCAGGCCCTGTTCAACACGCATCCGATCGCGATCTCCGGCGTATCCGGCATCAACGACGAGGCCGCGTTCGGCAAGCCCGCGACGCTGATCGGCACCTGCACCACCTGCCACGACGCGCCCAACGCGGGCAGCCACTCGGTCGTCGCGCCGCTCAACATCGGCCTGGTCGACGCCTCGCGCCGCACGCCGGACATGCCGCTCTACACCCTGCGCAACAAGATGACCGGCGAGACCGTCAAGGTCACCGATCCCGGCCGCGCCCTGATCGACGGCAAGTGGAGCCACATCGGCCGGTTCAAGGGCCCGATCCTCCGCGACCTCGCCCCGCGCGCGCCGTATTTCCACAACGGCTTCGCCAAGGACCTCGACGCCGTCATCGACTTCTACGACGAGCGCTTCCACATCGGCTTCACCACGCAGCAGCACGCCGACCTCGTGGCGTTCCTCCGCTCGCTGTAGCCACTCTTGTCGGTCGTTCGACGCTGAACCGGGGGCGCCGGTTCTCGGGGGCAGATTGCGCAACGAGCGCGCGATGCTAGCCTGCAGGCGAGCCGGGTAGATCCGGGGAACATGGAGGGGGGAAGATGGTGGCGAGAGGCTTCGCGGGATCCCGCGTGTGGATCTGTATCTCTACTTGTGTTGTCGCGTCACTCGCGTTGAAGGGGTGTGGGCCGGCACCGCGGCCGGATCGAGAGGCTGACATCGCACAGGCGATGATCAGCCTCCCGGCCGCCGAGACGCCTGTCCTGGAGACGATCCTGGATGTCGATGGGCGACGACTGATCCCGTTCAACGCGGATGGGGACTATTGCACGCCTGCGCGCCGGCTTCGGGGTGGCCGCGGGGCCCCGGAGCCGCTGAGCCGGATCGAGCTCCGCGTGCGCTCGCCGCTGCTGACCGAGCTGAGCGTGTCGATCGACGGCGCCTCGCTGACCAAGGTCACCGACACCGCCAGTCACCCCGAGCTGCTCGCGGCCGGCTACTTCAGGCTCGGCCAGCAGGAGATGCTGTCGCGCTCCGATCCGTTCGCCTTCTCGCGCGTGCTGGTCGTGCTGCCGGATGCCAAGCGCGCGGGGCCGAGCGACGTGCACCTCGCCGTGCGAGACCTGTCGCTGGATTCCAGGCGCTCCGGCAAGGCCAAGGAGTCGGATCCGCTGCAGATCACGCTCCGGAGCTTCGTTTCGGTTCGCTGCCGCACAAAGCCGAGCTACTATTTCTTCAGCGGCGATAATCAAAAGCATCCAGCGGAGGCGCTGGTCGCATCTGACGTGATCGTGGCCGGATGGATCGTGCATTCGCTGGACCGCGGCGGAAACGACGATCAGTCGACCGAGGACGTTCATTTCGGCCTGTGGCTCGATCCCGACTTCATCGTGCGCAACTACGCATTCGTGCACGTGCTGGATGGCGCGATCATCCCCGGCCGGCCCTTCAACGAATGGGATCACATCATTCATGACTACGTGCACATCCCACTCACTGGTGGAGGCCCGGTGACGGCGGGCACGTTCCTGATGCCGGGTCTGGAGGATCTCAACATCGAGCAGAATGCATGGCATGTCTCGAGGCGAGGCACGCCGCCGGCTGGCTGGGCTAGAGACCTCTCGACCAATCTCGATGGGACCCCGAAGTTTCGCGACGATCGCTACGCGCAGGTCCTCGCGCTTCCTCCCGATGATTGGGCCTTCCACGAAGGTGACTACGTCGAGATCACCGGTGCGCTGATCGAGGACTCCGGGCATCTGCACTTTGCGAGCGGTCAGCCCGTGACCGCGGCCGAGTGGACGCACCAGTGCTGGGACCAGGTGAGCAAGGGCAACGCGGGGTGGCTGGAGCTTCACCCGTTCGACGCGATGCAGAAGGCGAGGCCGCCTCTGCTGCGCAAGCACCTCCAGGTGGTACAGCTATGCAGATTCAAGGACGGCTCCGGGCCGCTGGGGTCCGAGATCAACACCTATCTGTCGGCCACACCCGAGAAGCCGCCGACCCCGAGCTCCGTGCTGCGCTTCGAGGAGCTCGTCGATCCACGGTTCTCGGACATGACCAAGGTGACCGACCACACGGTGGAGGTCTCGCCCTGCGATCCACCCAGGCTGCACGTCCACGCGAAGCTCGCGCTGGGAGGCCATTTCATGGCCACGTACAAGCTGTGGTGGGAAGACGGCGATCAGCCGCGCCCGGCGCCCCCGGCATCGTGCTCGTCCCCTCCCGTTCCCAATCCCAATCCGAAGCCCAAGCCCAAACTCACAGACGAGGCGGCGTGCAAGAACAAGCCCAGTCTGCCGCAATGCAATCGCAACTGAGCACGTGCGGCTTGCCGAGCCGCGCATGATGATCTGCGAACCGCGCGGCGGCGTCAGAAGCCGACGCGCTGCTCGCCGCGGTCGACCGCCTCCAGGAACTTGATCAGACCGCGGACGTAGGTCTGCTGATCGTCCCACATCGCGAGGTGGCTGCCGGTGGGGCAGTACAGGAAGCTGCCGTGCTGGACCTGGGTCGAGACCCACCGCATGTGCTCGGGGTCCATGGTGTCGTATTTTCCGCCGATCACGAGCGTGGGCATCGCGAGCTTGGGCAGATCGGCCTTGCGGTCCCAGTTCTCGAGCAGCCCCGACGCGCCGAACTCGCTCGGGCCCTGCATCAGCACGTAGATCTGGCGGTTGATCCGGCCGAGCGCGCGGTTGACCGCGTCGGGCCAGTCGTCGAGCCGGCACAGGTGCTGGTGATAGAAGTGCGGGATGAGCAGCTCCATGTAGCGCGGGTTCTCGTAGTCGCCGCGCGCCTCGATCGCCTTGATCTCGGCGACGACCTCCGGCGGCATCTGCTTGGCCAGCACGGTGTCGGCGTAGCGGTTGTAGTCCGGGATGCTCATCATCATGCTGGACAGGATGAAGCCCTTGATGTTCTCGCCGTGGCGCAGCGCGTACTCGACGCCGAGGATGCCGCCCCACGAGTGGCCGAGCAGGTAGAAGTTGGACCGGTCGAGGCCGAGCGCGACCCGGACCTGCTCGACCTCGTCGACGAAGCGGTCGATCGTCCACAGCGAGGGATCGGTCGGCTGGTCGGAGTACGCCGAGCCGAGCTGGTCGTAGTAGATGAACTCGATGCCGGCGGCGGCGAGATCGTTCTCGAGGCCCTCGAAGTACTCGTGGGTCGCGCCCGGCCCACCGTGCAGGAGCAGAAGCTTGATCCGCGGGTGGGAACCAAAGCGCTTGGTCCAGACCTTGAAATTCCCCTTGGGCGTGTGGATCGGGATCATCTTGACACCGGCGGTCTGCAAGCCGGGTTCGGAGGTGAAGTAGCTCGCGAGCGTCGGGCTCTGTGCGCCCGAGCATGCGAGCGCCCCGAGGCCGAGGGCAACTGCAAGTGCGAGTCCGCGCGTCATGCCTACGCTCGTACTCCGAACCGCCGCGCGAGGGAAGCCCGGGCGGGCGGCATCGCGGTCGGAAGCGCTGCCGAAAACGACAGCAGCGGCCGCCGGGGCAGCCGCTGCGAGGCGATCGGCGAGGCGCTACTGCGCGGCCTGCGTGATCACGACATCGTCGACCGCGGCCTCGATGAGGCTGCCGGTCCCGTTATCGGCCGCCGAGATCATGATGCGGATCGTCTGGCCGCGGAACGCCGAGATATCGACCGAGTTGCTCGCGAACGTCGCGGCGACGTTGGTGGCCGCGCCGGCCGTGTTCAGCGCCGTGGTGGTGGTGGTGCCGACGACCTGGACGCGGAAGAAGTCGTCGGTCCCCGCGTTGTTGAGGTGCGCGAAGTACGACTTGAACGACAGCGTGACCGCGCCGCCGTTCGGGATCACGATCGCGGGCGACTGGATCGTGGTCGTGCCGCCGTCGACGTCGTTGACGCCGGCGCTCGCGCCCGTGGCGCCCGCGGTCACGAGGTCGAAGCTGCCGCTCGGCGTGGTGCCGTTCTGCGTGCTGACGCCGCCGCTGGTGGTGGCCTCGGGGTTCGCGCGCTGCCACTGGCCGGTGACGGCGGTGTCGGTGCCGTTCGGGTTGGCGCGCCAGCCCTTGTCGGTCTCGAAGTCGTCGCTGAACAGCGTCGTCGTGCCGGCCTGGCAGTCGGTCGGGACGGTGGTCGACGTGACGATCTGCGTGGTCGAGTTGCTGGTGGGCGACGACGCGCCGGTGCCCATCAGGCGGCCGGCGAACGCGGTCCACAGCTTGCATTTGTTGGCGCCGCCGTTGACGCTGGCGTCCGCGCTGATGATGCCGTCGCGCGCGTTGAGCATCGACGGATTGCACGGCGTCATCTTCATGCCGGTGACGACCAGCTGCTCGGTGACCGCGGCGCCCAGCGACTTGCGGACGTCCCACAGCGTGGCGGCCCACAGCTCGCCGGCGTCGTGGACCTCGGCCAGCGTGCCGTTCTTGATATCGTTGTAGGTGAAGGTGGAGTTCGCCATCGACTGGCGGCGAATGCCGACCGTCGCATTGCCGGTCACGTAGGCGCCGACAATGGGGTTGTTGAGGAACGACGAGCCCATGAAGTCGCCCCAGCCCTCGCCCATGCCGCCGGCCTGGAGGCCACCGAGGCAGCCGCCCGAGCCGCCGCCGACCAGCCGGTTGGACAGGCCGTGCGTGTTCTCGTGATAGATGACGCTCGGGTCGAAGTCGCCGTCCTGGCGGACGCCGCCGGCGCCGTTCTTGATGTTGAACAGGAACATCTGCATGCGCGGCCGCGAGCCGTCGGTCGGCGTCGAGAAGTTCGCGTTGTTGGTGCCCGAGCCGTCCTGCGAGTCGACGTTGACGGGGTCGTTCTGCGCGCCGCCCTTGCCGAAGTTGTTGGTCTGGAAGTTGCCCGATGCCTCGTTGAAGCCGAGGACGTAGGTCCGGTCGTGCCAGTCGTTGACCAGGAAGAACGCGTTGGAGACCGAGGCGGGCTTGAAGTTGGAGGCGTCCGTGGTGGCCGAGTACGGGAAGTCAAAGCTATCGCTGGCGTTGGCGACCGGCTGGGTCTCGTTGGCGCCGACGGTGTTGTTGCCGTCGAGGTCGGTCGCGGCGACCGCGTTGTTGCCGACGGTGTTGCGCGCCGCGCCGACCCAGCCATTGGGCGAGGCGGCGGGGTTACCGTCGAACGAGACCACGGTGCGGGTGTCGGTCGACTGGGTGGCGGTCGGCTGCGCGTTGACGTTGAACACGCGGCCGGTGAACGTGTTGACCAGCGAGTAGTCGCGGAGCACCGAGCCGTCCGTGGCGTCGACCAGGGCGAGCTGGTACTGCTGCTGCTTGCTAGTGTCGAGCCACGAGATCTGCACCTGGTAGGCGAAGCGGTTGTCGGCCGGCGCGAGCTGGACGATGCGCGGCTCGACCTTGATCGGGTCGAGCAGCCCGGCCGCCACGAACGTCGTGGCCGGACCTTCGCTGTCGATCTGCGCCGGTGTCACGTTGAGGCCGTACGCATGGCCCGCCGCGTTCGCGGCCTCGATCGGCGACAGGACCATCCGGTTGGTCGGTTCGGAGACGAGATAGAACTCATCACCGAGTACGCGAACTACGCCATTGGCACCGTCCATGTGGACGGTAAGCGCGCCCTGGAACACCGGGATTCCATTGAATACCCGCTGCAGGGTGACATGCGTGAGATCGAGGCGAGGCTCGGGGTCGAACCGCGTTGCCACGAAGCTGGCCGCGTCGGCCGCATCGAGCTGGAACACCGCATGGTGCTCTGCGAGGAACTCGGTGGCGGCCTCGACGGGATCCGAGGCGTGGGTCGGGACCGGGAACCGCGGCGTCATGGCGACGATGCGCGTGGTGCCGATCTCGTTGGTCTCGAGGGTCACCGTCGAGCCGGCGCGATCCTGGAGGATGCCGAGGGCGGTGGCGCGATCCTGGTTGCGCGTGCCGCCGTCGTCGCTGGCCAGGGCGCAGCCCGTCAGCCACAGTGCGGAACCGGAGAGTAACAGGGTCAGACTGGGAGTTCGAATCATATGGATTGTCCCCTCGCGTTTGGGCGTGGCGACAATGCCTGTATGCGAAGTGAGTAGTAAGTACAATTCTCGTTGTGGCTGGTGACAGCTGCTCACGCCACGAGGCGCGGTGTCGCGTACACGGCGCATCGTGCAGGGGTGCATGTGCGATTGCAGATGACAGGAGGCCGCTGCTGCCGCGGTGCATCGTATGAGGAGCGCGCGCCTGGCGACCGGCTGCGCGATCCATGCAACACCGAAGATCTCGCGTCGGCCCGCGCGTAACTGGGCTTACCCGCCGAGCGAAAGATAGTCGCGTAGGTTGATGGCCAAGAAGATCCGCGCGACGCGACGCGCGGAGGGGTGAATTCGCCGGCTTTGCCGGCGAAGAGGGGGCGGGAAAGCCCCCTATGGATCGATGCTCACTTGAGCAGGCGGCGCGCCCGCGCGGTGCGCTCGGCGGTGAGCCGGCGCGCTGCGTTGCGGACGTCGTGGCGCAGCGCGCGGAGCTCGTTGATCACCGCGCTCGAGCTCTGCAAGGTCAGCGGCGGCAGCTCGGCGACGGCGATCAGGTCGTATTGCTGCAGCGCGTCTGCGCGCCGGCCGAGGCGCTCGTAGGCGCGCGCGAGGTAGAACCCCGCGGGCCACATCGTGGCGTCGAGGCACAGGCTGGCGCGCAGCGCGCTGGCGGCGGCCTCGGCATTGCCGTGCGCGTAGTGCGCGATGCCGAGGAACAGCCAGACCTCGGCGATCGAGGGATGCGCGCGCGCCAGCTGGTCGTAGGCCTCGATCGCGGCGAGGATCTCGCCCTGCTCGAACAGGCCATGGCCGCGGCCGAGCGCGGAGACCAGATCGTCGGGGTTCACCGGCTTGACCGGCGTGCGCGCAGCGGTGTCACCGGCGCTCATCCGCACGGGCTCGCGCGGGATGCCGGCCGCGGTGGCGGGCGCGATGGTGGGCGCGATGGCCGGCCCGATGGCCGGATCGATCAGCGGCGGCACGGTCGGCGGCATACCGCGCAGCTTCGGGCGCGGGAGCACGGTGGCCAGGTGGCGCGGCGGGCGATGCAGCACCAGCCGGCTGTCCGACGACACCAGCTCGAGGCCGGGCGGCGGCTCGAACACCACCTCGCTGGCGCCGACCACGAGCCACCCGCCCTCGCGCACGGCGCGGGCGAACCGCGCGAGCAGGCGCGAGGCGGGGGTGGGCGCGAAGTAGATCAGCACGTTGCGGCATACGATCAGGTCCCAGGCGCCGCGCGGCGCCGGCGGCGGCGGATCGACGAGGTTGTGGCGCGCGAAGCTGACGCCGGAGCGCAGCGTGAAGTCGACGACGAACTTGCCATCGCGCTGGGCGAGCCAGCGGCGATCGTCCTCGGGCACGTCGCGGACCGCCAGCGCGCTGTACACGCCGCGCTGGGCGGCCTTGAGCACGGTCTCGTTGACGTCGGTCGCGACCACGCTGACCTGGCGCTCGATGCGCCGTGCGATCATCGCGAGCGTGTAGGCCTCCTCGCCGGTGGCGCACCCGGCGACCCAGATGGCGAGCGGACCGGGCGGCGCGGCGGCCATCAGGTGCTCGATCGTCCGCAGCTGCTCGGGGTCGCGGTAGAACCAGGTGTGCGGGACGGTGATCGCGTCGATCAGCGCCTGCTGCTCGGGGCCCGACGAGCCGGCGAGCGCGACGTAGCTCTCGATGCTGGTGTGGCCGAGCGACCGCATGCGATCGGCGACGAAGCGATCGAGCATCGTGCTGACGCCGCCGCGGTCGATCGCCAGGCCGGTGGCGCGCTCGATCAGGTTGGCGAGCAGCGGCGCGGTCACGACCACCACCCGCGCCGGGCGTTGCGGACCGCCGCGGCGATCGCGTCGCCGAGCTCGGCGACCGGCAGGCTGCGCAGCACGGCGCCTTCCTCGACGGCGGCGCGCGGCATGCCGTAGACCACCGACGAGCTCGCGTCCTGCGCGAAGGTCAGCGCGTGGTGCCGCGCCGCCGAGCGCCGCGAGCGAGCGCAGCAGCACCGTCGCGGACGGGCGATGGCCCTCGACCGGCGGTCCGGCGGTCAACGCGAACCGGCCATCGATCAGCTCGAGGTGGTGGTCGTCGGGCGCGAGCACGACGGTCGCGGCGCTCGGGGTCAGGCCGTGCTCGGCGAGGCGGACCGCGAGCGAGCAGCGCGCCTGGAGGAAGCTGACGAAGCTCGCGGCGAAGCCGCGCGGCAGGTGCTGCACGATCGCCAGGCAGATCGGGAGATCGGTGGACAGCGCTCCGAGCACGGTGGCGAGCGCGCTCGGGCCGCCGGCCGACGCGGCGATGCCGACGATCACCGGATCGTTGGCCTTGCGGACCACGCGCGCGGGGCTGCGCGACGCGGGTTCGGCGCGCGGGCCGTCCTGGCGGACCGGCTCGGGGCGGTGGCCGTCGAGGTGGCGCACCACGGGCACGTTCGCCAGCCAGCGCACGTGGGAGCGCAGCGCGCGGATCGCCTCGTCGTCGTCCATGCTCGGCTTGAGCAGGAGGTCGAGCGCGCCGCGCCGGATCGCCTCGAACGCGATCCCGGGGTCGTCGGCGGTAGGGTCGCCGGTGAGGATCAGCATCGGCAGCGGTGACTTCGCCATCACCAGCGTCACGACCTCGAGCCCCGACATGCCGGGCAGCCGGAGGTCGATCGTGGCGACGTCGGGGTGCAGCCGGCCGATCGAGTCGATCGCGGACTCGCCGTCGGCCGCCTCGCCGACGACCTCGACGTCGCCGTCGGCCTCGAGCCAGTCGCGCAGCTGCGCGCGGCAGATCGGCGAGTCGTCGACCACGAACACGCGCCGCTTCACGCGGTGATCTCCACGAACCGGCGCACGGTCTCGAGCAGGTGGGCGTTCTCGAACTCGGACTTCACGATCAGCGCGTCGGCGCCGAGCGACGCCGCCATCGCCCGGTCCGACACCGTGCCGCGGGTCGTCACCATCACGACCGGCACGTGATCGGCACGGTCGCGCAGCCGGCGCAGCAGCTCGAAGCCATCCATCACCGGCATCTCGACGTCGCACACGATCAGATCGACCGGGTTCTCGGTGAGCGATTGTAGCGCAGCGGCGCCATCGCCGGCGACGCGGACCTCCAGTCCGACGCTGGACAGCAGCTCCTGCAGCAGATCGCGCACGATCGGCGAGTCGTCGACCACCAGCACGCGGCGCCGGCCGCGGTCGCGAACCGGGGCGCGGGCGAAGTGCGTGACCTGCCGCGGGTGCGATAGCAGCGCATCGAGACTGACCACCAGGACCAGCCGGCCGTCATCCAGCGTGCCGCTGGCGGCGAACGGGCCG
Organism: Deltaproteobacteria bacterium; assembly: GCA_005887925.1. Classification (GTDB taxonomy): domain Bacteria; phylum Myxococcota_A; class Polyangia; order Haliangiales; family Haliangiaceae; genus JABFXX01. Next base: position 12,510 of record VBLP01000491.1, on the reverse strand, counting down.
AGCGAGGCGACCGCGGCGTCGACCGGGACGCGCAGCAGCTCGACGTCGCCGATCACGTCGGGGAGCGAGATCGCCCAGCGATGACCGCCGTGGCTGACGATCGCGGCGCGCGTGCTGTCGGCGTCTCCGCGGAACAGCGGCAGCGGCAGGAACGGGATGCCCTCGCCCTGGTAGCGCAGCAGCGGCGTCGAGCCGACCGACTCGAGCATCGTGCTCTCGATCGGCACGATCGCCTCGACCTCGCGCGCGGGCAGCGCGCACAGCGCGCCGCCGACGTCGGCGATCAGCACGCGCTCGCGAAACACGGTCGACGGGATGTGGATCGCGAACCGCGTGCCGGCGCCGGGCGTGCTCGACACCGAGACCCGGCCGCCGATCGAGGTCAGCCGCCGGCGCACCGCGTCGAGCCCGACGCCGCGGCCCGACAGATCGGTCGCGTCCTGGCGGGTGGAGAAGCCCTGGAGGAACAAGAGCTCGTAGGCGGCCTCCTCGGTGAGCCGGCCCGATGGATCGGCGAGCCCGCGTGCGGCCGCGACCGCGTGGACCCTCGCGAAGTCGATGCCGCGGCCGTCGTCGGCGACGGTGATCACGACCTGATCGCGGTGGCCGACCGCCGCCAGGAGGAGCTCGGCGGGCACCGGCTTGTCGCCGCGCTCGTGCGCCGGCTCGATGCCGTGGTCGACCGCGTTGCGGATCAGGTGGAGCAGCGGCTCGTGGACCTCGTCCAGCAACCTGCGCTCGACCAGCGCGCCGCCGTCGTCGATCCGGACCCGCAGCTGCTTGCCGTGCGTCCGCGCGAGCTCGAGCGCGTGCTCGCCGAGCTCGGCGAGCGTGGGGTGCACCGGCGACAGCCGCAGCGCCCACGCCGACGACACGATCTCGTCGAGGTCGGAGCGCAGGCGCTCGACGTCGTGCATGGTGTCGCGCGCCTGGGCGAGCATGCCGCGCAGCGCGGCGTGGATCCGGCCGAGGTCGGCGTGCAGCGCCGACAGCCGCTCGCAGAGCACGTCGACGTCGTGGGCGCTGACGTGGACCCAGCGCGACGCCTCGCGGCGCTCGGACGCCTTGCGCGCGCCGGGCTTGACCGGGCGCAGCCGCGCGAGCTGCTCGGGCGTCGGCTCCTCGAAGGGCTCGGCGGCGGGCTCGGCGGCGGGCGCTGCGCTCGGCGCCGCGGGCGGGGCCTCGGCGATCTCGGGCGCCGGGGCCGACAGCACCACCAGCGCCCGGCCCAGCTCCTCCTCGGCGGCGCGCTCGTCGCCGTCGTCGTGCAGCGCGAGCTTGATCGCCTCGAGCGCCTCGCCGAGCGCGCCGACCGCCGACCCCAGCGTGCGCTGATCGAGCAGCCGCTCCTCGCACGCGTGCGCGACCTTGCCGATCTGGACCATGCCGAGCAGGTGCGAATCGCCCTTGAGCGTGTGGAGCTCGCGGCGGACATCGGCGAGCGCCTCGGTGTTGCCCTCGGCGACGGCCTCGAGCTTGCCGCGGATCGACCGCAGCCGCTCGAGCGAGATCGTGCGGTACCGCGCGATCAGGGCTTCGCGGCGCTGGCTCACGTGGGCGGGGTCTCGATGCGGAAGGCCTGGACCAGGCTCGCGAGCTTGTCGGCCTGGCTCTTGAGCTGCTCCGCCGACGCGCGGGTCTGCGCCATCGCCGCGACCGACTGGGTCAGGGTCTCGGCGATCTCGCGCACGCTCTGCAGCACTTGCTCGGTGCCGCTGCGCTGCTGCTGGGTGACCAGCGTGATCTGGCGGGCCGCGTCGGTCGTGCTCGCCGCCAGCTTCTTCGAGTCCTCGGTCGCCATCATCGTCGACGAGCCCGACGCGCGGATGTCGCCGACCAGCGAGCGCACGTCGTGGACCGACGACAGCACGCGCTCGGCGAGCCGCCGCATCTCGCCGGCGACCAGGCCGAAACCGCGCCCGGCCTCGCCGGCCCGGCTGGCCTCGAGCGCGCCGTTGAGCGCGAGCAGGTCGCTGCGGTCGGAGATGTCGCGGATGGTCTCGAGGATCTCGCCGATCCGCCCGGCGTGGGTCGTGAGGTCGCCGATCCGGATCACCATGCGGTCCGTGGTCTCGAGCGTGCGCTCGGCGTTGGACAGCACGCCGCGCACCGACTCGGAGACGTGCGCGGCGGCCTCGAACAGCGACTCCATGGTCTGGCGGATCTCGACCATCGCGGTCGATTGCGACGCCGCCGCGGCCTCCTGCTCCTGCGACGCGGCGTAGATCTCGGTCGCCGCCGCGGCGAGCAGCACCGAGGTCTCGTGGATCTGGCGGACGATCCGGCCCAGGCTGTTGATCATCACGCGGAACGCGGTCGCGACGTCGCCCTCGCCCTCGAGCTTGATCTCGAGGTCGCCCTTGGCCAGCGCGCCGGCGGCGCCGCTGAGGTCGCGCAGCGTGTCGATCAGATCGTTGAACCGCGCGGCGAGGATGCCGATCTCGTCGTTCTGGGTCACCGTGATCGCGGCGACCTCGTCGAGCTTGCCGATCTCGGTGACCTGGATGATGGTCTTGGTGATGTCGTCGAGCGGCTCGACCACGTCGCGCGCCAGGAAGTAGGCGCACGCCGGCGCCCACAGGATGATCACGATGAAGAAGAACACCAGCATGGTCGCCATCGAGCTGGTCGCCCAGTCGCTGATCGGCGCGACCACGACGGCGTAGAGGCCCTTGCCGGTCGGCGCGCGCGCGGCGACCTGCGCGTCGCGGGGGTTGCTCGCGCTGTCGCCGCCCGGCGCGGCCAGCGGGATGTGCAGCCAGTGCTCGATCGGCGGCGCCGGCTCGTAGTGGGGCGCGACGAAGTCGCCGCCGGGCCTGGCGAACCCGGCGACCGCGCCGCGCACGCTCGCCTGGCTGGCCAGCCGGGTCAGCACCTCGGTGTTGGCCGGATCGACGTCCGCGGCCTGGCGCGCGAGGTCCGCGGCGTCGGCGATGCGCAGGGCGCGCGCGTCGGCGATCACGCGCGCCGAGTCGGCCGAGTAGCCGGTCGATGCCATCCACAGCGGCCCGGCGAGCCCGGTGCTCGCGATCAGCACGATCAGCTTGGCCTTGAGCGACGCGCGCTCGCGCTGCAGCGGCAGCCCGGCGCCGTGGGCGATCGCGCACAGCCGGCGCGCCGTGGTGTGGGTCAAGAGCGACATCAGCGGCGTGGTGAACGGGATCGAGCCCAGGACGATCGCGATGATCATGAATGCGACGGTCACCAGCGAGCGCACCGCGATCCCCGCGTGGTAGCGGTCGACGAACAGCAGCACCAGCATGCCGGCGATCAGCTGGATCGCCCACAGCGACATCACGACCAGGGTGAACCGGCGCGGGCTGTTGCGCAGCGCCTCGTCGGCGTCGCGCAGCTCGCGGCCATCGGGCCGGGCCGCCGCGACCGACGCCCAGTGCGCGGGCGGCCCGAAGATCCGCCCGATCATGATCATGTTGCCGAGCGTGCGGCCGATGCCGAGCAGGTAGAACACCAGCAGCGCCCAGGTCCAGTCGGCGGGCTCGATGCCGTTGACGACGGCGAGTGGGATCACGATGCCGAACACCAGATCGATCGGCAGATAGATGAGTCGGATGCGGTTCACGAGTGACTTGGGCATAGGTCCTCACCAACCACGGTGTGTCCGGAGGCGGTCACGGCAGAGGGTTCGATCAGGAGCGACAGCGAGCCATCGGACGCCACGACGACGGCGGAGATCTGCGGCACGGCGGTCGCGAGCAGGACCGGCAGCGGCAGCACGGTGGTCGCGTCGACCTCGGCGATCTCGAGCGCGCCCGCCGCGAGCAGCGCCAGCTCGCCGCTGCCGGCGCCGCGCACGACGAGCACGCGCCCGCTGCGCGCCCAGGGCACCGCGCCGAGCGTGGCCAGCACGTCGATCGCCGCCGCGCCGCGCGATGCGGCCGTCCACTCCGACGCGGTGACGATCCGCATGACCTGGGACACCGATACGCTCCATCGCCCGCGCGGATCGTCCACGTGGACCATCGCGACGCGCGGGGTGCGCGTGTCAGTGGAGGCCACTGGCCACCGCCGGACGGTGGCCATCGAGGATGACCCCCAGATCGACCACCAGAGTCGTATGCCCCTCGACGTCCATCTCGCCGATACAGAACGCCTCGGTCCGCGCGCGCGGCGGGCGGACGTCGCCGTCGGCCACCGTCAGCGGTTCGCGCACGGTGTCGACCGGGACCGCGAGCGTGCTCGCGCCCTGCTGCAGGTACAGCGTGCGCCCGCGGCTGCTCGGGGGCACCAGCCGCTCGCCGGCACCGAGCACCGCAGCGAGGTCGGCGATCGCGATCGCGCGACCGCGCCAGGCCGCGACACCCGGGAACGTCGCGTTCGCGGTCGGCAGCGCGATCCACGTCACCGGCCCGCCGATCTCTCGCACGGCTGCCATGTCCACGGCGATCCATGTGGAATCGATGGTAATCGGCACGAACGACCGCACGTAATAATTCTGCCGACCGCGAACTCACAAATCCAGCGCCGCTGTCGGGTTACAGTCGACGACCGCTGCGATCATCGGCCGCGAGGTTCTCCGTGGCGAGATCGGTACGCGGCGCTACCGGTGGGCGCGCATCGGCTGCGTCGCGCCCTCGGCGAGGCGCAGAGCATTCGCCTCGTTTGCAGGCCGGGCGTACAGAATGACGAATCTGCGGAACGAAACCACCCCGCGCCGTCGGAATCTCAGGATGCTGAACACATCTTCCAGCTGGTTGCCATCACCACGCGCGATCCGCATGGTGCAATGCTGTGCAAGCGACAGGCCGGCGCGCGTCCTACATGAGCACCGCTGTGCGAGCCGTCGGCCGCCTGCGCACCCGAGGAGCCGCCGCGGTTGTGATGCCCTCGGGCGCGGCCGCCTGCCTCTTGGTGCCAGGGGTGTGTCGCGCGATCGTGCCGCCATGTCCACCTGCTGTATCCGGCCCTCGCATGCTTGCCGACCCGCCCGCTCCCCGGGGGATGCGTGATGTGCGCGGTCGATCGCGATCGGATCGCGGCCACCGAGCCGGTGATCCGCCGCCACATCCGGCGCACGCCGGTCGTCGAGGTCGACGGCCGTGACTTCGGGCTCGGCGACGTCGCGCTGTGGTTCAAGCTCGAGCTCACGCAGAAGGCCGGCTCGTTCAAGGCGCGCGGCGCGTTCGCCAACCTGCTGCTGCGCAAGGTGCCGCCGGCGGGCGTCGTCGCGGCGTCCGGCGGCAACCACGGTGCGGCGGTCGCGCTCGCGGCCCGCGAGCTCGGCATCCCGGCGCGGATCTACGTGCCGACGATCTCGAACCCGGCCAAGGTCGAGCGGATCCGCGCGAGCGGCGCGGAGCTCGTGCTCACCGGCGAGCGCTACGACGATGCGCTCGCGGCCAGCGCCGCGTGGGCCGAGACCTCGGGCGCGCTGCCGATCCACGCCTACGATCAGGACGAGACCATGATGGGCGCCGGCACGCTCGGCCTCGAGCTCGAGGATCAGATCGGCGTGCCCGACGCGGTGCTCGCCGCGGTCGGCGGCGGCGGGTTGATCGGGGGCATCGCGGCGTGGTTCGGCGGCCGCACCCGCGTGATCGGCGTCGAGCCCGAGCTCGCACCGACCCTGGCGCGCGCGCTGGCCGCCGGCGAGCCGGTCGACGCGCCGGCCGGTGGCATCGCCGCCGACTCGCTCGCGCCACGCCAGATCGGCGCGCGGGTGTTTCCGATCGCGCAGCGCTTCGTCGAGTCGGTGCTCGTGCCCGACGAGGCGATCGCGCAGGCCCAGCGCGCGCTGTGGGCGACGCTGCGGATCGTCGCCGAGCCCGGTGGTGCGGCGGCGCTGGCCGCGGTGCTGTCGGGCCGGTTCGCGGCGCCGGCGCGATCGCGCATCGCCATCGTGGTCAGCGGCGCCAATACCTCCGCAGTGCAATTTCCGTGATCGCGCGCTGCAGCTGCCGAACACCGCGATGCGGATCTCAGAGATCTGATGATTCCCATGCATCGCGCAATACTTTGCACTCCTGGATCTTGGGCATCGATCGTGACATCAGTCGCCTCGCGATGAATCGACACGTCGGGGATGTGATGATGTGTCTGGCGGTTTCCGGCTGGCTCCCCGGGGCGGCGCGATACGCTCCCGTCGTGAAGCGACTGGGTTGTATCGTCCTGGTGATGGGCTGTGGATTTCAGTCCAATGGCCGGGACACGCCGATCGATGGCAATTCACCGGGCCTCGATGCTGCCGCCGACGCCGGTGCGGCGGATGCGATGCCCGACGCGCGCGTGTGCTTCGGCAGCGGTCTGGTGCAGGTCTGCCTCGCGCGGGCACCGGGCCCGCCGATCACCTATTCCGGCACGAGCTCGCTCGACACCAGCCGGGCCGCCAGCTGCACGCAGACCGCGCCGCAGACCGGCGGACCCGAGCTCTGCGTGATCGCAGCCACCAGCATCACGGTCGGCGGAACGTTGACCGTCACCGGCACGCGGCCGCTGGTGCTGATCGGCGCGGACAGCGTCAGCGTGCTGGGCACTCTCGATCTGTCGAGCACGACCAGCACCACGCCGCGGCGGACCGGGGCAGGTGGCAATCCTGGCCAGCCGCTGTGCGTGAACCCCGCCGCGCCGGAGAACGACAACGGCGGCGCGGGCGGCGGCGCCGGCGCCAGCCTCGGCACCAAGGGCGGCGATGGCGGCACCGGCGATCTCAACAACAGCGGGACGCCGGCCAACGGCAGCGCCCGGGGCGGCGTGGCGAGCGCGGCGCTCGGCGCACCCGCGCTGCTGCGCGGTGGCTGCCGGGGCGGCAACGGCGGCGATGCCGACGCCCAGCATCGCGGCGGGGCCGGCGGCGATGGCGGCGGCGCGGTGTACCTGATCGCCGGTAACACGATCACCGTCTCCGGCGACGTCTTCGCGTCGGGCGCCGGCGGCGATACCACACCGAACACCGGCGGCGCGGAGCAGGGCGGCGGCGGCGGCGGCACCGGCGGGATGATCGGGCTCGACGCCCCGACCGTCAGCGTGTCCGGACACGTCGTCGCCAACGGCGGCGGCGGTGGTGGCGGTGGCGCGCTCAACGGCGGAACCGCCGGCGGAGACGGCACCACGGCGAGCTGGAACACGCGGGCCGCCAGCGGCAGCCCCGGCACCGGCGGCACCGGCAGCGTCGCGGCCGGCGCTCCCGGCACCGCGATCAAGCTGGTCGACATGCTCAAGGGCGGCGATGCCGACGCCGGCGGCGGTGGTGGCGGCGGCGGCCTCGGCATCATCTGGATCGACGGCAAGCTCGACAGCGCGGTGATGATGATCTCGCCGGCGCCGGCGCCGCACTGACGGCTCGCGCCTGCGAGGCCGTGTCATCGCGATGTCATCCACGCTTCCGTCGAGGTTGACACGCCGGTTACACGGCGGATCGCGGATGCTGGTCATCACCCAATCGTGGTCCGCGCACTCCAGATCTCGCAGCGGATGTATGCGATGTAGGTTGTGTATGCGGTGGTTCGATCGTTGCACACCGCGGCGGTCATGCAGCCCGCCCCGCGTGTCATCTCGCTGTTACTCGTGCTCGTCGCCGCGTGCATCCCCGATCCCGTGATCACCGGCCACCCGCCGGACGCAGGAGCGCCGCCGCCCGACGCCGGCCAGCAGCCCACCGGCAAGACCGCCGACGAGCTGACCCGGGAATGGTCGGGCTGCATGTCGCTCGACAACTTCAACCTCGCCAACATGGCGACCGCGTGGGGCGGTCTGGCGGCGAGCAACGGCCAGGCGTGCACGTCGTGCCACGGCTCGGGCCTGTACGGCGTCTACATCGATCGCGACGCGACCGGGATGTTCAACGCGATCAGCACGATGAAGGCGTTCCTCCTGGTGTACTTCGCGGCCGACGTGACGAACCAGAAGATGATCGTCAACGAGTCGCTGTTCCAGGCGGCGGCCAGCGGCCAGGGCTCGTTCCAGGGCCACCCGCCGTTCGACGCGAAGAACAACGCCGGCATGACGGCGCTGCGTAGCTTCTACAACGTGACCCTGACGCGGCAACAGGCCAAGACCTGCGATCCATCGCGGATCCCGTAGCGACGCCGGCGGCGCTGCATCACCGGGTGTAGCGCGCCCGGAGCACCTTCTTGTCGAACTTGCCGACGCTGGTCTTGGGCACCGCGTCGATCAGCTCGATGCGATCGGGCAGCTGCCAGGTCGCGAACCCGCTGTCCACGAGGTGGGCGCGGACGGCGGACACCTCGAGCGTGTGGCCGGATCGCACGACGATGCACGCGAGCGGCCGCTCCTGCCACTTGTCGTCGGGGATCGCGATCACCGCCGCCTCGGCGACCTCGGGCATCGCCATGATCGCGCGCTCCATGTCGACCGAGGAGATCCACTCGCCGCCCGACTTGATCAGGTCCTTGGTCCGGTCGCCGATCACGAAGTAGCCCTCGGGCGAGGCGAGCGCCATGTCGCCGGTGCGGAACCAGCCGTCCTCGGTGAACTGCTCCTTGCCCTCGCCCTTGTAGTAGCTGTCGATCACCCATGGGCCGCGGACCAGGAGGTCGCCCATGGTCTTGCCGTCGCGCGGCACCTCGGCGCCGTCGATGCCGCGGATCGAGATCTGGACCGCAGGCAACGGCAGGCCGGCCTGGGCGCGCACCGCCCGGGTCAGCCGCTCGGCCGGCCAGTCGCGCATGTACTCCTTGGGCCAGGCGATCGAGGCCAGCGGCGAGGTCTCGGTCATGCCCCAGGCCTGCTGGATGATCACGCCGAACTCGGCGCGGTAGCGCTCGATCAGGCTGGTCGGCGGCTGGCTGCCGCCGCACAGGATCCGGCGCAGGTCGGGGAGCCTGGCGCCGCGCCGGCTCAGCTCGTCGGCAACGCCGAGCCACACGGTGGGGACGCCGGCGGACAGCGTGATCCGCTCGCGCTGCAGGAGCTCGATCAGGCTGGGCGGGCTGACGTCGCGGCCGGCCATGACGATCTTGGCGCCGACCATGATGCCGGCGTGCGGCATGCCCCAGGCGTTGGCGTGGAACATCGGCACCACGGGGAGGATCGCGTCGCCGGGGCCGAACGCGTTGCCCGCCGCCGACGTGCTGGCCAGCGAGTGCAGGAACGTCGAGCGGTGGGTGTAGACCACGCCCTTGGGCCGCCCGGTTGTTCCTGATGTGTAACACAGGCCGAGCGGCGTGTTCTCGGGGATGTCGCGCGGCGGATAGTGCGCCGGGTGCGGCGCGATCAGGTCCTCGTAGCCGATCACGCCGGGGAGCTTGCACGCCGGCACCTCGGGCGCGAGCACCACGATGTGCGAGACCCGCGACAGCGCGCCGGCGTCGGCGAGCCGCTCGAGCATCGGCAGCTGGTCGGGATCGACGAAGATCGCGCGATCGTCGGCGTGCTGGATGATGTAGCCGAGGTCGTCGATCGAGAGCCGGAGGTTCAGCGTGTGCAGCATCCGCTCGGTGCACGGCACGGCGAAGTACAGCTCGAGGTGCCGGTAGTGGTTCCACGCCAGGGTCGCGATCCGCTCGCCGCGGGCGATGCCCAGCGCGTCCAGCGCGTGCATCAGCTGCTGGCTGCGCCGGGCGAACGCGAGGTAGCTGTAGCGGTGGGTCCCGGCCGCTTCCTTGCTGACGATCTCGACCTCGCCGAAATGCGTCGCGGCGTTCTGGAACAGGAGCCACGACGTGAGCTGCGTCGGCATCATCGGGGTAGAATACTACTCCAGTCCGCGGCCGAGGCGGCATGGACCCGGTCGCGATGGCTCCGATCGCCACGGAGCCGATCGATGCCGGCGGCGGTCAGCGCCGCGCCGGGGCCGCGCGGATCAGAAGTAGCCGACCTGCAGCTGCAGCTGGAGCGCGTTCACGGAGTTGCGTATATCCGCCAGCCCCGGCGACGGGAGGTCGGGGAACTGCGTCAGGCTGTACATGAGGGTGAGGTTGGCGATCTGCTCGGCGAGGAAGTACTTCACGCCGACGCCGTAGATCCGCACGTTGCTGGGCTTCTGGACGTCTTCCTTGTAGAACCGGCCCTCGAACTTGCCGAACACCGAGAACTTGGCCGCCTTGTTGTAGTAGCCGGCCTCGGCGAGCAGCGCGTCCTGCTTGCCGAGACCGCCGGCGGCGACCGGAAGTCCGGGCTGTGGCGGGCCGACGGGTGCCATGGTGTTGGGGTTCAAGACGACCCCGCCGCCGTGGAAGTGCAGGTACTCGATCTGGCCGCCGATCTCGTCGCCGCCGTTCTTCGGATCGACGCCATTGATCGGGATCGCGGCAAACGCGGTCGCCGAGGTTGCGAAGTACGGATTGCTGGCGAGGCTCTGGTAGTCCGCGCCGGCCGCGATACCGGCGATCTTCTTGCGGCCGAAGTACTGGCCGTTGAACACGTAGCCGGTGTCCGGATCCAGGAAGTTGTACTGCGCGAACGTGCTGAACCGCGGGTCGTTCTTGCCCGGATTGCGAGCCACCCCGGTGGGCGGCATGGCCGCCGACGGGGTGAGGTCACCCAGGCGAACGCCCTCGGACACCATGCCGCGCAGCTCGAAGTGGTTGTCGGCCGCGTTGATCTTGACCGCGACGCCGGTGTCGCGCAGCGTCGAGGTCGCCGTCGCGGCGATGTAGGTCGCCGACACGCCGCCGACGTCGAGCGCCCAGTAGGTCGAGGTCGACTGCAGGATGTTGCGGGTGAACGGGATCAGCATCAGGCCGGCCTGGACCGAGAATGCCGGGTTGATCTTGAAGTCGATATAGGCGTCGTTGAACGCGAACGTCAGCTGGTTCTTGTTGGTGCTGCCGTCGGCGTTCGCGGTGGGCGAGCCGAGATTGGCGGTCTCCCACAGCATGAAGTAGGTCATCCGGTCGGTGATGTTGCCGCCGACGAAGAATCGCGCGCGCCGCAGATAGACGTTCTTGGAGAACGCGCCGCTGTCGCCGTTGGTCTGCTTGAACGCGTCCTGCGTGAAGTTGGCCCACAGCTGGGTGAACACGCCGAACCGGATCGTGAACAGGTCGCTCAGCTTGAGCGCGGGACCGGTCATCGTGGGGAATGAGGTGGCCGGCGGTGCGGGAGGAGCGACCGTGGGCGGCTGGGACGCGACGGGCGGTGGACCGGGCGCCGGCGGATTCGCCGGGTTCGCCGGGGTCGTCGGTTGATCGGTCGGTGCCGGCGCGGGCGGGGGCTCGGCGGCCGGCGGTGCGGGTTCCGGGGCGGGCGCGGGCGCTGGCTGTGCGAGCACGTTGCCAGAGACGCCCAACGCAGCGACCACAAGCAGAGCGCATCGTCTGTTTCGTTTGCCTAGCTGGATCACGTCGTGCTCCTCGTTGAATAGGGTCGATTCGAGGTCATCATTGCTCTTCGAAGGCCAATCGTCGCGCCGATCCGCGAGGCGGTCCACTTCCCGTTCCCCAAAAATCGCGTTCCGCTGCGCGGGACAGCGTTCCACCAGGCGGTTCGGCCGGGTTGGGGCACGATGGGACGCACAGCGCCATGCACAGGCCACCAGGCAGTCATGGCACTCGACGTTGTGTCGGAAGTTCGAGATCGATCGCCATTGCGCCTCGCAGACGTCTGCCCCCCGGCGTCTCGGCTTTTCAGGTCGCGATATAACGCGCTTTGCGTCCCGGTAGCCCGAAAAAAGCAAACTCCCGGCGCGCGATCCGCGAGACGCGGCCGCCCGGCGATCCTGACATGTCGCGTCATGGCCACTGCTCATCAGATGAGCAGTGTGCAGCTACTGGATCTGGATCTGGTCGATCACCGCGGTCGCGCTGGTCACCGTCGACGACGAATCGCTGGCGGTGACCACGAGCTTGAGCGTGACGGTCTTGCCGGCGAACGCCGACAGGTCGAGGTTGCTCCGGGCGGTGAAGCTGGATTCGCTGTACGAGGTGAACCCGGAGATCGCCTTGCTGTCGACGACGTGGTCGGCGCCATCGTTGATGATGACGCTCAGGCCGGCGCTCGCCAGGATGTTGGCGTCCGACAGCGCGAGCTGGCGCTGGTAGCTGAGCCGGGGCGCCGCGCCGAGCGCGAGGCCGGACCAGGTCGCCGTCCGGGTGACGGTGTTGAAGGCCGGGGCGGCGGTCGCGGTGATCGATCGCGAGCCGGGCGTCCCGGTGGCGTCGCGGGTCGACAGCGTCCAGCCGCCGAGCGTCCAGCCCGGGTTGTCCGGGCCGCTGCTGCTCGAGAACGTCTCGAGCCGCCCGCCGCCACCACCGCCATTCTGCACGGTGACCGTGATCGCCGCCGACGTGCCGGCGTTGTTCGCCGCGTCGAACGCGCGCGCGGCCAGCGTGTGGCTGCCGTTGCCCAGCGCCGTGGTGTCGATCGTCACCGCGTACGGCGCCGTGGTGTCGCTGCCGGCGACCGCGCCGTCGACCAGGATGTCGACCCGGGTCACGCCGACGTTGTCGCTCGCGCTCGCGGTGACGGTGACCGCGCCGGTCAGGGTCGCGCCGGCCGCGGGCGAGGTGAGGGTCGCGCTCGGCGGCGTGGTGTCGCCGCTCGGCGGCGCGGTCAGCCCGAAGAACTGCGCGGCATAGAACGACGAGTAGATGT
>VBLP01000490.1 GCA_005887925.1 Deltaproteobacteria bacterium | reverse complement strand
GGCGATCGATCCCACGGGGGAGGACCCCCGCCCCGTCGGCAGAGCCGCCGGGGTCCCCACCCCCCGCGCTCGGCTGTCGCCGATCGACGGCGGCCGCAGCGGCTGCCTGGCCAGCACCCAGGCGAGCGCCAGCTCGTCGAGAATGCCGAAGATCATCCGCGCGGCGATGTGGCTGGGGATCCCCGGATCGAGCTCGCCGCGCGCCTGGCCGTCGGCGATGATGCCGCCGAGCATGCGCAGGAAGCTGGCGAACTGCGGGTTGTCGTACTCCTTCATGAACTTGCTGGACTGCCGGAGCTCGATCGTCAGCACCTCGGCCGCGGTCGGCTCGTCGGACACCAGCTTCAGGTAGGTGTGGATGAACGCGCGCAGCTGCTCCGCGGGCGGGCACTCGGCGATCGCGGCGCGCAGCGTGTCGTTGACCTGCTTCATCCGGTTCTCGAACAGCGAGATCAGCAGATCGTCCTTGCTCTTGAAGTAGAGATAGATCGTGCCGTCGGCGACGCCGGCGTCCTTGGCGATCTCGGACACGCGCGCCGCGAAGAACCCGCGGCGTGCAAACACCCGCTCGGCCGCGGTGAGGATGCGCTCGCGCTTGTCGCCTGCGCGATCACCGCGATCGCCACGCTCCGGCCGCTCGGGCGATGAATGAACCGTCATTCAGTGCTGTCATACCGCTCGTGACGCAGGACGTCAAGCTGCACCACCGCAGCCGCGTGCTTGAAACGACCACCCCGGTGCACTACAACCTGCGAGTGTCAAACGTACGAATTTCGGGACATTTCGTCCTCGCGGTTCTGTGCGCGCCGCTGCTGATGGGCGGCGCATGCGAGAAGAAGACGAACAAGACCAGTGATACCGGCGCGGTGGCAGCGCTCGACAACGCCCACGCCGGTTCCGCCGCCGATCCCGTCGACACCTCGCCGCTCACCGGCATCGACGTCAGCAAGCTCGATGCCGACAAGTCGCAGCTGTTCTACAAGCTCCTGAGCTCGCTCAAGTCGCCGTGCGGCAAGGCCCACAGCCTGCGCACCTCGTTCACCTCCGACACCTCCTGCAAGCGCGCGCCGTTCGCGGTGCGCTACGTGCTCGCGCTGGTCGAGGACGCGGCCCCCGAGCAGCTCGCGCGCGACGAGTACAGCAAGAAGTACGAGAAGACCGAGCAGCCGGTGAAGCTCGACACCAGCCGCGCGCCGCACGCCGGCACCGACGATGCGCGGATCAAGATCGTCGAGTTCTTCGACTACGAGTGTCCGCACTGTCAGGCGTTCAAGACCGACATGGAGCAGCTGATCACCGAGCGGAGCAGCCAGATCAGCGTCTATTACATGATGTTTCCGCTCGAGTCGGTCCATCCCCAGTCGCGTAGCGCGGCCCAGGCGGCGCTCGCCGCCGGCCAGCTGGGCAAGTTCCACGAGATGCACGACCGGCTGTTCGCGCCCAAGGCGCCGCACGCCCGCGACGACGTGATGGGCTACGCCAAGGACATCGGCCTCGACATGGCGAAGTTCGCCAGGGCGTACGACGACGCGAGCGCGCAGGTCACCAGCGACCTCAAGCAGGGCGAGGCCGCCGGTGTGAGCGGGACGCCCACCATCTTCTTCAACGACCGCAAGTACGAAGGCCCGGCGCTCGCCAAGTACCTCGGGTTGTGGATCGACGAAGAGCTCGCGGTGAATCGATGATGGGCGCGATGCGTCCCATCGTCATGCGCGCACGGCTTCTCGTCCCGGCTGTTCTGGCCGTCCTCGCCGCCGCGGCGCCAGCCCGCGCCGACGTGCTCAAGGTCGGCGATCACCTCGCCGAGCTCGACGTCGCGACCGACGGCAACGGCAAGCCGCTCAAGCTCAAGTCGTTCAAGGGCAAGTGGATCGTGGTCACCGTCGGCGCCGACTGGTGCAAGCCATGCGCCAAGGAGCTCCCGACCTGGGACAAGCTCGCCGGCGAGCTCAAGGGCAAGGTCGTGTTCGTCGCGGTCGACATCGACGACGAGATCGACGTCGGCAAGAAGGTCCACGACAAGCTCAAGCTCAAGAACATGGTGCGGGCGTACATGCCTGCGGAGAAATCCGGAGTCGCGGGCAACTACGGCTCGGACCACATGCCGTCGACCTTCGTCGCCGACGGCCAGGGCGTCGTGCGGCTGGTGCGCGAGGGTCGCGGCGCCAGCGGACCACGCGCGACGAGCCCGGCCGCGGCCAGGCGCACGGCGCGAACGTCTGCGGCGGCGCCGGGTCGGCGAGCACCAGCTCGAGCGTGTCGCCCGCGCAGCGCGTGACCTGCACCGGCACCTGCGCGTCGCAGCTGTCCGCGCGCTGCATGAAGCGGCGATGCAGCGTCCCGGTCAGGCCGTCGCGGCCGCGGGCCACGTCGATCACGCGGGGCGCCGCGACCACGCCGCCGGTCGCGTCGCCGGTCACGTCGCCGTCGGGAAACAGCGCGTAGGCCTCGATCGCGTCGCCGTGGTCGAGCACCATCCAGCGCTCGGTGCGCTCGGCGGCATACACGCCGCGCAGGTCGTCGTCGCACGACGCGATCGGCGCGCGCCCGCGGCACGCTCCGATCACGCTGACCGCGAGCAAGGCGATCGCGATCGCCCGGGGCACTACTCCAGGCCCTTGAGCCGCTCGGCCTGGTCGTTGGCGCGCAACGCGTCGATGATGTCGTCGAGGTTGCCGTCCATGATCGCGGGGAGGTTGTGCCTGGTCAGCCCGATCCGGTGGTCGGTCACGCGGTCCTGCGGAAAGTTGTAGGTCCGGATCTTCTCGGAGCGATCGCCCGAGCCGACCTGCGACTTGCGGCTCGCCGCCTCGCTGGCGAGCTGGCGCTCGCGCTCGGCCTCGAGGATCCGCGACCGCAGGACCTTCATCGCCTTCGCGCGGTTCTTGATCTGCGAGCGCTCGTCCTGGCACGCGACGACCACGCCGGTCGGCAGGTGGGTGATCCGCACCGCGGAGTCGGTCGTGTTGACGTGCTGGCCGCCGGCGCCGCTCGAGCGGTAGGTGTCGATCTTGAGGTCCTTGTCGTCGATCTTGATGTCGACCTCCTCGGCCTCGGGCAGGACCGCGACCGTCGCGGCCGAGGTATGGATGCGGCCCTGCGCCTCGGTCGCCGGCACGCGCTGCACGCGGTGGACGCCGGACTCGAACTTGAGCTTGGAGAACACGTCCCTGCCGTCGATCAGGACGATGACCTCCTTGAACCCGCCGGATGTGCCCTCCGACAGCGACATGACCTCGAGCTTCCAGCCCTGGCGCTCGGCGAACCGCGTGTACATCCGGTACAGGTCGCCGGCGAACAGCGCGGCCTCGTCGCCGCCGGTGCCGCCGCGGATCTCGAGGAGCGCGTTCTTGCCATCGCTGGGATCGCGGGGCAGGAGCAGCAGCTTCAGGGCCTGCTCGGCCGCGGCGCGGCGGTCGTCGAGCTGCTTGATCTCCTCGCGGGCGAGCTCGCGCAGCTCCGGATCGGCCTCGGAGCTGGCCATCTGCTGCGCCTGCGCCAGATCGGACAGGAGCTTCTGGTAGTCCCGCCACGCCCCGACGAGCGGATCGAGCTCGGCGTGCTCGCGCGACAGCTTCATGAACTCGACGCGCTTGCCGATGACCTCCGCGGTCCCGAGCAGGGCGCCGAGCTCCTCGTGGCGGCGCTCGAGCGTCGCCATCTTGTCGCGGAAACTCGGGGTGTCGAACATGGCGCGGGACTGCGCGGCGCGCCGGGCCGGCTACGACTTCTTCGCGTAGCGCTTGTTGAAGCGGTCGATCCGGCCGGCGGTATCGAGCAGCTTCTGCTTCCCGGTGAAGAACGGGTGGCAGTTCGAGCAGATATCGACGCCGAAGTCGCCGCGGGTCGAGAACGTATCGTGGACCGCGCCGCACGCGCAGGTGATGTGCGCGGGGCGATAGTGGGGATGACCGGCTGTCTCTTTCATGGGGAACCTCGTTTCCCGGCCGGAGCCGGGGCCTCGGGTGAGCCCGTATCTATAGGAACGAGTGCGGCCAAAAGCAAGCCGGACGCGCCGCAACGCACCGGCCAGGTGCGCCGTAACCGGCTGATTCCATTGCTAGCTGGCGCGGCTCCGGCCGCCGAGCCGGGCCGGGGCCTTGTCGGGGTACAGCGGCAGGATCTCGTGGCCGATGCGCAGATCACCGACGGTGCGGTACTTCGCGCCCAGATCGAGGCTGATGTAGACCTTGTTGGTGTCGAACACGCCGAAGCTGGTCGACACCACCATCTGGGTGTCGCCGATGGTCTCGAACCCCTCCGGGATCACGTCGTGGCCGTAGATCGCCACATTGCCGTTCATCGCGCGCAGGAACCGCCGGGCCTCGGCCTCGGTCGCCGAGCGCGCCCACAGGATCTTGCCGACGATCGGCGTGTCGAGGACCTCGAGCGGGCTGGCGTAGTGGGCGCCCGACAGGTCGGCGGCCTCGAGCTCGGCGATCGAGTCGATCTGCGCGGCCGGGGCGCCGTGGGTGAACACGATGCCGCAGCGCGTGACGGCAGCCAGCGCGAAGGTCTGGATGATGCTGCGCATCCGGGCGGTCGCGGACGGCCCGAGGATCTGCTCGAGCAGCGCGACCTCGTCGGCGGCGAACTTGGCGGTGTGCGGCCCGCCGATGTGGCCGTGCTCGTGGTTACCGAGCAGCGCGTGGACCCGGCCGGAGTACTTCGCGGTCAGCCCCGCGTACGCCATCATCAGGTCGCCGCTGGCGTCGCGGTAGTACTCGCCCAGGAAGTCGGGCCAGTCCTCGGGATCGATGTGGGGGCCGTGGATCAGGTCGCCGGTGAACAGCAGGTGGGCATCGCCCTGGAAGTCGAGCAGGGCCTGCTCGAACAGCTGGACGATGCGCTCGAAGTCGCGCAGGCAGCCCTGGAGGTCCGTGCACACGAGCAGCCGACCATGGTCGGGTAGTCGCAGCACGCGCGCCATCGAATGGTCACGCTATCAGCTGGCCCCCAGTGCCGGTAGCGGCGTGGTCCGACATTCGCAAGACGCACAGCGCGGCCGGCCATGCGACATTCGCTGCACGATGCGTCGTGTGAGAGCGATCGTGACCGGACGCGTCCAGGGAGTTTCGTACCGCGCGTCGACGGTCTGGGAGGCGCGTGCGCGCGGCCTCACCGGCTGGGTCCGCAACCTGGCCGACGGCTCGGTCGAGCTCGAGGCCCAGGGCGAGGATGCCGCGGTGGCCGCCCTGCTCGCATGGTGCCGGCAAGGCCCGCCCGCCGCGCGCGTGGCCGGCGTGGCGGCCGAGGACCGCGAGGTGATCATCGGCGAGCACGGCTTTCAGCAGCGCCGCTGACCGGCGGCCCGTGATGTGCGCGCTTGCATACAAACGGCGGCCGGATACGCCGTCGGTCACAGCTCGCCGAGCACCGGCGATGCGGCACGCGAGGCAGATTGCCATGCCGCGGCCCCGCAATGTGGGCAGCGCAGAATCGTGCCGGGTCACGGCAACAACGCTTCATCGATGTGGTGAATCGGAGTAGTAGCGTGACATCGGCTAACGGCTCCGACGGTGACGATGGTGACAGCCGACCCGACTCACTGCTGTCTACTTGACAATGTAATCGGGTCCAGACAGGCATTGTGTCCGGCGCGCCGGAGCGTACGATTGCATGCTGATGCGCAACGCCTTCGTGTTCGCGGCGGTCTTGATCCTCGGGTGCGGCAGTCATCACGGCGCGGGCCCGGATGCCCAGCCTGATGGCAGCACGCTGTGCGGCAACGGGATGATCGATCCCGGCGAGCAATGCGACGACGACAACGCGGCGTCGGGCGACGGCTGCAGCGCGACCTGCCAGGCCGAGCCGGGGTGGCTCTGCATCCTGCCGGGCGCGGCGTGCGTGCGCGCGATGTACTGCGGCGACGGCGTCGTGATCGCCCCCGAGACCTGCGACGACGGCAACTCGGTGCCCGGCGACGGCTGCTCGGGGACGTGCCAGGTCGAGCCCAACTTCATGTGCCCGATGCCGGGCCATTCCTGCGTGTCGACGATCGTGTGCGGCAACGGCAGCGTCGAGGGCAACGAGGCGTGCGACGACGGCACGACGACCGGCACGCACGGCTGCTCGGCCGACTGCATGCTGGTGACCCCGGGCTGGACCTGTCCGGCGCGGGGCGGCCCCTGCATGCAGATCTGCGGCAACGCGCGCCTCGATCCCGGGGAGCAATGCGACGACGGCAACGCGATGAATGGTGACGGCTGCAGCTCGCTGTGCGTGCTCGAGCCCAACTTCGTGTGCCCGACCCCGGGGATGCCGTGCATGTCGACAGCGATATGTGGCGACGGCAGGGCCCGAGGCAGCGAGCAGTGCGACGACGGCAACCTCGCCCCCGGCGACGGCTGCTCGGCGATGTGCCAGGTCGAGATCGGCTGGGCGTGCCCGACCGAGGGCCGGCCGTGCATCGCCAAGCAGTGCGGCGACGGCATCATGGCCGGCAACGAGCAGTGCGATCTCGGCGCCAGCAACGGCCCGAACGGCGCATGCTCGACCAGCTGCAAGGTCCAGCCCGGCTGGGCGTGCACCAACAACGTCTGCCACCAGACCCACTGCGGCGACGGCATGATGGAAGGCAGCGAGCAGTGCGACGACGGCAACCTGATCCCGTTCGACGGCTGCTCGCCGACCTGCACCGTCGAGCCGGTGTGCGCGGGCGGTACCTGTACCGCGGTGTGCGGCGACGGCCTCAAGTTCCCGAGCGAGGACTGCGACGACGGCAACACCAAGGACGGCGACGGCTGCTCGTCGACCTGCAAGATCGAGCGCGGCTGGACGTGCACCGCGGCCAACCAGCCGCCGGCCGCGACGCTGACGATCCCGATCCTGTATCGCGACATGCTCTACTTCAGGACCACGATCCCGGGCCCTGGCCACCCCGACTTCGAGAACTTCAACAACGGCCTGACGACGGGCCTCGTGCAATCGGCGCTGGGCAGCGACTCGAAGCCGGTGTGGAGGTCGAACACCGGCAACAACACCGCCGGCCCGTCGCTGAACGGCGCGGTCAACTTCTGCTGGTGGTACCACCAGACCGGTTGCAACGGCGCCGGCTCGACCAACACGTTCGACAAGCTGGTGTTCGTCGACGCCGGCGGCAATCCGACCACGCTCACGCTGACCCAGATCTCGCCCAACGTCTACCAGTTCGACAACCAGACGTTCTTCCCGCTCGACGGGCTGGGCTGGAACGCCGGAGCGAACCCGCAGACCACCAACAACCACAACTTCGCGTTCACCAGCGAGCTGCACTATCCGTTCACCTACCAGGCGAGCTCGTCGCCGACCTTCGACTTCACCGGCGACGACGACGTCTGGGTATTCATCAACGGCCACCTCGCCGTCGATCTCGGCGGTATCCACGGCGCGACCAACGGCAGCGTGACGCTCGACACCGCGCACGCCACCGCGTTCGGCCTGGTCAACGGCGGGATGTACACGATCGACATGTTCCAGGCCGAGCGCCACACGTTCGCGTCGACCTACCGGCTGACGCTGTCCGGGTTCGTCCACACCGTGAGCACGTGCGCGCCGATCTGCGGCGACGGCATCGTCGAGGGCGACGAGGTCTGCGACGACGGCATGAACAACGGCACCTACGGCGGCTGCATGCCCGGGTGCCGCGCGCGCGCGGCTGCATGTTCGCGCCGTTCTGCGGCGACGGCGTGGTCAGTAACGGCGAGCTGTGCGATCAGGGCGCGATGAACGGCGCCGGCTACGGATTCTGCAGCGCGGTGTGCACGATCGGCCCGCACTGCGGCGACGGCGTCAAGAACGGCCCCGAGCAGTGCGACAACGGCACCAACAACGGCTCCTACGGCTCGTGCAAGGCCGACTGCACCTTCGCTCCGTACTGCGGCGACGGCATCAAGAACGGCCCCGAGCAGTGCGACAACGGCGCGATGAACTCGGCGACGGCCTACGGCGTCGGGCAATGCACCGCCGGCTGCATGGCCGCGCCGTACTGCGGCGACGGCATCGTCGAGCCCGCGTTCGGCGAGCAGTGCGACGGCAACCCCGGCTGCACCAACTGCCACTACGTGATCCCGTAGGCGGGGCCGCGGTCGCGTCGCGCGGCTTGTCTTCCTGCTATGGCGTGAGCCCGAGCAGCTCCTGCGCCTCCGGGTCCGGCGGCCGGCACACCACGCGGTCCACCGTCGCCATCTTCGCGTGGATCACGTCGCACACCGGCGTGAACGACGCCTTCTGGAACGCGCGCAGCGAGGCGTGGTTGTCGGCCGCGATCAGCGCCCACGAGCGGTAGGCATCGGTCGCCCGCAGCTCCTTGGTGAGCTGCTCGAGCATGACCGGCGCGACCGCGCGGCCGCGGGCCGCCGTGGCGACGTACACGCTGTGGATGTACGCGTCGTACTTCGCCATCCGCAGCGTGCGGCCGAGCTCGGGCGCCTCGATCGGTCCGCGCGCGGCCCACGCGATGCCGGCCGGGCGGACGCCGTGCGTCGCGACCACCGCCTGGTCGCCGCGCCGCCACTGCGTCCGCGCGGTCGCGTCGTCGAGCGAGAGCTGCTCGAGCAGGTCGGCGCGGTGCGCGTCGTCGAGCTTGTCGTAGTCGGCCTCGGTGAACATCGCGAGCTCGAGGCCGGCGACCGGCTCGACGCCGCGCGTCCACAGCTGGCCGCGGTACAGGCAGTAGCGATCGTACTGCGCGACGCTGGCGGCGGCGCTGCGGATCCGCGTCCACGCGGCGCGGGCCTGCGCGGCGGCGACCGCGGGCGTCTCGCGGGCGCGGCGGGCGCGGCGGGTCACGCTCGACAGCGTGCGGCCGACCGATGCGGTCGTCGACTGGCCCCACACGCGCACGGCGAGCACCGGCTGCTTCGAGGTCGGCAGCGCCGGCAGCGTGTACTCGACGGCGCCCTGCACGACGTCGAGCGCGATGGAGCCGCGCGCGCGGGCTGCGAGCGCCTCGGCGTGGAGCAGGCGGGCCGACGCGCGGCCGGCCTGGGGGTCGACCGCCATCGCCAGCACGACCGCGCGGTCGCCGTCGTCGACGACGAGCGCGGCGGCGCACGCCTCGCCCTGCGGATCGTCGAGGCGCGCCAGCCGGATCCGGCCCTGCTTGCCGAGCTCCATCGCGACCTGCTCGAGCAGGCCGATCGCCTCCGGATCGGCCAGCGGCGACGGCTCGTCGCGCTCGGCCCACTCGAGGCGGGACAGCCGGCGCAGGGCCGTCATCCCCTTGCGCAGCGCGGCCAGGTCGTCGCCGTAGGTCGTCACCACGCGCGACGCATCGGTGGCCTCGACCGGCGCCAGCGCGAGCGCGATCCGCGTCGCGCCACCGGCCGACGGCGAGCTCTCGACCGTGAACCCCGCCGGCGCCATCCGCTGGACCAGGTGGGCGCGGACCCGCGACGGATCGGCGAGCGGCTCGAGATCGATCAGGTCCCACGTCGCCCCCTCGTCGATCAGCTTGCGGGCCAGCGCGATGCCGGCGCGGTCCTCCCAGCCGGCGCGGGCCAGCAGATCCAGCGCCGGCGGCCGCGGCCCGGCGTCGCCGATCAGCCGCAGCTCGCGGACATCGAGCAGCGCGACCTTGACCGTCCGCCGGTACAGCGGCGCCAGGCAGACGATGTCGCCAACCGCAACGCCGCTGGCGTCGGCTTCCGCAGCGCGTCCGACCATCGCGTAGAGCTCGGCGCCGAGCGTGGCGTGGTAGGCCTGCCACCACGGGATCAGCCAGTCCGGTCCCCGGAACAGCCCGCTGCCGCCGGCACTTGCAAGCGCGCGCCACTCTCCCTCGATCGCTCGTAGCGCGACCATGTCGCGGACGACGGAGACGTCGACTGCCATTCGCGGCACCACGTTATCACGCCGCCCGACAGGGGTCGCGTTGCCATCCGCAACGCGATCGGCAGCGTCGGGTGTTGCAGGTGCGCTCACCCCATCGAGGCCAGATTCCATGCCGCCGATCCGATGCATGAGCGATGCCCTAGACTCGTCGCATCACCTGCGCGTAAAACCCATCACTGCCGTGGCGATGCGGCGTCACCGTGAACGCGTCGCCGCCGCCGAGCCCCTGCGCCCGCTCCCCCATGACCTCGGTGAGCGGCACGGCGACGAGCTCCGGCCCGACCACGGCCGCCACCACGTCGGTGTTCTCGATGCGGAGCAGCGTGCAGGTGGCGTACACCAGCCGTCCACCGGGCGCGAGCAGCGCGCGCGCGCCACCGAGGATCTCCTTCTGCCGCGCCGCGAGCCCCGTGAGATCGGCTTCGCTCAGCCGCCAGCGCGCCTCCGGGTTGCGGCGCAGCGCACCGATCCCCGAGCATGGCGCGTCGACCAGCACCACGTCGGCCTTGCCGCGCAGCGCCTCGAGCGCGGCCGGCCACCGCCCACCCTCGAGATGGACCGTCTGCGCGCTCGTGACGCCGGCGCGGCGTGCGCGACGGCGCAGCTCCTCGAGCTTGTCGGCGTCGACGTCGGCCGCGACGATCCGGCCGCGGTTGCCCAGCCGGGCCGCGACCGCGAGCGTCTTGCCGCCCGCGCCCGCGCACAGATCGACCACGAGCGGCGCGCGGGTCGCCGCACCCCAGCGCACGCAGTCTGCCGTGACGTCGGCGAGCAGCTGGCTGCCCTCGTCCTGCGCCTCCATCGCGCCGCGGGTGAACGCCGCGAGCCCGAACAGGTTGGTGCGCGACTCGACGTGCAGCGCCGTGTCGCACCAGGCGCCCGGCGTCGTCGCGATCCGCGCCTGCGCCAGCTCCGCCGCGAGCGCGCCGCGGTCGCCGACCAGGAGGTTGGCGCGCACCGTCATCGGCGCCCGCCGGTTGAGCGCCAGGGCGAGGGTCTCCGCCTCGTCGCCCCAGTCCGCCGCGAGCCGCGCCGCCAGCCAGTCCGGCAGAGACGCCGCGAGCGCGATCCGCGGCACCAGCTTGCGCTCGCGCGCGATCGCCTCGTCGACCCCGGCCACCGCGTTCCAGTCGAGCTCGCTTACCACCTGCGCGGCGCGCGCCGGCTCGATCAGCCGCTCGAGCACGAGCAGCGCGAGCAGCCGCTCCAGGTCGCGCGGCGCACGCTCCGTCTTGCGCCCGCGGGCCAGCGCCGCGTCCACCCGGCGCAGATGCCGCACCAGCCCGTACAGCGTTTCACTGAAGAACCGACGCTCGTGTGATCCGATCCACGTCTCCTTGCGAAACGCCACCGCCAGCCGATCGGTCACAAAGCCCCAGTCCATCCGCGTGCGCTGCCACAGCTCCAGCACCAGCGCGCGCAGCCGGCCGCCGTCGGCGACGTGCGCCGCGAGCTTGCGGTCGGCGAGGCGATCGAGATCCGGCAGAGATGCCCTAATACACCCGCAACGCACCGCGGCGCGCGGGCATCCCCGAAATCGCCGCGATCACATTGAAAACCTCACCTCCGGGGCGGTAAGCCGTGACTGATGAGCACCCAGAGCATGCCGTTACCGACCGTCAAAGAAGGCGGCGTCACCAGCCTCAAGGAGCGCGGAAACCTCTTCGAGATCGCCACCCGCCAGATCGACAAGGCGATGAAGCTGATCAACATCGATCCCGATGTCGCGCAGATCCTCGCCCAGCCCAAGAACGAGCTGATCGTGAACTTCCCCGTCCGCATGGACAACGGCAAGTTCGTGATGTTCAAAGGCTACCGCGTCCAGCACAACAACATCCTGGGGCCCTACAAGGGCGGCATGCGCTACCACCAGGAGGCCAACCTCGACGAGATGAAGGCCCTCGCGTCGTGGATGACCTACAAGAGCGCGCTGCACGAGATCCCGTTCGGCGGCGGCAAGGGTGGCATCAAGGTCGATCCCCGCCAGCACTCCAAGGCCGAGCTCGAGCGCATCACCCGGCGGTTCACCGCCGCGCTCGGCTCCAACATCGGCCCCGAGTACGACATCCCCGCGCCCGACGTCAACACCAACAGCCAGACCATGGTCTGGATGATGGATACGTACATGAACATCGTCGGCACCGGCGACCGCAACACCGTGCGCGGCGTCGTCACCGGAAAGAGCGTCACCTCCGGCGGCAGCCATGGCCGCGCCGAGGCCACCGGCCAGGGCGTCGTCCACTGCATCACCGAGTGGGCCCGCGACCGCAACTTCAACCTCGATGGCTGCCACGTCATCATCCAGGGCTTCGGCAACGTCGGCAGCTACGCCGCGCGCCTGTTGTCCCAGAAGGGCGCCGTCATCGTCGGCGTCGGCGACGCCGGCGGCTACATCGCCAACTCGGAGGGCATCAACCCGCACAAGCTCGGCGAGCACGTCCACAAGACCGGCTCCGTCGCCGGCTACAAGGGCGCCCAGAAGATCGAGCGCGCCGACTTCTTCGGCCTCGACGCCCACATCTTCGTCCCCGCCGCCCTCGAGCTCGAGCTCGGCGTCCCCGAGGCCAAGGCCCTCAAGGTCAAGATGGTCGTCGAGGGCGCCAACGGCCCGACCTACCCCGAGGCCGAGGACATCCTCATCGGCAAGGGCATCGACGTCATCCCCGACATCCTCTGCAACTCGGGCGGCGTCATCGTCTCCTACTACGAATGGCTCCAGAACAAGCGGGCCGAGCAGTGGGAGCTCGACGACGTCCTCGACCGTCTCGAGCGGCGCATGAAGCAGACCTGGGCCACCGTCCGCCACTACGTCACGGTCAACAAGACCGACTGGCGCACCGCCAGCTACGCGATCGGCCTCGAGCGCCTCCAGCACTGCTACCGCGAGCGCGGCATCTTTCCGTGATCCGGCCCTGATCGGGCCCGCCTCGCATGAGGCGTGCGAGGTCGGTCGCCACGACGCGCGCGGTCGTAGCCCCGGTGGGGCCTCGCGAAGCTTCGTTCATCCACGAAATACAAAGCTGCGAAGTGAGCACTCGAATGCAGTAAACGGTGACAGATTGTTGCGAGCGCCTCGCCGAGGTCTACTATCGCGGCGTGATGGACCAATGGAAGCTGTTCGTTCAGCGGACGTTCGCCGAGGAGACGGATCGCATCACGAGAGGGGCGGCCGGATGGCGCAATCCGGCCGAGATCTCGCCAGAGAGGGTGCGGCGTGGCCTCCTGGTGATTCGCCGGCCAGACCTGCTGAAGCATCTGGCAGCGCCGTGGCCCGAAGCTCAGGCGCACAGCGAGGTGATGCTCGAGCTGAAGCTGGCCGGCGATCGGCTCGATCGGCTGGTGGTGGAGCGAGCCCTGCTCCGGCGGCAGGCCAG
>VBLP01000489.1 GCA_005887925.1 Deltaproteobacteria bacterium | reverse complement strand
GACACGCGAAGCGAGATCGAGGGCGGTGGGGTCGACGGCGTCGACGCCCGCATGGCCGCGGCCGAGGCATCGCTGCCACCGTCGATGCGGCTCGACATCGCGACCGTGATCGAGAACCTCCTGCTCGAGGACCGCGAACGCTTCGGCCTGCAGAAGACGCTCGCCCAGCTGGTCGATAACATGAAGGCGGTCGGCGTGATCGACGAGCACGGCAAGCAGATCGCCGGCCAGATGATCCGCGACCTCCAGGGCATGGACGGCCTGTTCATCTACTACGTGCTGTTCAACCACCAGCTCGACTATGTCGAGCTGCGCCAGCTGGTCGAGTACCTGATCGATCACGACGTGATCCAGCGCCTGCTCGACCGCAAGGACGAGGACGCCAAGCGCGAGTGGTGCCGCGCCAAGCTGCGCGAGCTGCGCGAGGAAAACCCGCACGTCACCTGGGAGGCCGCCGAGGCCGAGTGGGACAAGGAGCACCCCCGCCCGCTGACCCGGATCGAGGTGATCCACGGCGAGCTGTCCGCGCTGGTGCCGCACCCCGAGCTCCACGGCGGCAAGAAGCCCAAGAACGTGTGGGCCACGCTCGAGGACGCCGGCGCCGGCTTCCTCGACTTCGTCGACAAGCACAGCCTCGAGCACGAGGAGGGCAACCTGTTCTCCTACCTGGTCCGCGTGATGAACTTCGCGCGCAAGCTCCACCAGGCGTCGCAGCTCACCGAGTTCGAGGACATGGCCGACCGGGTCCAGAAGGTGCTCGGGCGCGTCGACATCCGGCTGATCGACGACCTCCAGTGGTGACCTCGCGCATGTCGCGTGGGGCGCCGGTCAGGTCGATCCGGTCATCGCGGATGACGGCGTAGCCAGGCCACGTTCCATGTGCCTGCTTGGCTTTGCTGGCATCGGCGGAAAACTTGACGCGCAGCAGTGGAAGGAGCCGAATCTGCCGATCATGATGGAGCATTGCACCGGCACGGCCCCAATCGTCTCGGACCCGCTGACCTGGACAGAGATCTGCGCGCGCTACCCTGATGAATGGGTGGCTCTCGTCGAGATCGATTGGGTCAACGAGAACGACCTCGATTTCCGGTCCGCGCGGGTAGCCGGCCACGGCAAGACGCGCAAGGCGCCCCTTGACCAGGCTCGCCCTCTCCGGGAGCAGTACGACGAGATCGGTCACTTCTTCACCGGCCCGATCCGCGCGCCGCTCCGTTCGTTCCTCCTGCCGTGAAGGTAACGCGCTTCGATCCGAACAGCGACCTCATCATCGTCAAGGCGCGTATCTGGGGTCCCGGCGGCAAAACGCCTGCATCGCTCGCCGTCGATACCGGATCGGAACACACGGTGATCGCGGCCAGCATCATCGACGACCTCGGCTACAGCCCTCTGCAGGGTGAACAGATCGCCACGGTCCGAACGGCAGTGGGCTCGGAGCAAGGATATCTGTTGCGCATATCTCGATTCTGGGCGCTGGGTTTCATGGTCTCCAACTTTCGGGTGCACGTCTTCGATCTACCCGACGGCTTCGGCATCGACGGCCTTGTCGGTCTCAGCTTTCTGCGGCTGTTCAACGTCGAGCTCCGTCTCGCGGAAGGTCGCCTGCTCGTTGACCGCGTCGACACGACGCGAAGCTGACGCAGGCGGGAGGTCTGTGGCTAGCGGCGCGGGCCGCGGCCCGGTGGGCGGAGCTGGCCATAGCCGGCGAACTGCGCGCGCACGCGGTCGAGCTCGTCGTGCGGCAGCACGTGGGGCTGGCCGAGCTGGATCGCGTGCCAGTACTGCGCGGCGAGCTGCTCGACCTCGGCGGCGAGCTTGAGCGCGCCGGGCAGCGAGTCGCCGAGCGCGACCATGCCGTGGTTGGCCATCAGGCAGGCGAGGCCGGGGCCGAGCGCGCGCACGACGGAGGCGGCGAGCTCGGAGGTGCCGAACGTCGCGTAGTCGGCGCACGGGATCTCGTCGCCGCCGGCGCGCACGATCATGTAGTGGATCGCGGGGATGGGGCGGCGCAGGCACGCGATGGTGGTGCAGTACAGCGAGTGGGTGTGGACGATCGCCTGGGCGTCGGGGCGCGCGGCGAGGAGGTCGCGATGCAGGCGCCACTCGGTCGACGGCGTGCGCTGGCCGGGGCGGATCGCGCCGTCGCGATCGATCGCGACCACGTCGTCGCCGCGGAGCTGGTCGTAGGCCATCCCGGACGGGGTGACCAGGAAGCCGCGCTCGGTGCGCACGCTGACGTTGCCGGTGGTCCCGGGCGCGAGGCCGAGAGCGCTCATCCGTTGCGCGGTCGCGACCAGATCGTCGCGCAGGCGCAGGGTCACGCACCCTCCGCGCGCGCCCGCTCGGGGAACAGCCCGCGCAGCCCGTCGCGCGACGCCGCGCACACGCCGCGCTCGGTGATGAGCCCGGTCACCAGGCGCGCCGGCGTGACGTCGAACGCCGGGTTCGCGACGGCGGTCGCGGCGGGGACGAGCTCGATCTCGGCGACCGCGCCGCTCGCGACGCCGGCCAGCCGGCGGACCTCGGCCGCCGAGCGCTCCTCGATCGGGATGTCGGCGCCGCGCGCGATCGTCCAGTCGATGCTGGGCGACGGCGCCGCGACGTAGAACGGCACGCCGGTGTCGTGCGCGGCGAGCGCCTTGAGGTAGGTGCCGATCTTGTTGCAGACGTCGCCGTCGGCGGTCGTGCGATCGGTGCCGACGATGCACGCGTCGACCCGGCCGTGCTGCATCAGGTGCCCGCCGGCGTTGTCGGCGATCACGGTGTGCGGCACGCCGTGCTGCGCGAGCTCCCACGCGGTCAGCAGGCCCTGGTTGCGCGGCCGGGTCTCGTCGACCCAGACCTCGACGGGGATGCCGGCGTCGTGCGCGCGATAGATCGGCGCGAGCGCGGTGCCCCAGTCGACCGTCGCGAGCCAGCCGGCGTTGCAGTGGGTGAGCAGGCGCACCGGGCGATCGCGATCGCGGGCGAGCTGCTCGATCATCGCGAGCCCGTGGCGGCCGATCGCCTCGCAGCGCGCGACCTCGTCGTCGCAGATCTGCGCGGCGAGCGATCACCGCGAGCGCCCAGCGCAGGTTGACCGCGGTCGGCCGGGTCTCGGCGAGCGTGCGGCACGCATCGTCGAGCGCGATCCCCGCGCGCACGGCGAGCGCGACGCCGCAGGCAGCGGTCGCGCCGATCAGCGGGGCGCCGCGCACCACCATGTCGCGGATCGCGCGCGCGGCCCCGGCGAGGTCGGCGATCCGCAGCCAGCGCACGCGGTGCGGCAGCGCGGTCTGGTCGAGGACGATCACCGCGTCACGCTCCGGGGCGAGCTCGATCGCCCGCCGCCATGCACCGTCGACCTTCATGATGCCGCGTCGCGCAGCACGCGCCCGGCGACCGCCGCGAGCCGGCGCACCAGCTCGGGGTCGCGCGCGGCGGGGGCGGTCAGGATCGCGTGGTCGAGCGCGCGATCGCAGCCGTGCGGGCAGACCTCGCCGGGGTGGGGAGCTGCGCCGAGCCGCGGAACGGCCGCCGCGATCAGCGCGCGCGCGTGGTCGGCGTTCTCGCGCAGCACCTTGACGACGTGCTCGACCACGACGTGGTCGTGATCGGGGTGCCAGCAGTCGAAGTCGGTGACCATCGCGACGGTGGCGTAACATAGCTCGGCCTCGCGCGCGAGCTTGGCCTCGGGCATGTTGGTCATGCCGACCACATCGCAGCCGAGCATGCGATGCATCTCCGACTCCGCGGCGCTCGAGAACTGCGGCCCCTCCATCGCGACGTAGGTCCCGCCGGCGACGGTCGGCACGCCGATCGCCGCGCCCGCCGCCGCGAGGTCGCCGCGCACGCGCGCGCAGGTCGGATGCGCCATCGACACGTGCGCCACGCAGCCGGCGCCGAAGAACGTCTTGGGTCCGCGCAGCGTGCGATCGATGAACTGGTCGACCAGCACGAACGTGCCGGGCGCCAGCTCGGCGCGCAGCGAGCCGACCGCGCTCATCGACAGCACCGTCGTCGCGCCGGCGCGCTTGAGCGCGTCGATGTTGGCGCGGAACGGGATCTCGTGCGGCGGGATGCGGTGGCCGCGGCCGTGACGCGGCAGGAATACCAGCTGGTGCTCGCCGAGCCGTCCGAACAGCAGCGCATCCGACGGCTCACCGAACGGCGAGTCGATGCGCCGCCACTCCTGCGCCACGAGCCCGGGCAGCTCGTACAGGCCGGTACCACCGATGATGCCGATCATGGCGGCATTCTACACAGCGGCGCGCGCTCCCGGGTCGGGCGAGCCCGCGCCGGCGTCGCGCACCTCCGCTCGCTTGACGATCTTGTAGTGCAGGCTCAGCACCGGGAGGCCGAGGAAGCGCACGTGGTGGTCGCAGCGCACCACGCCGCGGTCGTCGACGTAGACCCGGAACCGCTCCCGGAGCGTTCTGATGTGCCAGACCCGGGCGCGGCCATCGCCGCGGCTCTGGATGCGATAGAACCCGGCGTCGCCGAACCGCACGCCGGTCGAGTCGAGGATCAGCGCGCCGTCGGGCTCGACCTGCGGCGCGAGGACGACCGTCGCATTGCCGTTCGGCATCGGGAACACCACCTTGACGCACGGGCCGCGGTGCGGCGCGCGCTCGGTCATGTAGAACCCGGTGTAGAGCACGCGCGCCTGCTCGCCCAGCGTGCGGAACCAGCCGGTGTAGCGCAGGCTGCCGTCGGGGTTGCGCAGCGCGATGATCTCGCTCGACATCCCGCGCGCCGATTCGAGCGGCGACAGCGGAAAGTTCAGCTGGTTGACCTGCCGGCTGATCGTCGTGACCAGCAGGAACAGCGCGATGCTGGTCGGAAAGTACGTCTGGCTCCACACGTCCATCGCGAACCGCGTGGTGTGCTCGTAGAACTCGCGGATCCGCGGATCGAGCCGGTCGGGGTCGCAGTCCGCGCCGCGCAGCGCGCCGAAATCGCCGACCAGCCCCGCGTCCCGGGCGTCGCGCTCGATCGTCAGCCCCTGCCGCGCCGCGACGTCGCGGTACGGCGCATCGCCGATCACCCGGTCGCCGAGCGGGCCCTCGAGCCAGGCGATGTCGCGCCACGCGTACGTCCGGCCGAACATCGCGATCAGCCGGTAGATGAACCATGCGCCGATCGCGCCGATCACGCGCGCCAGCCAGTGCACGCGCAGACCGCGCGGCCGCGAGCGCTCGGGTTCGGTGGAGGCGACGATGCGCCAGTGTAACCCGAGATCGCGGCGGCGGGCGGCGGCGGTCCCGCCCGGTCTCGTGCGATGGTTCGCACCGCCGTCGCGCCGCGTAGTACCGTGGGGATCGTGGTCGACAGCCTGCTCGCAACGCTGGGGCTCTACGGCGCGACCCTGGTGATCGCGTTCCTCGCGGGCATGTTTCCGCTGCTCAGCATCGAGCTGTTCCTGGTCGGCGTCGCCGCGTGGGGCGTCGAGCCGGCGACCCTCGCGGCGCTGATCGGCATCGCCGCGATCGGCCACCAGGTCGCCAAGACGCTGACCTACTACGCCGGCGCCGGCGCCTTCGAGCTCCCGCGCGGCAAGGTCCGCGACCGGATCGCGGCGGCCAGGCAGCGGATCGAGCGCTGGAACAGGCGGCCGCGCCTGGTCATGTTCGTCGCCGCGGTCGTCGGCCTGCCGCCGCTCTACCTCCTCGGCTACATCGCGCGGCCGCTCCTGAGCATGGCGTTCTCCACGTTCACCGCGATCTCGCTCGGCGGCCGGCTCGTGCGCTACACGACGCTGGTCGCGATCGCGCGGCTAGTTTGAACCGCCATCGATCGATCACGTAGCGGCCTTTGCATGGACACTATTGCAGCGGACAGCACTGGATGCCCTCCGCCAGGCAGATCACGCATATGTCGGGATCTATTGTAGTTAACGCCGGAGTTATGGCTTTCAATGGGGGCGGAGACGCTGAGGCGGGGTATTCCAGGACTATCTCGATCTGGCCCTCTGCATAGTCAGTGGAGACCGGGACCTTGAGCGGAGCGCGTTCCGCGGGCACCGTTATCTCATACAGTTTCTTGTGCACCGTATTTTGGTCCTTGGATTTCAGCTCCTGGATAACAGTTATCAGGGCGGTCGGCCGGTCGGCCTCGGCCGGCAGCACCTGGAGCAATTTGATGCCCGAATTGGCCGGAAACACCTTCATTCCTCCTCGAATTAACCTGCCATCCTTCGCGATGAGCTTTGTCTCGATGTCCAGTGGAGGAACGGTAGGTGCAGAGGATGAGCAGCCGATCAGTATGCACGAGATTGTGAATAGCAAGATCTGAGACAGTCGCATTCGTTACCTCGTTGTCAGGTGGTGAAATACCACGTTATTCCGTTACAGGCCGATCACGGTGAACGCCGACCACGCCGATGCGGGATGGTTACGTGCCATCGCTCGCTGCGCTGCTGCGGTGGCGGCTGCCGGATCGCGATCGCCATGGTGGAGGTAGAACAGCTTGGTGAACTCGGCCGCTGCTGCATCCTCGACGCTGAACAGCGTCGCGACCACGTCGGTGCTGCCCGCGGCGAGAAACGACGCCGCCAGCGAGCCCCACATATCGCGGCGCGCGGTTGCCGCGGAAGCGCAGGATGACAGCACGACCAGGCGCGGTCGGATGCGCCAGTCGAGGATATTCGCCGCGGTGACCTGGCCATCGGCGAGCTGGAGAAAGCCGCCATCGATGCCGACTCCCGAATGGCCGACGATGTGGAGCAGCGACGTATCCTGTGCAGCGCGGAGCGCGTCCTTGGTCGCCATCCGCCCGGTCCATGGCGTGGCTCTGGTCGCCTTCACGACCGCATCGATCTCCTCGCGGCTGTGCGGAAGATCGCTCCTGGCGTCGCTGAGCACGACGGCTCTGGTCGTCGACATTCCGGTGCTCGTACCCAGACCGGCGAGCCCGGTGGCGCTGGGCGCGTAGATCACCTCGTGGCGCTCGATCAGGCGAGCCCCATCTACCATGAGCGCGGCGAACGGGACCCGGAGCAGGGGACCGTCCGGGATGACGTGGAAGCGACGCGGCGCGGAGCGCAGCACCTCGGCCGGAAGCAGCGCCGCACCGAGCGCCTGGGCCTTGCCGCGGTCATCTGGAGCGGCCAGGAAATCATCGACCAGCCTGTCAAGCTCGGAGAGCTCGACGCTGGTGCTCGCCAGCTTCACCGTACCGCGGTCGAGGATCAACAGCCGCATCCGCCCCCCGCCGCTGAAGTAGTTCAGCACGTAGCGATCGCCGAGCTGTACCAGCGTGTCCGCTGTGCTGAACGTGCGCGCGAGGGGTGACTTGTCGACCAGCGCCGCCAGGGATTTCAGGCTATCGCGGCGATTCCCCGGGCTGGCACCGTCGGCCGATGCGGCGATGGCATCGGTCAGGAACATCCGACCCTGCGCGGAGATCAGGGTTGCGAACGCAGCCATGGCGTCGCCTTGCTCGATGTGGAGCGCGAACAGGCTCTGGTACGGGATCCAGCGGACTTCGAAGAACGGCGCCTTGATCTCTTCGGGGCTGGACATGCGCTCGATGATGTCGATCGCTGTGCGATAGTTCTGCTCTGCGGACTTCACGTCATGTGCCGCCGCGGCGATCTGTCCGTGCTCGTGCGCGATGATCCAGGCATTTTCGGGGACCGGATCCGCCGCTGCAGCGGCATCGATCATCCGCATCGCGGTCGCCAGGTCACCGCGGTAGCGCGCCAGGATTGCGCGATTGATCAGGATCCCCTGCGAGGGCGCCTTGTCTCCCCGCGATCGTCCGCCAGCCTCGGCGGCGTCGAGGTGGCGCTGCGCCGCATCGAGGTCGTGGAGGTTCAGGGCACTGTCCGCCAGGTTCACCTCCGTCTTCAGGACCAGCGAGGAGTCGTCCAGCTTGGTGGCGAGCGCTCGCGCCTTTTCGAGCAGCGGACGCGCCAGGGCATACTGTCGCTGATCGTTGAGAATCGTTCCCCGCCCGAGCAGGACGCGAGCCAGGTCGGTCTGGTCATCGGGCGGCAGCTTGCTGGTGGCCGTGGCATAGACCTCGAGCGCACGCTCATTGTCGCCGGCGGCCAGAAGCACGCGTGCCAGATCGATCAGCGCCGTGCCCAACAGCTTGGAGTCCCCTGATGCATCTGCCTCGGTGACTGCGAGGTTTGCAAACTGCAAGGCACTCGCGAGGTCTGTGTGGTTCCAGTGCTCCGTCATCAGCATCGCAGCATCGGTATGTGCAGCGACGTGATCACCGGATCTCTGATCCAGACGGAGTGCTTCCTCGAGAACACCGTGCGCGGCCTCGAAGTCCTGTTTCTGGAGATAGATCTGCCCCATGAGCCGCCGGGCATTCGATCCCTCAGGTCCGGAGAGGAGCTGCTTGGCCAGCGCGAGGGCCTCATCGTTGTGCCCAGCACTCCGGCATGCCTGCGCCGCCGCGAGCCCGGTCTTGTGGTCACCTTGCTGGATGATGCGCTCACATGCCGGCACCGCGGCGGTGTAGTCCTTGCGCTCGATCAGCTTCTGACACGAGGGCTCGCGGCAGCTGCAGAGGCCGGCGAGGGCCAGGAGCGCCAGCAGCGATTCAATGAACATGGATGGTTCTCGTTTCGCTCGCGTCGGCACCGGCAGCCCTGGCTGCGGTCACGTCATCGTTGACCGAGCCGCGCGGCGGTGCGATGGGCTGCTGCGACGCGAAGAGCACCACCCAATAGGTGCCAATGGACGGAATCTTCCAGATCAGGCCCGAAGGGACCTCGGCGGTGGTG
Source organism: Deltaproteobacteria bacterium (assembly GCA_005887925.1). Taxonomy (GTDB): domain Bacteria; phylum Myxococcota_A; class Polyangia; order Haliangiales; family Haliangiaceae; genus JABFXX01. The sequence goes on along the minus strand of VBLP01000489.1, from coordinate 3,331 downwards.
TCGCGATCAGGTAGGGCGTTGCCCGTGTCTGCAGCGTATGCGGCCCACAGCGAGCTGCTTGCCGGGACGCAGGCTGGCGGGTGGTCAACGGGACAGCGCACGAGGAGGCGATCCCCGCGGTACACGCGGATCTCGAAGTACGGCACTCCCGTGGGAATCGGTCGGGCAAGGAGGATCTGACCGGGATGTGCGTCGGACTGCTGCCCCATCGTCGCCGCAGCGCGCTGCGGGTGTGCCGACCCACTGGTGTCGTTGACGACCTGCACGTCCAGCCGTGGCATGGTGACGATGGATCCGGCGCCGGCCCAGCGCGGTCCCTGTTCCGCTGGAAAGACCCCAGCGCTCCGCGCTGCCACGACATCCGATGATGTGCGGATCTCCGTCACGTGGGGATCGGGTACCGATTGCCATGCCGTTCCACCCGGCGCGAGGAACAGCAAGAGCAGTGCCGCGGCCGATATGGTCAGCACCGAGCTCGTGCAGCTGCGCCATCGCGACTGCGGACGATCCCGCGCAGGAGGGGGACTGCGTGTCTGCCGTCCGGGAGGCGCACGACCTGTGGGATCGACGGAAGGAAGCACGGAATCGCGGTCTGCATTTCGGAGCGCAGCGATGCGCGCGAGCGTGCGCTGCTTCCAGTCCGGCGGCAGGCGGTGTGTCGTCGTTCCCTGATAGCCCTGCAAGCGTTCACGGCAATCGTCACATTGCTCGACATGTGGATCGAGCGCATCGCCCAGCTCGGACAACAGGTTCTCGCTCTCGAGACGGCGGCAACTCATGGTCGCACCCCCTTCCGCTCCAGACAGCGTCGTAGCAATTTCAGCGCGCGTGCGAGCCGTACCCGCAGCGCACCGGCAGTGTCAGACATCAGGTCACCTATCTCGTTGTACGGCAGGCCATCATGAAACCGCAGGACCAGCACGTAGCGACTGCGCTCGTCGAGGCGGTCGAAGCAATCGTCGAGCGCCTTCGCGATGCGCGGGTCATCACCGCCGGTACGGTCTGCGGCGTGGCCGTCGACGAGCATGACCAGGTCGCGGTTGTCGACCAGCTTCGCATCGCGTTTCCGGGCGCGCAGCCAATCGATACAGCGGTTGTGCGCGATCCTCAGCAACCACCTGCGAATGCTGTGGATCCGTGACAGCTTCTTCAAGTCTTGAAACGCCTGCATGAAGACCTTCTGTGACAGGTCATCGCTGTCGGCGGCCGTGCGGACCATGCGCCGGCAGTAGCAATAGACGTGCTCCCCATACCGGTCGACCAGGATCTCCATGACCCGATGATCGTCGCGCGCCTCGAGCGCGGCGGTCAGTTCCAGGTCGGGGGCCTCGGCCTCCGGATCCGGTGGCACCGGTTCCGCGGGAGCGAGAGCGGCCTGCATTCCGCTCGCCGAGCCACGGGCGAGCCGCGGTGCCACCTTCGATGCGGGTTCGTGTTCGAGCGCGGAGGTGGTTGAATCTCCGACCTGTGTGTCATGCGGACGTAGATGGGGAGACGATTCCTGGGAATCGCTCTCTCTGCCATCGTCGAACTCCGTCCGCATAGCCATCGTGCGCCAGATTGTGGGCGACGGACCCCCCTGAAATGTTACGCGTGAAGATCGGACAACAGTCTTTTCTCGTCTGTCCGCTGCTGCTATCTGCAGAGAGTACCGAGAAAATGCGCTGGCCAGACGGGCAGCCCGACATCCGCAATAACGCATCGCATTGCACAACCTGTTTCAGTCGCATCGAAACTGCGACAAGAGTGGCGTCGCAGAACAAGAATTTTCTATGCGGGCGCACGGCTGCCGCGCGCTCGCGATGGTCGACGGCCGCTGGTCCGGCCTTTACTCGTCGCGCAGGGTAGCCGGCGCCGGGCTCGGTCGTGCGCCAGCGCGGCCGCGGGCGACGGGGGATCAGGGCGTGCTGGTCGGATCGGCGGGGTCTGTGTGGGCGTCGCGCTCGTCGCCGTCCCAGGAGCCGTCGCCGTCGCGGTCGACGGCGATGCGCTCGCCGGAGCCGGGCGGCACGCAGGTGAAGGTGACCGGCCGGCCGTCGCTGGTGGCGAGGAGCCGGAGGGCGGCGCCGCCGATCGGTGGCTGCGCGCGGCGGTCGGGGCGGAACGCGCCGGCGCCGATGTAGAGGAAGCCGGCCTCGGCGCCGGACAGCGTGGTCTTGGCGACGAGGTCGCACTCGCCGGCGTCGGCGCGCTGGCGGAGCAGGTCGAGGCGTGCGGTCACGGCGGCGGAGCTCGACCGGGTGAGCGTGATCTGCTGGCCGACGATCGGCGCGAGGTTGGTGGGGAACGCCAGGATGAATGCCTCGATCTGCCGGCGCTGGACCTCGCCCTCGGGGCCGTTCAGCAGGCCGCCGGCGCCGAAGTCGATCGAGAAGCTGATCCCGTGGTGGAAGCGGAACAGGGTGTCGACGTTGCCGTCGTTGAGGAAGCCGAAGCCGCGCACCTGGTCGCCTGGGTTGCCGAACATGCCGACCTTCTGATAGGCGTTGCGGAGGTGCGGGGTCTTGAACAGCTGGGGATTGAAGTCGAAGCTGGACAGCCCGGACGTACCGAAGAAGCCGGGCGCGGCGGTGCCCGGGTTGCCGGCCGGATCGATCACGTGACAGCTCGTGCAGATCAGGGGAGCACCGTCGGGATCGGGGATGCCGCAGTTGGTGCCTTCGAAGAGCTGGCGGCCGACCTCCTGATCCGGCGTGAGGACGTTGCCGAGCGGGCGGTTGGGATTCGGCGGATACCTGACCTGGAGGATGAAGTCGGTGAACGCGTCCATGTCGGCCTGCGGAATGGGCGCATCGCGCCCGAGCAGATCGGGGAAGCCGGCCGCGAACTTCTCGAACGCGGCATGCTCGTCGAACGTGCCGCTGTCGGGCTGGGCGCTGGGCGCGTCGTTGCCGCCGGTGCGATCGCCGCGCCAGTGCATCGGGCCGTGGTTGGCCAGGCCGCGCAGGCTCTGCGTCGTCATCGGCCCCTTCATCGGATGGAAGATCGGATCCATCGGCTGCTGGGTGACCAGGTTGAACAGCAAGCTGGCGAACGGCCCGGGGTTGACGGTGACGTCGGCGTCGGGGTTGCCGAGGTCCCAGGCCAGGCTGTCGAAGTCGCCGAACACGTGGCAGCTCGCGCACGCCGAGTCGCCGTGGCTCGAGCTGAACGACGCGTCGTAGAAGATCCGGCGACCGACCACCACGCTGGGCGGTTCGGGGTTGTGCATGGCGACGTGCGCGGTCTCGGTCCGGGTCCGGGTGTCGATGACCGAGATCGCGTCGTCGAACCGGGTCAGGACGTAGAGCTGCCTGCGGTCCTCGTCGAGGACCACGCCGGTGGGGCCGCC
>VBLP01000488.1:7855-9134 GCA_005887925.1 Deltaproteobacteria bacterium | reverse complement strand
CTGGAGGAGCCCGGTCGGCGTCCACGCCGGGCCGACGCTGGGATCGCTCGGGAGGATCGAGAAGTTGAGCGGGGTCAGGAAGATGTCGGTGGAGAGCGTGCCGACCGGGTTGTTGCCGCCGAAGAACGGCCCGTTGAGGATCGTGCCGAGCGGCTGGTTGGCCTGCGGCTCGTTGCTGCTGGCGTTGTCGTCGCTCTGCGAGCCGCGCACGTCGGAGTAGCGGATCGGGTTATCGTGCGCGTAGCCGTAGAGGTTGAACCCGTCGGCGGTGCCCTCGGGATCGGGGCTGAGCCAGCGCCCGAGCCAGGCCAGGTAGTAGCGCGCGCCGAGGTAGTACAGGCCATTGTCGTCGCGCTCGCGGGCGAGGAAGCGGTAGCGCTTCTGGCTGACGCCCGTGCGCGCCGAGCGAAACGACGTGGTGCCGAACGGGTGGTACTCCTCGAACGTGATCGGCCGGCCCTGCTCGTCGAGCTCGACGGTGGTCGAGCCGGCCAGGTCGTCGAGCGTGTAGCGCGTGGCCTGTGGCTGGCCGGGCTGCCAGTCGACCAGCGCCACGCGCCGCTTGTCGTCGAGCACGTGCAAGGTGCGCTGCTCGCTGGTCGCGCCGTTGTAGCGCCGGTAGACGTCGTAGGAGAAGACGGTGCGCGCACCGCCGCCGCGGTCGGCGCCGACCAGCCGGCTCGCGTGGTCCCAGGCCAGCGTCCCCAGGTGGGTCGCCGACGTCATGTTGCCGCGCGGGTCGTAGCTGCACGCGAAGGTCGTCGCGCCGCCGCCGTCGGTCGTCGCGGTCAGCCGGTCGTCGGCGCCGCCGTAGACGTAGTTGCGCGTGTAGCCGGTGCCGTCGGCGTGCACGCGGTGGACGATGCGCCGGAGGTTGCCGCCGGTGTCGTAGCGGTACTGCTCGTCCCAGGTCGACATCGCCTGCGGATCGTTGGGATGCGGCAGGCCGGCCGGCACCGGCCAGTCGGTGTCGTCGGGCGGCTGGGTCTGGCCGAGGTGCTCGCGGCCCTCGGCATAGATCAATCGATAGGTCGGATCGTAGCGATAGCGGCTGCGCGCGCGAACGACGTTGTTGGAGAAATAGATATCTTCGCGGGCGAGATCGCTGACCTCGACGGGATTGCCGACGGGGTCGTAGGTGTAGCGCAGGTCCTGGACCGGGCCCGGCCCCGCCGGCGGCGTGGTGGTCTGGCGGACGAGAAAGAAGTTGCCGGGGTCATACTCGTATTCGGTCAGCGCGCCATTGCCATACCGGATCGACGTGCGCTGGCGGCCCGCG
>VBLP01000488.1:3262-7513 GCA_005887925.1 Deltaproteobacteria bacterium | reverse complement strand
GTTCGCGGCGTCGCCGGTGACACCCTCGCCCCACTGGACGCGCTCGACGAGGCGCTCGGCGCCGCCGGGCGCGGTCGCGAAGGTCTCGAGCGGCCGGCGCAGCACGTCGTAGGTCGAGCGCGCGTGCGTGCCGTCGGCGTCGAACGCGTGCATCGGCTTGCCGAGCGCGTCGAGCCAGGTCAGCACCGGCCCGCGATCGGGGTGCACGGTGCGCAGCCGGCGGCCCATCGCGTCGAGCGCGTAGCTCACGGTGTGGCCGAGCGGGTCGGTCGAGGCCACGGCGTTGCCCGTGATGTCGAGCACCGTGAACGTGGTGAAGACACCGTCGGCGCCGCAGTCCTCGTCGACGCGGTACGACCGCTCGAGCGGATCGAGCCAGGTCACCGTCGGCGTGGCGTCGTGCGGCTCGGTGATGTCGGCCGCGCGCCGCTCGGGATCGGCGAGATCGGCGATCGCCTTGCGCGCGGTGTACCAGGCGCTCTGCGAGAGGTTGTCGTTCTCGTCGTGGCTGCGCTTCTGCCACGCCGAGAACGTGTTGCGGGTGAACGTGCCGTCGGGCTGATCGGTGCGCACGGTGCGGCGCAGCGGGTCGTAGTGGAGGACCGCGGTGACCCCGAGCGTGCCGAGCGCGGTGTCGGCGTCGAACGCCGCGACGCTGGCATAGTACGGCTCGTACTGCTTGACCGGCTGCGACTTGTCGTCGAACACGACGCGGCCGGTGCCGACCCAGCGCGGGCCGTTCGCGGGCGGCAGCGGCGCGCCCATGCCATCGGTGACGAGCGCGCCGGTCAGCGGATCCTGCGGCGGCGCCAGGCCGTCGGGGGCCCGCGTCTTCTTCGCGATCTCCTTGCCTCGGCCATCGGCGTACGCGTAGCTCTCCTGCCAGCGCGGCGCCGGATCGACGCCGGCGTGCTGCTCGCGGGTCCGCGTGTACGTCGCGCTCGGCTGGTTGCCGGCCGCGAACGCGTAGCGGCTGGTCATCGTCGGCTGGCCGCCCGCCAGCGAGTCGCCGGTCGGCCGCGCGGCGCTGCCGGCGAGCGCCATCGCGACCATGCGGCCGAGCGGGTCGAAGCGCGCCTCGGCGCGGTTGCCGTTGGGATCGACGATCCGCGACGGCTGCAGCGCGCGGTAGTCGAACTCCGCCGAGGTGACGTTGAGCGCGGGATCGGTGACCGTGGCCGGAAACAGCCGGTACGGGTCGTAGGCGATCGCCGACGCGTTGCCGAACGGATCGACGAACCCGATCTGGAGGAAGAACTGCGCCGCGTCGTAGCGCTTGCGTCCCGCCGGGATCCACCACTCGCTCGCGGTGCTCTGATCGTTGACGTAGCCGCCGCTCGCCGGGGGCGGCGCGAGCGCCCCGAACAGCGCCGCGATCAGCGCGTCGTCGAACGCGAAGTCGTGGGCCTGGTGGACCAGGCCGTGCGAGGCGGCGTCGCCGAACGGCAGCGCCGCGGTCAGGTCCTCGGTGTAGTACAGCGTGCGGCTGCGCCGGGCCAGCCGGCGCTGGGGCGCCGCGAACGTGGCGACCTCGCCGAACCCGAGCGCGGGCGCGGCGAACGCCGCCGCCACCAGCGCCTGCGCGTCGCGGAACGAGTAGCGCGCCGACGGGGCCGGCACGGTCAGCTCGTGGGTCATCGCCGACGACGGCAGCCGCACGCGGTACCAGTCGGCCTCGGTGGTCTTGTGGATGAAGGTCTTGCGGTCGTGCTTGAGGTACGCGCGCCGCTGCTGCGCGTCGCCGGCCGCGCGCGGATAGCCGATCTCGAGCTCCTCGGTGGTGCTGCCGGCCTCGTCGAAGTCGAGCACGAGGTGGTGATGGACGCGCCAGTCGTCGACCTGGCGCTCGACCGTCACGCGCAGCACCTCGCGGGCGTGGCCGTAGAACACGCCGTGGCCGCTCGCGCCGGGCGGGGCCAGCCGGCGCAGCGTGTAGTTGCTGTCCTCGACGTAGTACGGCCGCGCGGTCGCCTCGATCGCCGGCTCGTCGAGCGCGTAGATCTCGGTGCGCAGGGCCTTGCCGCGCAGCGCGCGCGCCGCCTCGCGCAGCTCCGCCGCGGTCCACGCCGGATCGACCTCGCTGTCGCCGAGCCGGGCGGGCGCCGCCGGCCAGTACTCGTGCGCGTACTGGCGGGACACCCGAGCTGCGAGTCCTCCTGGTCGACCGCGCCGAAGCCGCGGAACTCGCGCTCGGCCGCGTCCCAGAACCCGTGGTGGTAGCGGTAGATCGTCGTCAGCCGCGAGCCCGCGTAGTCATCGCGGGTCTCGACCTGCTCGACCACCTGCACCGGAAACGGCAGCCGCGTCACCCACGGCGCGCCCGCCGCGCGATCGGCCAGGTAGAACTTCGTCGACGGTGCGTAGTGGACCTCGGCCGACCAGCCCAGGCCGTTGCGGACGCGGGCCAGGAGGTGCGGCTTGGTGCCGCCCATCAGATCGATGTAGCGCAGCGGCGCCGCGGCATCGCCGGGCAAGGGCGATGACCACACCAGGCACGCGGTGCCGCTGCCGAGGAGGTCGGTGACCTCGACGGAGCGCTGCGTGTCGACGACCGGCAGCCCGGTGATCGCCTGCGGCGCTGCGAAGCGGTTGCCGGCCTGGTTGATCCAGAACCGGATGTCGCGCTCGCCGAGGTAGAGCACGTCGGTGGTGCCCGAGCCGTCGATGTCGATCAGGCGCACCCGCTTCGGATCGAACTCGGCGAGGCGCAGGTCGGGCGCGCCGCCCATCTCGATGCGCCGGCCGAACCGGCCGTAGCCGCGGTTGGGCCAGTAGCAGACCTCGCCGCTCCTGATCCGCACGATGTCGCTCAGGCCGTCGCCGGTCATGTCGGCGAGGTAGATCGCGTCGCTGCCGTCGTCGAACACCACCGCCGGGCCGTCGGCCTCGTCGGCGGGCTTGGCGACCCGCGCCGAGGGGCCGTAGCCGCGCTCGCCCTCCGACGGGTACCAGCGCAGCGCCTCGTGCTCGGTCAGCAAGAGGTCGGGGATGCCGTCGCCGTCGAGGTCGATCAGCCGCACCGCCGGATCGTCGAGCCCGACGGCGGGCGCGTCGGCGAACGCGCGGAACGGCTCCCAGCCGCGCTCGCCGCGGCGGTGAAACCCGCTGGTCGGCTCGAGCCGCACCAGCGCCTTGCCGCCGTCGCCGGACAGGTCGACCAGCCGGTCGGTGTCCCGCGCGCCGGCCGGCAGCTCGCCCAGCGCCTCGATCGGGGCGAACCGGCCGCCGCCGAGGCTGCGCTTGTAGAACCAGCCCGCCCCCGCCTGCGCCAGCACGCCGGGCACGCCCTCGCCGTCGAGATCGACGAAGCGGTAGCCCGCGCCGTCGACGCCGGCGGGCAGGTTGGCGGCGCTGACCGGATCGACCACGCGGACCGTCGGATCGAGCGCCGCGGCGGTGTACTCGAGCGCGAGCGGCGGGTACGACAGCGGCGGAGCGTCGTCGGACCAGCCGGTCTGCGTCACCGAGCGCAGGAACGAGGCCACCGGGTCCTCGACGTAGTCGAGCTCGGTCGAGCGCACCAGCACCGGCTCGGCGCCCAGGCCGGGCGTGCCGGTGAACTCGTGGAACATCAGCACGCGCCGGCACAGCCGGTACGTGCGGACCTCGAAGCCCGGCTTGCAGATCGAGAACGGATCGGGGCGCGTCCGCCACGCGCCGGTCTCGGTCCACGACGGCCGCCGTTGGCGGGAGCGCGGCCCTGCTCCCATGGCTGGTGGAGGTCGACGCCGTCGCGGTTCTCGGCGCGGTACTCGTAGACGATGCGGTTGCCCAGGCCGTCGGCGGACTCGTCGATCAGCCAGCGATAGACGCGATCGGGACGCTCGGGGTCGGCGATCCGCGACCCCGCAGTGCGCCCGAACCAGCTCGTGACGTTGTCGCGATCGATCGTGCGCCAGTGCGCCTCACCCGAGCCGCGATCGCGCCAGCGCTCGATGCGGAGGAAGCCGTCCTCGACGCGGGGCCGGTAGCGCGTGACCTCGAAGCCGTCGCGCACCGCCGCGCCGACCGGCACGAGGTCCTCGGCGCCGGCGAGCACGAACACATCGCCGTCGTCGTAGCGCGGCAGGCGCTTGTCGAGGCGGCGGGAGATCGACGGCAGGCCGATCGACCAGCCCAGGCCGAACACACCGTTGCCGGCGCCGCTGTCATACGACAGCGCGAGCTGGGGGCAAAACTTGCCACGGCCTTCGGAGAAGAAGATCGGCACGGTGACCGACGCGGTGCCCGTTGCGGGGTTGGTCGAGAACC
>VBLP01000488.1:0-3206 GCA_005887925.1 Deltaproteobacteria bacterium | reverse complement strand
CTGCCCGGTTGAGTGCGGCCATGCCGCTCGTCGCGCATTCGTCCCCCTCCCGGACATTCAGGGAACCGCAATGGATCGTTAAAGTCAATATCGATAGCGTGCGACGGTCTCGCCGTGTAGCGTGGATTGGCTCGCGCGTGGTGCGGGCGGCTCGAAACGTCGGGAGGGATCATGGCCAGCGTCTCGTTGTCGGGCAACACGCCGCCGGGTGGCACGCCGCCGGGCAACACACCGCCGGGTGGCACGCCGCCGGGTGGCACGCCGCCGGGTGGCACGCCGCCGGGTGGCACGCCGCCGGGTGTTCCGCCGAAGGAATTTCAGTTCCTGGTCCGCGGTCAGGTCCTGTACAAGGGCGGACTGCCCATTCCCCATCTGACGGTGCGGGCATTCAACAAGGAGCTGCGCAGCGAGGACCTGCTGGGCAGCGCGACGACCGACAGCGATGGCAACTTCGAGATCTGGTATTCCGCGGATCGGTTCAGCCGGAAGGACAAGCAGCAGGCCGATCTGGTCGTGCGCGCCTACGCCACGACGCGATTGCCGCCACTGCCGCCATTGCCGCCATTGCCGCCATCGGCCACCACCGGGCCGGCAACAGCCGGGCATCCCGCCGCAACCGGGCCGGCAACACCCGGGCATCCCGCCGCAACCGGGCCGGCAACGGTCGGGCATCCCGCCGCAACCGGGCCGGCAACACCCGGGCATCCCGCCGCAACCGGGCCGGCAACACCCGGGCATCCCGCCGCAACCGGGCCGCCAACAGCCGGGCATCCCGCCGCAACCGGACAACCCGAGGCAGCGGGGCATCCGGCCACAGTCGGGCCGGCGGCGGGGCATCCGACCGCAGCCGAGACTGCAGCAGCAGGACATCCGGATGGCGTGCACATCGGCCACGGACCCGTGCCCGAGCGCGTGATCGCCGAGTCGCGGATCATCTTCCACGCGCAGACCGTCGAGAAGGTGCGGCTGTTCGTCGATGGCGGCCCGGCCGCGACGTGGTCGGAGATCGAGCAGCTGACCAGCGAGATCCAGCCGCTGGTCGGGACCGTGCCGATCGCCGAGCTCGCCCAGAACGATCAGCACGCCGACATCATGTTCCTGAGCGGCCAGACCGGGCAGGACGCGCAGCAGGTCGCCTCGCTCGTCGTCGCGCACAAGCTCGCCGCGCGGACCGGCATCGCCCCGGAGGTGTTCTACGCCCTGGCGCGCGTCGGCATGCCCACCAACCTGTCGGCGCTGCTCGCGCACGGCCCCGACCGGCTGCGCTCGCGCCTCGAGCAGGCGGTGCACCGGCGGCTGGCGCCCGGCCGGCTGCTCGGCGAGATCGACAAGACCCAGGCGCAGCTCGCGCACGCGACGGCGGTCGCGGCGGCCGCGATCAGCAGCGATCCGAAGCGCGCCGCGATCGGCGACCTGCTCGCGACGGCGCTGCCCAACCAGGATCAGCGGGTCGGCTTCTTCGCACGCCTGCTCGCGCACACCGGCCCGATCAAGGGCTTCTGGACCGAGCTCGCCAAGGATCCGCAGATCGGCCATCAGGTGCCCGACCTGCAGTTCGCGATCCAGGCCGGCGCGGTCGTCGGCAACCACGTCGCGATGGTGGCGCAGCTCCGCGCGATGCGCGCGGCCGGCGCGATCGGCTCGTTCCGCGAGCTCGCGCGCCTGGGCGCCGGCGACTGGCTGCAGCTGATCCGCAAGCTGCCGGCCGACCACCAGGCGCCGGCCGAGGTGCCGGGCCAGACCGCCGACGAGCGCGCCGCGCTCTACGCCGCGACGATCCGGCGCATCCTCGACGACGCGCTGCCGACCGAGACCATCGCCTACCGGGCGCAGACCGACCAGGCGATGCACCCCGACGTGCGCGCGTTCTTCAAGAACGTCACCGCGCACGACACCGGCTTCGAGCTGGCGGCGATGCGCACGCGCGTCGCGGGGCTGATGCGGCTGTCCAAGCTGACGCAGCGCTACGACGCGATGACCGCGCTCGCCGGCGCCGGCCTCGACTCGGCGTTCGCGATCGTCCAGCTCGACCGCGATCAGTTCGCGGATCGCTTCAAGGCCGTGTTCGAGACCCGCGGGCGCGCGGCGCTCGCCCACGACACGGCCAGCCACATCACCGCCACGGCGGCGGCGCTGATGGCCAGCTTCAGCCCGACGTTCGCCAGCGTCGAGCTGCGCGTGCTCCGGCAGCCCGATCTGTCGGCGATCCCGGATCTCGAGACCCTGTTCGGCTCGCTCGATCTGTGCCAGTGCTCCGAGTGCCGCTCCGTGCACAGCCCCGCGGCATACCTCGCCGAGCTCCTGGCGTGGCTCAAGGAGCGCACGCAGGGCGCGAGCAACGTCCGCGACATCCTGTTCGGGCGCCGCCCCGACATCGGCGACCTCGAGCTGACCTGCGCCAACACCAACACGCCGCTGCCCTACGTCGACCTGGTCAACGAGCTGCTCGAGGACGCGATCGCGCCGTTCGCGCCGTTCGCGCTCGCCGCCGGCCTGCAGGCCGATCTCGACGCGGCGAACCTGTCAGCGGCCCTGGCGTCGGCGTTCGCGGCGCAGCACCTGCCGCTCGGCCCGTCGAGCATCGTCGTGGTCGGCGCGCCGGGCGCGCGCTGGTTCATCACCGATCACGCGCGGCTGTTCGCGATCAGCAAGGACGCCGGGCAGCTCCGCGTGGTCCGCCGCACCTGGCAGACCAGCGCATCGCCCGCCGAGCTCGAGGCCAACCCCGAGCACGTCAACGACGCCGCCTACGAGGTGCTGCGCACCGCGATCTTCCCGTGGACGCTGCCGCTCGATCTGTGGTGGGAAGAGGTCCGCGCGTACCTCGGCCACCTCGGCGTCCGGCGCGACGAGCTGATGGCGGACTTCCGCGCCGGCGACGCCGCGGCGGCGCTGGTCGACGTCGAGGTCGGCACCGAGTACCTGGGCATGCAGCGCATCGAGCGCCAGCTCGTCACCGCGGCGCACCGCTGGGAGGCCTGGAGCCTGCAGCAGACCGGCAACGTCGTCGAGGCGTGGGACACCGCGACCAAGGCGCTCAAGGCGCTGACGCTGGGCTGGCTCGACGCGCTCGCGCAGGTCCGCGTCGTGCTCGACCGCGGACAGCTCGCGTACGACGAGCTGCGCATGCTGCTCGAGGCGCACTTCATCAACCCGACCGGCACCATCCGCATCGAATCGGCCGACCCCGACGATCCGACGACGTG
>VBLP01000487.1:2561-8708 GCA_005887925.1 Deltaproteobacteria bacterium | reverse complement strand
GCCGGCTGGAAGCGCGCCGGCACCCCGCTCGCCGAGCGCCGGCCGCTGCTGCTCCGCGCGCTCGCCCGGTTGTACCGCGGCGATCAGGCGGCCGAGGCCGGCGCGTTCGATAGCCACCTGGAGGCGTCGTGACCGGCTTCGTCTCGCTGGTCGGCGCCGGGCCCGGCGATCCCGAGCTGCTCACCGTGCGCGCGCTGCGCCGGCTGCGCGATGCCGACCTCGTGCTCAACGACGCGCTGGTCCACGCCGACCTCCTCGAGCTCGCGCCCAAGGCGCAGCGATTCTACGTCGGCAAGCGCGCCGGGCGCCACTCGATCGATCAGGCCGGCATCCACCAGCTCATGATCCGCGCCGCGCGGCGCGGCCAGCGCGTCGTCCGGCTCAAGGCCGGTGATCCGTTCGTGCTCGGCCGGGGCGGCGAGGAGGCGCTCGCGCTCGAGGCCGCCGGCATCGCCTACGAGGTCGTGCCCGGCCTGAGCTCGGCGACCGCGGCACCGCTGCTCGCCGGCATCCCCGTCACCCACCGCGGCATCGCCTCCGGCTTCGCGGTGATCTCGGGCCACGCCGAGGCCGCCTATGCGCCGATCCTCGACGGTATCGCCCCCGGCGCGATGACGCTGGTCGTGCTGATGGGCGTGAAGCTCCGCGGCGAGATCGCCGGCCGGCTCGTCGCGCGCGGCTGGCCCGCCGCCACCCCCGCGGCGCTGCTGTTCGGCGCGTCGCGGCCCGATGGCTTCACCCAGCTCACCACGCTCGCCGGGCTGGTCGCGTCCGGCGGCGACGAGCTGGCCACCGACTAGCCCGCCGTCCTGGTGATCGGCGAGGTCGTCTCGCTCGCCGACGCGATCGGTCAGCTTCACCCCGCACCGCTTGCAGAGAGGTCGCTATGAGCGTCGTCGATGTCCCTCCTTTCCTCGCGCCCGGTCGGCTCGGGTTCGCCCGCAAGGCCGATGTCGATCTGTTCGTCGAGCGGCTCGAAGCGTTCGAGACCGGCCAGATCTCGCCCGATGACTGGCGGTCGTTCCGCCTGCTCAACGGCGTCTACGGCCAGCGCCAGGACGGCGTGATGATGATCCGCGCCAAGCTGCCCGGCGGCTTCGTCACCCCGACGCAGCTCGAGGCGCTCGCCGACGTCGCCGAGGTCTACGCCGGCGGCAAGGGCCACGTCACCACCCGCCAGAACGTGCAGTTCCACTTCGTGCCGATGGCCGATGTCGAGGCCGCGCTGCGCCGGCTCGCCGCCGCGGGCATCACGACGCGCGAGGCCTGCGGCCACTCGGTGCGCAACTGGACGTGCTGCCCGTTCGCCGGCGTCGCCCGGGACGAGCCGTTCGATCCGACGCCGTACGTCGAGGCCCTCGCGCGCCACCTCCTGCGCGGGCCGTACTCGTCGAGCCTGCCGCGCAAGTTCAAGCCGTCGGTCGGCGGCTGCTGCGGCACCGACTGCTCGCAGGCGTTCATCAACGACCTCGGGTTCCTCGCGCGCACGCGCGCCGCGGCCGACGGCACCGTCCAGCGCGGCTTCCTGATGATCGCCGGCGGCGGGCTGTCGACCCTGCGGCGCAGCGCGCTCACCGTCGAGGACTTCGTCCCCGAGGCCGAGCTGCTCGAGGCCGCCGACGCGGTCGTCCGCGTGTTCCACCGCATCGGCAACCGCCACAACCGGGCCAAGGCGCGGCTCAAGTGGGCGATCGACAAGATCGGCCGCGACGCGTTCCTCGCCGAGTACCGCGCCGAGCGCGACCGGATCCGCGCCGAGGGCGGCGCGCCGCTGGTGCTGCCGCTGCAGCCCGCCGTGCCGCCGCGCCGCGCCCCGCTCGCCCAGGTCGCGAGCGTCGAGCCGGGCTACGCCGAGTGGGCCGCGCACAACGTCCGGCCCCAGAAGCAGGCCGGGTTCTCCTCGGTCGTGATCCGGCTCGTGCTCGGCGACATCACGGCCGTGCAGCTCCGCGGGCTCGCGCTGCTCGCGACGTCATTCGGCGAGGGCGAGGTCCGCACCACCAACGAGCAGAACCTCGTGCTGCGCTATGTCCCCGACGCCCGCCTGCCCGCGCTGCACCGCGAGCTCGTGCGCACCGGCCTGGCGCACAAGGATGCCAACACCGTCGCCGACGTCACCAGCTGCCCGGGCGCGTCGAGCTGCAAGATCGCGGTCACCGCGTCGCGCGGCCTGGGCGCTCAGCTCACCGAGCTGCTCGATCGCCGGCCCGACCTGATCGCCGCCGCCCGCGGCGTCGACATCAAGGTCTCGGGCTGCCCCAACGGCTGCGGCCAGCACTACATCGCGGGCATCGGCTTCCAGGGCGGCATGCGCAAGCTCGCCGGCCGGCCGGCGCCGCAGTACCTGGTCTACGTCGGCGGCGGCATCCGCGCCGACGGCGCCGACTTCGGCCGGCTGCTCGGCAAGGTCCCGGCCCGCCGGGCCGCCGCCACGGTCGAGCGGCTGCTCGACTTCTACATCCGCGGCGGCGGCACCAGCCACGCCTTCTGGACAACCATCCCGACCGACCAGCTCCGCAGCCTGATCGCCGACCTCACCGAGCTCGCCGAGACCGACGCCACCGAGGACGACTTCATCGACCTCGGCGAGGCCCGCGCCTTCGAGGTCGTCGACGGCGAAGGCGAGTGCGCCAGCTGACCAGGTATGGCCGTAAGCTATTGAAATTACCTGAGAAGACTGAGGGCGCCGTTGGTTGCGCCTTGCTCTGGAATGGTGTACCTGCAATTGTCTTTTCAAGGTAAGAAAACTAAACCAGTGGTTTATCTTTTTATTCCTCCCAAGGGAAAGGATATCCCTGTAGTTTATCTTCAAGCTAGACATCCCAGGAATCCCCAACCAGCTCGTCCGTCTACGGATGTCGCGAATCGCGCCGAAATCTCCCTGGCAGGCCCTCTTCAGGTTGGCTGCGAAGCAAGAGGGGCTGTTCAGCGCTCGCCAGGCAACTGAGCTCCGCTGCTCTCAGCAGTTACTCGCGAAATACGTCGCTGGCGGGCGCATCGAGCGCGTGCACCGCGCCCTGTACCGCATCGTCGACTTCCCAGCAGGAGAGCACGAGGGCCTCGTTGCAGTCTGGCTATGGAGCCGGAACGAGGGGGTGTTCTCACACGAGACGGCGCTGTTCCTCCATGACCTGTCCGATGCACTACCCGTACGTGCTCACATCACCGTGCCGGCCGCCTGGAAGGCGCGGTCGGTCCGGATCCCTGACGACGTCGCGATCTACTACGCCGATGTACCGGGAGGCGACCGCTCGTGGGTTGGGCCCCTGCCTGTCACTTCCGTCCGCCGAACCCTGGCGGACTGCCTGCTCGCATCGGTCGCACCCGAGCTGATCGAACAGGCCTCCCGGCAAGCCGCCGAGCGCGGGCTGATCACGAACGACGAGATCCTTCCGGCTCCCAGCGTCGGACTCTGGCGAACACGGTTGCAGCGATGATACGGCGCTACTCATCGGCACCGGACTTCAAGCAGGCGCTCGAGGACCGGCTGCGGCACGATGCATCTGGCCCGGAGATCCAGCGCCGGCGTCAGCTCGTCGTCTTCGAGCGCATGCTCGCGCGCCTCGCATCCGGGTTCGGCAGCAGCGTCGTGCTCAAAGGCGGACTCTGCCTCGAGATCCGCATCGACGGCGCGCGAACCACCCGTGACATCGACCTCGCGATCCTCGGTGAAGCGGCAACGATCCTCGCGAAACTACAAGCGCTGGGTCAGCTCGATCTCGGCGACTTCATGTCCTTCGAGATCCAGCCCGACCGGAGCAACCCAGAGCTCACGGGCGACGGTTTGCTGTATGGAGGCAAGCGGTTTCGCGTCGAGTGCAAGCTCGCCGGCAAGATCTATGGAGCGCGGTTTGGACTGGATGTTGTGTTCGGCGCCCACATGCTCGGCGACGCGACACGGGTTCAGGGCAAGAACTACCTCGACTTCGCAGGGATCGCCGCCCCGGCGCTGCTGCTGATTCCCGTCGAGACGCACGTCGCGGAGAAACTGCACGCGTATACCCTTCCACGCCCTGTCACCCAATTCGCGCGTTCGCGATCTGCCCGATATCGCGCTCCTGGCTACCGTTCCCGATCTGCTCGCCGGCCAGCGTATCGTCGAGGCGATCCAGCATACGTTTCGAGCGCGAGCAACCCACGATGCACCCGGGTCGCTCCCACCGCCGCCCGACGCATGGCGAACGCCTTACGCCGATCTCGCTGAAGAGCACCGGCTTCACTGGAAGACACTGGACGACGTGGCTTCCGCGGTGCGGACATTCCTCGATCCGATCTTGCGCGGAAGAATGTGGCACGTGGCAACGCGAGCGATGGAGCTGGACCGGACGCGACGGCTGAGCGAGCTACCGCGAGGTCTTGACGTTGTCGCGCGTGGCGTTGAACAGGATGCCGAACGCGCCGGCGGCGACCAGGACCGCGCCGGCGATCAGCGCGCCGTGGATCGGCGAGCGGTAGGAGCACCCGTTGTTCATCGCGTCGGGCATGCACGGCGCATCCTTGTTGACGACGTCGAGCGCGATCGTCGCGCCGCCGCCGGTGATCAGGACGGCGTTGCCGACGTAGGCCCAGCGCTTGGCCGACGGATTGTAGCCGAAGCAGCCTGCGAGCAGGCCGAGCGAGGCGATCAGCGGCATCGCGCGGCGGAGAGGCCCCATTCGCCTCGAGCGTACAGGTTTTCGAGGAAACCGGGCCGGCGGGATTTCGGTTTTCACCGGATTTCGGGATCCTTCGGCCCCGCATGAGCAAGCGGTCCCCGCTCCTGCCGATCTTCCTGGTCGTCCTGGTCGACGTGCTGGGGTTCACCATCGTGTACCCGCTGCTGCCGTTCTACGCGCTCAAGTTCGGCGCGTCGAAGCTGGTCGCGACGACGCTGGTGTCGGTGTACGCGCTGTGCTCGCTGTTCTCGACGCCGGTGATCGGCCGGCTGTCGGACCAGTTCGGACGCCGCCGGCTGCTGCTGCTGAGCCAGGCCGGGACGTTCGCCGGGTTCCTGGTGCTCGCGGCCTCGAGCTCGCTGTGGATGCTGTTCCTGGGCCGCATCCTCGACGGCCTGACCGCGGGGAACCTGTCGACCGCGCAGGCCTACATCTCGGATCACACCAGGCCCGAGAACCGCGCCAAGGCGTTCGGCATGATCGGGATCGCGTTCGGCATCGGCTTCTTCTTCGGCCCGGCGATGGCGGGCTGGCTCGGCCATTACGGCATTCACGGTGCCGTTCCCGAGGGGCAGAGCGGTGAGCTGCCGTTCCTGGTCGCCGCGTGCCTGTCGGTGGTGTCGATGGTCTGCACGTACACGCTGCTCGAGCCGGGTGTGTCGGCGGCACCTGCGCCGGGCGGCACGGGGCCGGGCGGCCAGCGCCCACCGATCTTCGACCTGTCGTTCTACCTGGCGTACTTCCGGCGCCCCGGCCTCGGCTCGTTGTACCTGCAGTTCGTCCTGTTCACGTTCTCGTTCTCGGCGTTCATGGGCGGCTTCGCGCTGTTCGCGAGCGGCCGGTTCACGACCAGCGACGGTCGGTTCTGGGGCTCGCGCGAGGTGGGCTACCTGTTCGCGTACTCGGGGTTCCTCGGCATCATCCTGCAGGGCGGCCTGATCGGCCGGCTGGTCAAGCGGTTCGGCGAGGCGCGGCTGACGCTCGCAGGATTCGTCGCGTCGGTGACGGCGTACCTCGTGCTCGGCTTCACCACGACGCTGCCGCTGCTGATCGCGGTGTCGACGATCGCCGCGTTCGGCCACGGCGTGCTGCGTCCGGTGATCACGAGCGAGATCACCCAGCAGGTCGGCCGCCACGAGCAGGGCGTCGCGCTCGGGATCTCGGGATCGCTGAGCTCGCTCGCGATGACCCTGGCGCCGCCGACCGGCGGTGTCCTGCTCGACCGCGACTGGCTGACGGCGTGGACCCTGGTGCCGGCGACCGCCGCCGCGCTGGGGCTGATCGCCGCGCTGATCACCCGCGCGCGCAGGTCGACCGCGGCGCCGGCGGCACCGGCGACACCGGCGACACCGAGCGCACCGGCGGCCCCGAGCGCACCGGCGACACCGAGCGCACCGGCGGCCCCGACCATCATCGGGAGCTGATCCGGCCGCGGCGCATGGCGGCGGGTCGGCGCTCGATATCGCACATCTGCGTCGCGCTCGCACCGTCG
>VBLP01000487.1:0-2472 GCA_005887925.1 Deltaproteobacteria bacterium | reverse complement strand
CCAGCCGGGTTCGACGGTGCCGGCGGTGGAACCGGCGAGCGGCCCCGCCGCGGCCGGCCCCCCGGTCGCGGTCAGCGACGAGGCCTGCGCCAGGCTGGCGGCGCCGGGCGAGCCGGCCGACGAGGACGGGGCGACCAGCGAGGCCGCGCTCACCACCGACGACGCCGAGCCGCGGCACCGGAAGCGGCCGCCGATCGCGGCGTGCAGCGTCGCCCGGATCAACTACGAGCACGACGCGGCCGCGATCCTGGCGCCGCATCGTGCGGCCAGGCCGGCGCCGCGCGCGGCCTGGGATCACCGGTCCCGCCCCGAGCGGCTCGATCTGATCCGCCGGCGGTTCGAGCTCGCGCCCGACGAGCTCGCGCGGCTCGATCAGACCGGCGTGGTCGTGCCGGCGCGGCTCGAGCAGCCGAGCTACGCCTACGCCTATCACGAGATCTTCCAGTCGCAGCTGCCGGTGTACATCACCGCCGACTCGCTGTTCCACGCGATCTTCGCGTCGCACGACGCGATCGTCGAGAAGCTCGAGCGCCAGTCGCTCGCCCCCGCGCTCGCCGAGGCATTCGACCGCATGCACTGCGCGCTGCCGGCCGCGGCGGCCGACTACCCGCCCGAGACCGTGCGCGACCTCGATCTGTACTTCACCATCGCGCGCAGCCTCGCGGACACCGACGCGCACAGCATCTTCGGCGACGCGGCGGTCGACGCCGAGGCCACGGCGGTGATCGAGAAGGTGCGCGCCGCTGACCCGCTACTCCCTCGCCGCGATGTGGGCGTCGCGGCTCGAGCTCAACCTGGTGTCGCGCTCGTCGCGCAGCTCGGCGCCCGGCCCCGAGCCGGATCCGAGCGAGACGCCGCGCGAGGCGATCGACGCGCTCGCGCTGGCAGACCTCGCCGGCCGCAGCGGCGCGGCGGCGGGCATCGCGCTGGTCGAGCGCGCGTGGACGCTGCTCGCCGGCGTGCGCGAGGACGTATCGATCGAGCAGCTCGCCGAGCTGCGCAAGACCGCCGGCATCACCTCGCTGCGCGACCCGGCCGCGTTCGCCCAGCTGAGGCGCGCGATCGGCGACCGCTTCCAGCGCACGACGCGGCTGCATCCGATGCCGGAGGGCTCGCGCGTCCTGCCCGCGATCGCCACGCTGTTCGGCCCGCGCGTCGTCGCGGACGCGCACGCGCTGATGCCGCTGGTCCACAGCGCCACGCCGGACCGCAAGACCGTCCACGCGGCCGACGTCGTGTACAGCCTCGGCCTCGACCGCGGCAAGCACTACCTCGCCCGCGACCTCACCGCGTTCCCCGCGCTCGCCGGCCAGCTCGACGTCGCCCGCACGATCGCGCGCGGCGCCTCGGGCGACGATCTGTACAGCGCATGGTTCGGCGCGATCCGCGGACTGGCGGTCAACCCGAGCGGCGCGCTGCCGTCGTTCGCGACCACCGACGCCGGCGCCGATCTGCGGTTCAACACGATGACCGCAGCGTACGGCCAGCTCAAGCACAACTACGTGCTGATGGCGGGCCAGCCGTACTCCGAGTTCGGCTGCGAGATCCCCGACGGCTACGTCGAGCCGGCGCCCGCGGCCTACGACGGGCTGATCGAGTACGCGGCGCGGGGCAGCAAGATCGCCGCGCTGATCGACCCCTCCGACCGGACCGGCGCGAAGGCGCACTTCGACCGCGTCGCCGGGGCGCTGCGCGTGATCCGGGCGATCGTCGACGACGAGCTCGCCAACCGCCCGCTGTCGGCGGCCGAGAAGCGCTGGCTCGGCATGGTGTCCGAGCTATCGGTCGACACCAGCGAAGACATCACCGGCTATCCGCCGGTCTACTCGGGCTGGTACTTCGACCTGTTCCTCGAGGCCGAGGGCGACGGCATGCGCGGCGCGAGCTACATCGCCGACTACTTCACGTCGGTCGAGGACGGCATCTCGTACACCGGCGCCAGCGCGCCGCGGCTCGGGATCTTCGTCGTCGATACCGGCGGTGCGCCGCGTGCGTTCGTCGGGCCGGTCGCGCGCGCCTACGAGGTCCACACGCCGCTTCAGACCCGCCTCACCGACGAGGATGCCCGCAAGCTCTCCGCGGTCGATGACCCATGGGCGGCGAGCTACACGATCGCCGGCCCCGCCGCCCGGCCGGCGCTCCGGCTGCGCTACGACACCGAGACCGGCAACGTCATCGTCGAGGCGGCGGCGGCGCTCGGCCCGGCGACGATCAAGCTGCTCGACCACCACCGCGTGCCGCTGGCGACCCGGACCCAGCGCGTCGAGGACGGCGAGACGGCGTTCGCATTCCCCAAGAAGCTCGCCGGCAAGGTCGGCGCGGTGTACGTCGTGATCGGCGCGTTCCGCGACTGGGCGGTCGGCGACTCGTATGGCCAGATCGCAACCCAGTGGGGCAAGCTCGAGGCGTCCGAGGAGTGATCTCGTCGGGCCGGATGATCTCGTCGTCCGAGGAGTGATGATCTCGTCGGGC
>VBLP01000486.1 GCA_005887925.1 Deltaproteobacteria bacterium | reverse complement strand
CATCGAGGCGGGCGATGGCGTCGCGCTGCTCTTTCTGCCCGACCGCGGCCTGCGCACGCTGGCCGAGCAGATCCACGCGCGGTTCGACCGCTGCGGCGGCTTCATGGTGCACGACTCGCTCGAGGAGGCCTCGGACGCGTACGAGGCGGCGGCCGAGGCCGCGAGCGGCGCCCGCGCCGCCGATGCGCGACCGGGGCCAGGCTACACGATCGATCACGGCGCCTCGGTGCGCGCGGTGCTACCGGCGCTGGACCGCGCGCGGATCCGCGACACCATCCGCGAGCTGTCGGCGATGCCGAATCGCTACTACCGGTCGTCGAGCGGCGCCGCCGCGTCGATCTGGCTGCGCGACCGCTGGCGCAGCTTCACGAACCGCGCCGACGTCACCGTCGAGCTGTTCGAGACCGGCTACCCGCAGAAATCGGTGATCCTCACCATCCCCGGCAGGGCCCGCGCGAGCGAGGTCGTCGTGATCGGCGGCCACCTCGACTCGATCTCCCTGGGCGGTGCGACCGGCAACGCGCCCGGCGCCGACGATGACGCCTCGGGCATCGCGACGCTGACCGAGGTCGCGCGCGTCCTGCTCGCCAGCGACTATCGCCCGGCGCGCACGATCCAGTTCATCGCCTACGCCGCCGAGGAGGTCGGGCTCCGCGGCTCGCTCCAGATCGCGAACGACTACCGGCGGCGCCACATCGATGTCGTCGGCGCGCTCCAGCTCGACATGACCAACTACCGCGGCTCGGACAAGGACATCTGGCTGATGAAGGACTTCACGAGCGCCGCGCAGAACGGCTTCCTCGGCCGGCTGATCGACACGTACGTCGGCGCGACCTGGGGCTACGACGCGTGCGGCTACGCCTGCTCCGATCACGCCGCCTGGCACCGCACCGGCGTCCCTGCGTCGCTGCCGTTCGAGGCGCGGATGCGCGAGGCCAACCGCGCGATCCACACCCGTCAGGACACGCTCGAGACCAGCGGCCCCGATGCCGCGCACGCCGTCGCGTTCGCGCGGCTCGCCGCCGCCTACGCGATCGAGCTCGGCAAGGGCGAGCTCGCCGGCCCGGCGCCGGATCCGGCGCCTGCGCGGCGGTTCGAAGAGGTGGGCGCCGGCTCGGCCGGTCATCCCGGTGCCGCGCTCAGCGTGGCGCTGCTGATCCTGGGCCTGTGGGTCGCGCGGCGCGCGATCGCCCGCACCGGCTGAGCATCCACGAACGTAACGTCAGGCGGCCGCGCGCGCCGGCGGCTCGGTCGGCAGGCCGAGCATCGCGCGGACCTCGGACAAGGGCGTCGCCCAGTGGTCCTCCCACGGGAAGCTCGGCAGCCGCTCGGCGCGCGCGCCGCGGCGGTACAGTGCGATCACATCGCGCACGATGCCGGGCTTCTGCCGGGCGCCGCGCACGACGCCGGCGAGCGCGAGCAGGGCGTTGCCGGGCGCGCGGACCTGGGCAAACGTGAACGCCTGCAGCGCGATCTCGCCCGCGGGATCGGTCTCGCAGCCGGTCACGACGTGCCACAGATCGTGGGTCTGGCGCATCCGCTGGATCACGTACGACAGCCGCGGATCGAGGACACCGGCCGGCGCGCCGTCGAAGACGTCCGGAGTCAGGCCGCGCGAGCGCAGGAACTTCGCGTAGGCGCGGCCGAGCGTGCCCTCGGGCAGCGCGGCGAGGGCGTCGAGGTCGACGGTGTGCGAATCGATCGCGCGGTGCTCGTCGTAGAGCTTCTGGCCGGCGGGGTCGTCGAAGAACCGGCTGACCCGTGCCGCGGTCGACCGGCCGGAGTTGGCCAGGCTCGTGAACACCAGGACCTGCGCGGTGTCCTCGGGGTTCGCGACGATCTTGCGAAGCGCGATCAGCGCGCGCGTCCAGCGCTGGATCGGCGACAGCGACCCGAGGTCCTCGGGCGCTTGCGGGGAAGTCTGGGACGACGCGGCGGTGGTCTGCATGGTGAGCTCCTCGGCGCTTTCTATTGTCATATTGATAATAGTGGCCCTCGTGATATTGTCAAGGTGATAACAAGAGCCGTGGTAGCATCGCGCGCAGTCGTGCGAAGTCGCAGGCAGATCGCCCGCCGGAGCATCGCCGCGCTGCAGGGCCGGGTGCAGCCGCGGCGCCGCCGGCCACCGGAGCTCGCGCGCCAGGAGATCCTCGATGCGGCGGAGCAGGTGTTCGCCGGGTCTCAGCCCGACCAGGTCGGGCTCAAGGAGGTCGCGCGCGAGGCCGGGGTCAGCCACGCGCTGATCACGCACTACTTCGGGACCTACGCCGGGCTGATCGAGGCCACGCTCGAGCGCCGGCTGCGCAAGATGCGCGAGCTGGTGCTCGCCCGGCTGCGCGAGCCCGACGCGCTGGGCCGGCCCAGCGAGCTGCTCGAGATCCTGTTTCGCACCCTGCAGGATCCGGTGCACCTCCGGCTGATGCGGTGGATGCTGGCGAGCGAGCGCCCGGCGGCGAGCCACGCGCTGGGCTTGCAGGACCGCGGCCTGGCGATCGTCGCCGAGCAGATCGCGCGCAGCGTCGCGCCGGAGCGGCGTCGCGAGCTGATCGCGGAGATCGAGGTCACGCTGCTCACCGCGGTGTCGGCCGCCTACGGCTACGCGCTCGGCAAGCACGCCCTGATCGCGGCGCTCGGCCGCGAGCCGTCGCGCGAGCTCGACGATCAGGTCCGCGAGACGCTGGCCGCGATGGTCCTGGCCCGGCTGCGCAGCAAGCTGTGATCCGATCGCGCCGCCGCGATCAACCGAACCAGTAGGACAGCTTGATCGCGACGGTGTGGACCCCGGGTTCGGTCGCGACGTCGGGCGCGGCCGAGTGCAGCGGCTGCGCGCGCGGGGTGGCGCCCTGCCGGAGCTGCTGCCAGACCAGGAACAGCGTGCTGCCGGGGCCGAGGTCCCAGCGCAGCACCGTCGTCGATCGCAGCGACGCGACCGTGAAGTCCGGCTCGTCGATCGAGAACCCGGTCGCGCCGTCGACGATGTCGCGCATCGCGCCGGCCTGCGCCGTCGCGTCGACGTGCGCCGTCGCGTCGTACCACCGCACGTCGGCCGAGCCCGCGGCGGCGAGCTCGCCGAGCCGGTCGTAGCGTCCGACCGACACGAACGGCTGCGCGTACACGGTCAGCGCGAGCTCGGGCGACAGCGACCACGTCGCGCGGAGCTCGAGCGCCGCCTCCCTGCGATGCAGCTGGCCGAACAGGTAGCGCTCGTTGAACGTGCGCTCGCCGCCGCCCGCGCCGGTGACCGCGGTGACGTACTGCCGCCGGGTCTCGATCCAGGTCAGCGACGGCGTGACGTCGAGCCGCAGCGCCCGGGTGAAGCGCGCGCTCGCGCTCGCCGAGGCGCGCACGCCCTGCTCGAGCGTCGAGCTGAGCTCGCCGACGAGCGTGGCCGTCAGCTGCGGCGCGCGGCCGCGCGGCGTCGAGGCGACGATCGTCATCGATCCGGCCCAGCCGGTCCGCATCACCGGGCCGCCGCGCGTCAGATCGTCGGAGCCGCCCGGCGTCGTGACGTCGAGCGCGATCGACGCGGTGTTGAACGCCAGCGACGTGAGGTTGGCGCTGGCGTGCAGATCGACCGGCTTGCGCAGCCCGCCGAAGTTCCACGCCGCGATCGCGCCGCCGCCGACGTCCCACTGGAACACGGGCGCGCTCGGCGAGGTCACGATGCGGCGGACGTCGGCCGCCAGGTTGATGTCGTCGGCGGATTGCAGCACGCCGAGGTCGTTGAGCTCGAAGCCCGGCGACTCGACGTTGACCTGCGCGGCGCCCTGCCACTCGCCGGCGCGCTTGCTGCCGGTCGCCACGGCGTGCCAGCCGATCAGCTGCCGCGCGGCCGGATCGAGGTGGAAGTAGTCCGCGTCGGGGCGCTGGAAGTAGTGCGCCGAGCTGGTCTCGACCCGCCCGATCGCCTCCGGCGTGCCGAACACCGAGGTGATGCCGCCGACGAGGGCGAGGTCGTAGGTGCCATCGGCGCTGCGCAGCCGGGCGTCGCCGCCGCCGACCAGCGCGGTCCGGGGCAAGAGGCGCGCGAGCGACGAGTCGCCGAGGTCGCGCTCGACCGCGGTCGCGGTGGCGCCGAGCAGCGACGCCCCGACCTGGTGCTCGATCCGCGCGGCGGCCCAGCCGGTCAGCGGCGCGACCGCGAGCTCCCGGCGCGAGCCGTCGACGATGGCGTCGGCGGTCGCCGAGCCGGTCAGCGCGCCGAGCACCGCGACCTGGGTGCGGTCGGCGATGTAGCCGCCGGCGGCCGCGGCGCCGAGGATCCGGACCTGCCTCGGCAGCGCGATCTCGTCGGCGCTGGGCAGCTCGCGGGGCAGGGCGCCGATCCGGCGGCTGTAGAAGTAGGCGCCGCCGGCGTTGCCGAACAGCGGGGCGTTCTCGATGAAGAACGGCCGCTTCTCGGGCAGCCGGATCTCGAACGCCGTCAGGTTGACGACCGCCGGATCGACGTCGACCTGGCCGAAGTCAGGGTTGATCGTCGCCGCGACGGTGAGCCCGGACAGCGGCCGGAACTTCGCATCGACGCCGACGTTGGCGCCGATCGTGGTGCGCTTCGCGAGCGCGCCGGTCGGCGACTCGTCGACCGTCACCTGGCTCGCGGCGTAGGGCAGGAGCTCGAAGCCCAGGCGGCGCTCGATGCGCGGCAGCCCGGTGAGCTCGCCGAACCAGCTCGCCCACGCCGTACGGTCGCGCGGCACGGCGCGCCAGAACACGTCCTCGTTGCGGCGCGGGATGTACCAGTTGAAGTTGATGCCCCAGCTGCTCTGCGGCGTCGCCGGCAGCCGGAGCTGCGACAGCGGCATCGCGAGCTCCGCGGTCCAGCCGTCGGCGAGCAGCTGCGTCGCGGCGCGCCACACCGGGTTCCACGTCGCGTCGCGGGCGCTCTCGGTGTCGTCGGTGTGGATCCAGTCGGCGCGCACGCCCGCCGCGGTGACCGCGAAGCTGTAGGCGATCCGCCGGGTGTGCGACGGATCGACCGACACGATGAAGCGCTCGGCCTGCTGGGTGTCGTCGCGCTGGGTCAGCGCATCATCGATGTCGTCGCGTCCGGTCGCCCACATCCGCGCCGCGATGTAGAGCGTCTCGCCGTCGGTGGCGACCGCGGTGGTCACCCGGCGCGACGGCGACGCGCCGTACGTCGGCTGCTTCTGCTCGAAGTCGTCGATGAAGCACGCGGTCGCCCACGTCGCGTCATCGAGCTTGCCGTCGACCGTGATCGCGCCCTGCGCGACGGGGATCGTCTTGGCGGCGTGCGCGCCGGTGTGCGGGCAGTCGGCGTGTGCCGGCGCGGCGAGGAGCACCAGGCACGTGTACAGCCAGCCGCGCATGCGCCGGGGGAATGTACAGCGCCCGCTCGCCGCGCCCAGGCCCGCGCGGCCGGAAATCCGACGAGCGATCGACCGCCGACCCGGTCGGCGCCGGCCGTGGGGCACGTCGCCGCGGTGCACACGGTCGCAGCTCATCGCACTTGCATCGCAGCGCCGGTCGGCGCCATGGTCCCGGCGATGCACCGGCTCGCCCTGATCACCTTGATCGCCTGTGGAACGCCCCGTGGCGAGCCGTCCGCGCCGCCGCCGGCCGTACCGCAACCCGAGCACCACAGCGCCATGCACCACCGCTTCGATCATGCCGACGAGTGGGCCAAGGTGTGGGATACCCCGGAGCGCGATGCCTGGCAGCAGCCCGAGCGCGTCGTCGCGGCGCTCAAGCTCGGCCCGAGGATGGTCATCGCCGACATCGGCGCGGGGACCGGCTACTTCTCGGTGCGGCTGGCGCGCGCCGTGCCCGACGGGCAGGTGATCGCGACCGACATCGAGCCCGACATGGTCCGCCACATCACCGAGCGCGCCGCCCGCGAGCAGCTGCCCAACCTGCGCGCGGTCCAGACGCCGCCGACCGATCCCGAGCTCGCCCCGGCCTCGATCGACCGCATCCTCGTGGTCGACGTCTGGCATCACATCGACGATCGCGACGCCTACGCGCGCGCCCTGGCCCGCGCGCTCCGCCCCGGCGGCAAGCTCGCCATCGTCGACTTCAAGCGCGAGTCGAGCCACGGGCCGCCGCCCGAGCATCGCCTGCCGCCCGACGAGATCCTCGGAGCGCTGACCCGCGCGGGCCTGCGCGCGTCGCTGTCAGCGACCGAGCTGCCCGAGCAGTACATCGTGATCGGGGCGCGCTGACCAGCATCTGCCACACCGCGCGGTGTGCCCGTGCGCTCGGCGATCTGCACCACGGCGCGCCCGGGCGCTGGCGGGAATTGCCATTCCAGCGACCATGGTTACCCCGGTAGCAACACCAGGAGAGTTTCCATGCGTCTTCCGACAAGGTCTTCCCTCTTGCTCGGCGGCTGCATCGCCATGGCCGCCATTGCCGCCTGCGACAGGGTCACCCTGTCTCGCGATCAGGCTCGCGACCAGGCTGCACCCGCCCCGACCGCGCCTTCCCAGACACCGACCGCGAAATCCCCGACGCCGGCTGCGCCGGGCGCGTCGGTGGTGCAGCTGCCGTCGGGCCGGACCATCGCCGATGTCGCCGCCCAGGTCACGCCCAGCGTCGTCAACGTGTTCTCCGAGCGCCAGGTCAACCGCCCGGAGATGTCGCCGTTCTCCCAGGATCCGTTCTTCCACTACTTCTTCGATCTCCCCGGTCGGGACGAGCGCGGCGCGCAGCGCGCCCCGCAGCGCGAGCGCAGCCTCGGGTCCGGCGTGATCGTCGCGTCCGACGGCGTCATCATGACCAACAACCACGTCGTCGCCAACGCCGACACCGTGCGCGTCGCGCTCAAGGACGGCCGCGAGCTCGACGCCAAGGTCGTCGGCACCGATCCGCAGAGCGACATCGCCGTGCTGCGCGTCAACGCCAAGCAGCTCCCCGCGATCCAGATCGCCGATTCCTCCAGGTCGCGGATCGGCGACCTCGTCCTGGCGATCGGCAACCCGTTCGGCCTCGGCCAGACCGTGACCATGGGCATCATCAGCGCCACCGGCCGCGCGAACGTGGGCATCACCGACTACGAGGACTTCATCCAGACCGACGCGGCGATCAACCCCGGCAACTCCGGCGGCGCGCTGGTCGACATGGACGGCAAGCTGGTCGGCATCAACACCGCGATCGCGTCCCGCACCGGCGGCTACCAGGGCATCGGGCGGCTGGCTCGGCGTCGCCATCCAGGACGTCACCCCCGACCTGGCCAAGCAGATGGACCTGACCGCCCGCCACGGCGTGCTGGTCTCCGACGTGACCCGCGACAGTCCGGCGGCCAAGGCCGGCCTCCAGCGCGGTGACGTCGTCGTCTCCGTCGACGGCGCGTCCATCAACGACTCGGCCCACCTGCGCAACGCGATCGCCCCCGCCGGCAAGGGCAAGCAGCTGTCGCTGCAGATCGAGCGCCACGGCAAGCCGATGACCGTCCCGGTCACGCTCGGTGAGACCCCGGCCGGCCAGGGCGGGCAGGGCGGCTCCACGATCGTCGACGATGGCATCCTGTCCGGCCTCGCCGTCCAGCCGCTCGACCGCGCGCTGCGCGGCCAGCTCCACGTGCCCGCCGACGTCGACGGCGTCGTGGTCACCAGGCTCGATCGCCGCGGCCCGATGGCCGCGACCGGCCTGCGCGAGGGCGACGTCATCGTCGAGGTCAACCGCAAGCCGGTGACCAGCGTCGACGCGTTCCGCGACGCCGCCCGGTCCGCCACGGACAGCGCCCTGCTGCTGGTCTACCGCGACGGCGCGACGATCTACCTGTCGCTGTCGAAGTGATCGACTCGGGTCACTGCATGGGGGACGAGTTGGTGCACCCGCCACTCCATGACGGACGCTCATCAGCCACCGTCGCATGTTGTTGCGTTGCACGCCCGAGAGACAGGGCTCGTTGCAGATCAGTTGGCAGTAAAGCGGCTGGGCCGGGGAAGCCTCGGTACGATGCGCGCGCATGGTCGACGCATCCTGTCACTGCGGCGCGGTCACGATCTCGGTGGACGCCGCTCCGCTCGAGCTCACGTCCTGCAACTGCTCGATCTGCCGCCGGACCGGCGCGCTGTGGTCGTACTACTCGCCGACCCGGGTCCGGGTCGCCGGCCCGACGGTGACCTACCGGTGGGGCGACAAGTCGCTCGATCTCCATCACTGCGCGACCTGCGGCTGCATCACGCACTGGTCGCCGCTCGATCCGGCGCTCGATCGCATGGGCGTCAACGCGCGCCTGATGGAGCCCGCGATCGTCGCGGCGGCGCGGGTCCGACGGTTCGACGGCGCCGATACGTGGACGTTCCTCGAGTAGCGCTGTCGCCTCAGTTGTCCAGTGGGCGGCTCTGGAGCTTGTCGGGCATACCGACGGGCGCGCTGCACGAGATCTCGGTCGATCAGGCCGACCACGACCTCGTGGCGGCCGGCTGTGGCGGCTGAGCGCGGCGGGCCGGCCACTCGAGTAGCCGCGGCCGGCTGATCGATGCGCCGCCGGCGCCGCCGGAATGTCCGTGTTCCGGACTGCACGGCCGCGCGGTCCGCGATCGCGATGACAGTTCGTGTTCACGTCGAGTGCACGGCGCTGTCGACCGCGGGTGACGAGGTGATTCCCGCGGGAGGCAGCCGGCGCGTGGCACCGCGCCTGCAGCTGGAACGGACATCAGCCATGCAAGGAGCCACGATGAACACGGATCCGTTCGAGACCTTCACCGCCGACGAGCTGGTCATTCCGCACGGCGGCATTCCGTCCGCCGCGCAATGGATCATGATGCACGAGTCCGGCGGCAGCACGACCGCGGGACACCTCCATGCCCAGGGCCGCGGCGACGGCACGCCGGGCAATCACTCGTCGGCGTTCGGCGCCTTCCAGATGATCGAGGCCACGCGCAAGCGCTACATGGGCGCGGATTACCAGTCGACGGACTTCTCGAAGCAGTACTCCGCGGCGAGCCATTACGTCACCGATCGCTACGGCTCGTGGGATGCCGCGCAGCGGTTCTGGGTGGGGCACCACTGGTACTGAGCGCAGGTTGCAACCGCCGGTTGGGTGCGACATCGTGAGGCGTGGATTGCGAGTCACGGGGCATCTTCAAGAGCTTCGACCGCGTGGTCGACGACATCGCGATCTCGCCGGGAGGCGGCCTGCTCGCCACCGCCGACGGCGCCGCTGCCGTGAGCTTGTGGGATGGCGCGCACGGCCGCCTGCTCGACCGGTAACGACGTGGGTCAGCGCCGACCCGGGTGTTCGCGATGGGAAATACCCCCCAGCTGTCGGATTCGCTCACAAGGCGACGGGAAACCATGATCATCGCAGAGGCTGCGGCGGACGCAGATCGACACGCACGAATTGCGGCTTTCCGCGATCGACCTACATGGATCGCGGTGCTTGCGGTCGCGGGCAGGAGACGGAGCCGGGCAAGCGATCGAGCAAAAACGCGGTTCGAGACCGTACGCGCAAGGGGATCGGGGGTCTGCGAGGAACTCGGGCAGGTCTGGCCAGAGACTTGCTCCTTACTAGAGTCATGCAGAAGCGATTTATTTTCGGCGCGTTGGCCGTGGCCGTGCTGTTGACGCCGGTGGTGCTCACCATCGGCGCGTTCGTCTTGATCCCGCTCTCGCTCGTGGTGTTCCCGGTGCTGCTGGTGTTCGGGGTCGCGGCGCTGCCGGCGCTCCTGGTGTCGGCGATCAGTGGCGCAGAACCCGGCGCCCAAGAGCCGACGAGGCCGGCCAGTCGCCCGCGCTCGCCCTCGGACGCCATTGCGTACTCCCGCTAGTGCCGCCGCAGGTTGCGCCGAGGCAGCGACGGCGCCGGGTGGGTTCTTGACCACCCATCCGCGCACGAAGTAGCGTGCCCCGCGGGCGGCCAGGTACCGCCGAGGAGCCGTCATGCTCGACAGGCGTCAGTTCATCCGCGGTGCTGGTGGCCTCGCCGCGGTGCTCACCGGCGGAAAGCTCATCGGCGGTCGCGCCTGGGCGCAGGGGGTGACCCTGCCGTTCGTCAACGGCGCGCGGCCGCTCGTGCAGTACCCGCAGAAGCGGCCGATGATCCGGGTCACCGAGCGCCCGCCGCAGCTCGAGACGCCGTTCGCGGTGTTCGACGAGGGCGCGATCACGCCCAACGATGCGTTCTTCGTTCGCTATCACCTCGCCGATATCCCCAAGGAGATCGATCCCGACACGTTCCGGCTCGAGGTCGGCGGCAAGGTCGGAAAGCCGCTGTCGCTGTCGCTCAAGGACCTGAGGGCGATGCCGGCGACCGAGATCGTCGCCGTCAACCAGTGCTCGGGCAACAGCCGGGCGTTCTTCGAGCCCCGCGTCGCCGGCGGCCAGCTCGGCAACGGCGCGATGGGCAACGCGCGCTGGAAGGGGGTGCCGCTCAAGACCGTCCTCGACAGGGCCGGTGTCGCGGCCGGCGCTCGCCAGGTCGTGCTCGACGGGCTCGACAAGCCGGTGGTCGCCGCGACGCCCGACTTCACCAAGGCGCTCGACATCGACCACGCGCGCGACGGCCAGGTGATGCTGGCGTGGGCGATGAACGGCGCCGATCTGCCGTGGCTCAACGGCTATCCGCTGCGCGTCGTGGTGCCCGGCTATTACGGCACGTACTGGATGAAGCACGTCAACCAGATCACCGTGATCGACGGCGAGCTCGACAGCTTCTGGATGAAGACCGCCTATCGCATTCCGGATAATGACTGCCATTGCGTGCCCGCCGGCGGCAAGCCCGACAAGACCGTGCCGATCGGGCGGCTCGACGTGCGATCGTTCATCACCAACCTCGCCGACGGCGCCGCGATCAAGGCGGGCGCGACGGCGGTGCGCGGCATCGCGTTCGACGGCGACAACGGCATCAAGGAGGTCGCGCTGTCGTCCGACGGCGGGAAGACCTGGAAGCCGACCGTGCTCGGCCGCGATCTCGGCAAGTACTCGTTCCGCACCTGGCAGACCACGGTGAAGCTGCCGGCCGGCGCCGCCGTGCTCATGGTGCGCGCGACCAGCCGGAGCGGCGAGGTCCAGCCGATGGAGCCGCGGTGGAATCCCGCGGGCTACATGCGCAATCTCGTCGAGACCATCCACGTGCAGGCCGCATGACGAAAGGCAGGACGATGATGCGAAGACATGCGCTCGCCGCCGCCGCTGCGGCGACCCTGATCGCGGGCCTGGCCGCGGCGACCCTGGCCAAGCCGGTGACCTACGCGACGCCGGCCGAGACCTCGGCCCTGAAGAAGACCGGCGATCAGGGCTTCCTCCGCGCGGACATCGTGTGCGTGACCTGCCATTCGCGCGACTACATCACGACCCAGCCACCCGGCAAGGGCAAGGAGTTCTGGACCGCCGAGGTCAACAAGATGGTCACGGTCTACGCAGCCCCCGATCATCGAGTATCTCACCGCGAATTACTGACCCGCCGGCCGAGAGTCAGCGCAGGTAGCGATCGAACCATGCGGCCGCGCGCTCGAGCAGGTCGCGCTTGTGCGCCGAGTCGCGAAACAGGTGGCCTTCGCCGGCGTACACCACGAGATCGGTGGGGACGCCGAGCGTCCTCAGCGCGTGCCACAGCTCGTACGACTGGGGCGGTGGGCACTCGCCGTCGCGCTCGCCGACCGCGATCAGGGTCGGCGTGGTCACGCGCTTGACGAACGAGATCGGCGCGCTCCTGGCATACACCGCGGGATCGTCGTACACCGATGCACCGAAGTACGGGATCATCCATTGATCGATCGCGTTCTGTCCGTAATAGCTCTGCCAGTTTGCGATCCCGGCGCCGGCGACGGCCGCCTTGAACCGCTGGGTCTGCGTGATCGTCCACATCGTCATGTAGCCGCCGTAGCTCCAGCCCATGAGCCCGAGCCGCCTGGGATCGACCGGCGCGGCCTTGAGCACCGCGTCGATGCCGGCGAGCACGTCGCGCAGGTCGCCGCCGCCGAAGTCCTTGACGTTGGCCCGCGTGAACGCCTCGCCCTGGCCGTAGCTGCCGCGCGGATTGGGCAGGAACACGAAGTAGCCCAGCGCCGAGAAGATCGCCGGATCGAGCGCCGGCTGCGGCCAGCGCGGGGTCGCCACCGACGCCGGCCCGCCGTGCACCCGCGCGGGTAGAGGAGCCAGCCCTGCACCGAGAAGCCATCGCTGGTCCACGACAGGCTCTTCGCCGGGCCCCACGCGGCGCGGCGACCGGCGTTGAGCGAGGTGATCGGCTTCCACGCGCCGATCGGCCCGGCCCAGATCTCGGGCGGGTGCTGCCAGTCCGAGCGGATCACCGCGACCGTCCTGCCGTCGCGCGAGACCGAGTAGTTGCTGAAGATGCCGGTGTGGATGCCCTCGTCGCCCTGCCACAGCCGCTCGAGCTTGCCGGTCGCCACGTCGAGCATGCCGAGCGCGCTCGATCCGCCGACGTACTCGGCGATCAGCATCTGCGACGGCGACAGCCACGTGAGCGTGTTGGGCGATGACGGCCGCGCCGCCGTCCGGTTGGTGGCGGCGCCCCCCGCCGCCGGGACCGTGAACACGTCACCGCCGGTCGCGCCCTCGTCGCTCATCAGCCCGCCGATGAAGCCGATCGTCGCGCCGTCGGGCGACCACCGCGGCAGCGCGATCTGCAGCGCGGGCTTGTGGAGCACCGTCATCGCGCCGGTGGCGGCCGGCATCGTGTACAGCTGCGCCGTCCACCAGTTGTTGTCGCCCGGTCCCGGCGCCGCGGTCAGCGCGAACGTCCGGCCGTCGGGCGACCAGTCGTACTCGTAGATGTTGAGCTCGGCGGGTGACACCTGCCGGGCCGCCCCCGAGCGTGGATCGACGAGCGTCAGCCGCTGGTTGTGGATCTCGCCGCCGATCAGCCCGGTCTCGGGCGGCCGGGCCTCGATCGCGCCGCCGCCGCTGGCCGCGTGCTCGGCGAACAGCACCGCGATCCGCGCGTCGTCGGGCGACCACGCCGGATCGGTCAGGTAGCCGGCGACGCTGGTGAGCTTCCGGGCCCCGCCGCCGATCGTCGCGACGTACAGCTGCTTGTCGATGTACGCCAGCCGCGTCGCGTCGTGCGACCACGCCAGGTGGCGGCCCTCGCCGATCCGCACCGCGGGGCGCTTGCCGTCGAGCGGCGCGGCGAACACCGCGGCCCGCCCGGTGTCGCGGCCCCGCTCGATCACCTTCTCGACCCACGCGACGCGCTGTCCGTCCGGCGAGATCGCGACCTCCTCGAAGGCGTGCGTCGCCGCGAGGTCATCGAGGATCGCGCCGGGCCTGGGCTGCGCGGCGGCGACGGCGGGGACCAGGGCGATGACCAGCGACAGCTTCATGCCACCACTCTAACCTCAGTCGTTTCACCGCGTCAGTGCGCCGCGCTGCGCCAGCAGGCCGGTGGCCAGATCCGGTGGCTCATTTTCGAGATAGCTGTGCGGCTGCAGTGCTATACAGCAGGGTGATGACCGCGCTCGATGATCTGCGCCGTAGATTGGCCGACGTGCCCGATCCGCAGCTCACACACCGCACCTCGGTCGAGCGCGGGATCGCCGAGTCGGCGCAGTACCTGGGCTCGGATGCGGCGCAGCGCAGCCTCGACGCCGACGCGTACTGGCCGAAATGGGACTCGCCGTGGTGGCACATGCTGCTGCTCCACGAGATGGGAGAGGCGCGCCGGATCCCCGAGCGCGCCGTGACGCGGATGGTCGCTGCGCTCGACGCATTCCCGGTCAAGATCTTCCCGGTCGCGCCCGGCGAGCTCCCGGCCGGCGTGGATCCGAACCGCGATGTGCTGTGTCACTGCGCGCTCGGCTGCATCGCGCAGGTGCTCGCGGCGTGCGGGCGCGACGTCGATCGCGAGCTGCCGTGGATCCGGCCGTGGTTCGTGCGCTACCAGATGGCGGACGGCGGGCTCAACTGCGACGACACGGCCTATCGCTGCAGCGATGAATGCCCGAGCTCGATGGTCGCGACGATCGCGCCGTTCGAGGCGATGCTGCTCGGCCGGCGCGCCGGCTGGACCGCCGAGCACGCCGCGTTCGTCGAGCGCGCCGCCGGCTTCCTGATCGAGCGGCAGCTGATGCACGGCTCGCAGACCCGGCACAACGCCGCCGAGCGCACCCGCGAGCACGCCTGGCGCGAGCCGTGCTTTCCGCGGTTCTACTTCTACGACGTGATCCGCGGCCTGGCCGCACTCGTGCGGTGGTCGGAGATCACCGATCGTCCGATCCCGCTGCGCGCGCTCGCGGGCGTGGTCGACCACCTGCTCGCCGGCTTTCCCGACGGCACGATCCGGCACCAGCGCCTGGCCGGAGACGGTATCGGCACCTGGGCGCGCTCGCCGTCCGACGACTGGGTGCGGCACGAGGCGACGAGCCGGTTCCGCCTGCTCGACCTCGTCAGCGCGGTCGGCCAGCCCTGTCCATACGCGACGCGGCAGTGGTCGGCGGCGCGCCACGGCGTCGTCCGGCTGATCGATCGCGGGCTGATCGTCGCCGACTGACTACACAGGGACGCACTGACCTTCGGTCAGCGTCCCTGTTCCGCCTCGATCAAGAGGGGGCTTTCCCGCCCCCTCTGGTCCGGCGAAGCCGGCCCATTCACCCCTCCGCGCGTCGCGTCGCGCGGTTGAGTCGCCGTGGCTCCCGATCAATGCGACAATGATTACTTCGGCGCCGGGGTGTCGAGCGCCTTCTGGAGGTCCTTGATCGTGCCGAGCCGGCCGTGGCCGGGTGCGATCGCCTGCACGTCGAGGCCGAGCTTCTTCAGCTTGTCCGAGAACTCGCGATTGGCCGGTGTGCCGGGCGGAATCGGTCCCTGCGGCGGGATCGTGAACAGATCACTCACGAACACGAGCTTGTCCCTGGGCAGGTAGGCCACGAGCATCTCGTCGACATGCGGGCTGGGGCCCACCTCGTACAGCTCGACGGGGTGCGCCGCGTCGCCGAGCACCTTCTTGTTCGCGACCACCTCGATCGTGGGGTTGGCCTTCGCGCGCGCCAGCGAATCGGGCTTGATGAGGTGCGGCGTCGCCGCCAGCTTGGTCAGGAATACGCGGTTGCCCGCCGTGGTGTAGAGGGTGGCGCCTCGCGCGATGTACGCGCGCAGACCGCCGGAGTGATCGTAATGATAGTGGGTCGCCACCACGGCCTTGACCGGCTTGCCGGGCGCGAGCTCGGCGAGCTTGGCGATCACGGCTTGCGAGCGGTCCTCGCCGAGCGGCGCCTCGATCAGGAGGATCGAGTCGGCGAGCACCACGGCCAGGCTGTTGTGAGAGCTGCCCTCGAGGAAGAACACGCCGTCGGAGATCTTGCTCGCCACCACGGTCGTCGGTCCGGGCACGAGCTTGGCGGGTCACCGCGCCGGCCGGCGGCTCGAACAGCGCATCCCCGGGATTGGTGTTGGCCTTGACCTCGGTGAACTGGAGGTCCTGGACCACATCACCGCCGACGCGCGTGACCAGGTGGTGCGGCAGCTGCACACCGCCGACCGGCCGGTAGTCCGAGAGCACCACCTCGGTCGAGGTGTCTCCCAGCACGGCGTTGTCGGATTCTCGAAGGTCGCGTCGCCGAGATCGCGCAGGGTCTCGGCGCGCCCGGCCGCAGTGAGCAGCAGCGCCACCGGATCGCGGCGCAGCGCGGTCTTGGCTCCCGACACCGCCGCGGGGCTCATCGGCGACACCACGTTGGTCAGCACGGCGACCGTGAAGCCCTCGTCGCCCTTGAGCACGGCGCGCGACGGCGTCCGGAGTCCGCCGGCGGGCGTGGTGACCGTCTCGGTGGCGCTGCGACCCCGGGCGAAGTCGACCACCGTTGTCACGGTGACGGCGCGCGTGGTGTACTGCGTCCCCGGCTTGAGGCTCTGGCCCTGGTTGTAGGCGGTTCCGGATCCGGTGCGCTGGACGTCCTTGATCGCCTTCAGCGCATCGAGGCCGCCGTGCGCCGCGATCGCGGCATCGAGCGCCTGGCGCGCCGAGGTGAACGCTCGCTGGCTGGCTGTCGCGGGCTGGGCCGCGGCCTCGCGCGCCGCCACCGCTGCGAGCGCGGCAACGAGAACCATCATGGAAGCACGTGATACCCGCATGTGTTCGCTCCTTGCCCCGCGTCGGGGCGGTCGAGGTGCGGGGCAGCATGCCACGGTGGCGCGTGGCGTGGTCGGATCAGGACAGCCGTTCAGTTCGAGCGAACCGCGGGGGGATTCGTCACGCGGTATGCGCAGTCGGATGCTCCCAGCTTCACCGTGGGTGTCTGGCCATGCTCCAGCTGGTCGAGCCACTTGTCCCGGTCGGCGAAGGTATTGCCGGGGGCTCCGGCCCACAGATCACTTCCGCTTGTATGCCAGACCTCGATGAGGGTGCGGAGAGACCTCGCTGCAGCGCTCCGGTCGCCGATGGCCAGCATCGCCGTCGCATACGCGCTCACCGCCATCGGAGCCTGCGGGGCAAGGGCGACGAGGCGATCGCATGCGGAGAGGACCGAGGCCGCGAGCCCGCTCTCGACGCCGCATGCGCACACGCTGCGCAGTAGCTCCGGGTCGACGCGCTCGATGGCGCTCAGCGCAGCCTGGTGATACGAGGCGCTCGCAGACGCGATGTCACCTGACTTCACGAGCCGCTGGCCGCGTCGTACGAACTCGATGATCCGGCTCTCGTGCTCGGGCAGTCCAGGAAACGTCTTGCGATAGGGCGCTGCGCCGAATGCATCGCGCCATTCGTTGCTCGTGAGGTTGCGGCCGCCGAGCTGCTGCGCGCGCGCCGTCAGGGCGACCTCGCCGGAGAACCACAGCGCGACATCTAGCCTTCCTTGGCCGCGTGACGCGTCGGTCACCACGACATGCTGTCCATCCTCCGAGTAGCGAAAGGATTCGAAGGACGTTTCCCGGATCTCGGCGAGCCGGATGGCAGCTTCGGGCTGTGCGAGGTTCCATGCGACCACGCCGCTCCCGAAGGTGCCACCGGCCGCCAGCTGCCGGGAGTCCGGCCGGAAGCGCAGCTGGTCGATCGGGCGTTCCTCCCAGAACACGCGCCAGGGTTCTCCTCCGTTCTGGTCGTCCAGCTTCCAGACAGCGATCTGATCCGCCGCGATCGCCAGCCAGCGCGCGTCGGCGCTGAACGCTGCGGTCCTGAAATGCGACGTCGCCGAGGCTGCGAGCGGGTACCGCCACCACTGCTGCGCCCGGCGCGTCCACAGCGCAGCGCCGTTGTGGCCGCCGATCACGAGATGGTTGCCAGCCAAGGAGAAGTAGGCCTTCTCGACATCGTTACCCAGCCATGCTTGCCATTGCGGGTGGTCTGCCATACGCCAGAGCTGGGAAGATCCGTCGTATGCCTTGAACACCACCCACGATCCATCGTTGCTGAAGGTGGGCCAGCGCTGCGCGTCCCACCGCACGTCCGTTCTCGGGTCGACCAGCGAGGCGGCGCAGGTCTCGGCGCGCTCCTTGCCATTCCCCGCCCCGGTCAGCACGATCCATCGCGCGTCCGGCGATACCGTGATCTCGCTCAGGGTGCTGCCGCACGACGCGGATCGGACCGGCGAGTCCGTCGCTGCGGTGAGGTCCCAGAGGTACACGTTCTT
Organism: Deltaproteobacteria bacterium; assembly: GCA_005887925.1. Taxonomy (GTDB): domain Bacteria; phylum Myxococcota_A; class Polyangia; order Haliangiales; family Haliangiaceae; genus JABFXX01. The sequence continues at coordinate 2,823 of VBLP01000486.1, read as the reverse complement.
CGCATCGTCGGTGGCCAGGACCCATCGCCCGTGCTGCAGGCCGACCCAGCGCTGGGTGCCGTGCATGAAGCCGTTCAATTGCACCCCGGCCGGCGCCACGAGCCGGCGGATCTCGCCCCCGCCGAGTCGCTGCACGATGATCTCGCGGTCGCGCACCAGGCTGGCACGGATCCCTCGCTCGTGATCGATCGCGGAATCTGCGATCGCGTCGGAGCTCGTGCTCGGAGCATACGCAGGCGGCCGGTTCGTCCCGCGAGCGGACGTCGCTGTACGTTGCACCATGTCCGCCTCGATCGCGCGGACGCTCGCCGCGTTGCGGTTGTAGCTGGCGACCTGGAATCGACCATCGACGACCGGCTCGTTCTCGGCGATGAACCAGACCCGCCCGAGAGCGCCGGTCGCTGCGCCCAGCACCGTGCCCGCATCGTCGAGATCAGCGACATCGACCGGCGCACCGTGCAGAAGCCCCACGGCGCTGTCCGCCATCGCGGTCTCCGCATCGCCGGCCGGATGCCACAGGCTCTCTCTGCGGACCGCTTGCGTGGTGACGACCCAGCCACCGCGGACCACGCGCAGCCCACCCGGCATGGTGCGGCATGTCGGCCTGATATCGTCCTGCTGGAGGTCGAGGCGGCAGATGCGGTCCTGTTCCAGACCGACGAACAGCGAGCCAGGATGCGCGATATCCCAGGCTGCCGGCGCGATCAGCTTGCCTTCGAGCTTCACCGGGCCCGCGCGCAACGCACCATTGTCGGCCACCTCGATCATGCGCGCTGCACCGGTCTCCTTCACCAGGACAACGATGCGCCGGTCGTCCGTGAGCGCGAGCACCTGGAGATGTCTGCCTTCGGGACTACCGTCCACCACAGCCGTCAAGAGATCGGATTCTGCGATCACGATCGGTGTGCTGTTGTCCGCCTTGATATCGAGAATGATATAGACCTGTCGTGCGTTCGCGCTTGCACCTGGAGCGAAGACGTTGATCAACAACCAGTGGTTGTCAGGGCTCAGCTTCTCTGGTGCGCAGTAATTGTAGTCCTTCAAGGGTCGACTCGGCCGCCCGGCGCGGACATCCGGCGACGCCATGTTCCAGATCCAGATCCGTGCGGGCTGCCACGAGCACGCAACCAGGACTCCGCGGTCCGAGGAGAGCATCGGTGCATTCAGAAGGGAGGGCTGGGGCGTCATCGGTTCCGCCCGGAGGCTGCGGAGGTCCCATCGCCACAGCAGGTCTGCACCGGCGATCAGGTTTCCATCCGGCGTGAACGCGAGGACGGGTAGTACATCCGGCGCCAGGGATCTGCTCATGGAGCTGCTCGAGTAGGGCTGGACCAGGACATGCGCCGGTGCGGTGAGATCTTCGACCTTCCATATGCGAATCGTTCCGCTGGTATCGCTGGTGGCGAGCTGGCGTCCATCGCGCGACACGGCGATCCTGTCGATCGGGCTGGAATGCCCGGCGAGCGCCCGCCCCGAGGTGCTCGATAGCGCATCGCGCAGCGCGTTCTCGGCCTCCGCCGTCGGGCTCTGCGGCGCGGTCGCCCTCAGCGCCTCGACCGCGAGCGCGAGGGCAGCGCTGGGGTCATTGGCCCTGTGGCGCTCCGTGTGCGACGCCAGGCGGGCTGCGACCTGCCGGCGGTTCTCGCGCTCCGCCGCGAGGCGCTGGTCGTCGGCGCGGCGCCACAGCACGGCCGCAGCGATGCCGAGCACGATCACCACCGTGGCGAGGCCGCCGCCGATTCGCTGCGCCCAGGTGCGGAACCGCCGGTCGTGCTGGTCCTTGGCTTCCTTGACCAGGGACTGCACAGCGCCGGCGAACAGATCATGCGTCAGCTGAAAGCGCTCGACCGAGCCGTCGATCTCCACCAGCGCGACGCGCGCGTGAGGCGCGGCGGCCAGGTCCAGCACCTGTCGCGCGATCGCCGGTGACAGCTGCTCGGCGGTCGCAACCTCCTCGGCGGTCCTGGGCGCTGCCTTCAGCTCGGCGACACAGAGCCCGCGCAGCGCTCGCGCGGCGTCGTAGCGCGAGATCGATGCGGCGAGCTGGCCCAGGACGGTGGATCGAACGTGGCGCTCGAAGAACGCTCGACGGGACGTCGGGGTTTGCTCCCACAGGTTCTTGTCGAACCGGCGGCGCGACGCCCACGCTTCGTGCGCGACGAGCTGGAGCATGGCCGGCCGCACCCGAGGTGGAACGCCGTCGGCGAGCTCGTCGACGAGGCGGCCGACGAAGCCGGGATCGTGCTCGATCCGTGCGCTGTCGAGGATCGTGGTGAGCGCGTGCGCCGCGTCCGCCACGCGCAGCGGCAGCAGCGCGAACGATCGCGCGCGCTCGGACAGCTCGGGGAGGACGGTGTCGAACGCGGTGCGATATTCATCGCGGATGACGAGCACGGCTCGACGGTCGGCATCCGCTGCCAGCCAGGCGATGACCGCTTGCTCGAACGCGCCGGGACCCGCTGGATCGCGAGACAGTCGCACGATCGCCTGCTCGAACTGATCGACGATCAGCGTCTTCGCAGCACCCGCCTCCCCCAGCGGATCGCCCTCCGCGGCGTTCGTGGACGTGAAGAGGCTCCACGACCCCTTCAGCTTCGGCAGCAACCCCGCGCGCACGAACGACGTCTTTCCCGCCCCCGAGACGCCATGAATCAGGGTGAGACCCGCGTGCGCGCAGAGCAGTGACAGACAGCGATCGACATCGGGACCGCGGCGTAGCTCGCGAAACGCTTCCGCGTCGGACTGCTCGAAGGCTCGCATGCCCTTGACCAGGATCGCCGCCGGAGGGATTTGCTTGGTGAGCGCGTCCAGCATCGCTGGCGT
>VBLP01000102.1 GCA_005887925.1 Deltaproteobacteria bacterium | reverse complement strand
CGGTGGCGTCGAGCGAGGGGATGACCTGGCGCCACAGGGTGGTGCGCACGGCGAGCGGCGGCACCTCGAGGGTGAGGTGGACCAGCGGGCGGTGGTGGATCCGGGGCATGCGCTCGCGGTTCACGGTGATCGCGATCGGGCCGGACCAGCTGTCGAGCAGCGCGCCGAAGAAGCCGGGCAGCTCGTCGCGGTCGCCGTCGCGGACGACGACGTCGTCGATGTCGGCGAAGACGGGGACGGCGTCGAGCAGGATCAGCTCGCGGACCACGGCGCGGAGCGCGACGGCCTGCAGCGTCAGGTGCATGGTGGCGAGCCGCTGGCCGTCGATGACGAGCAGGCGCTGCTTCCAGTGCGCGGCGGCGCGCTGGAGCAGCAGCTTCTTGCCCAGGCCGCGCTGGCCCTGGACGGCGAGCACGACGTCCGGCGAGCGGATCGCGGCGGTGGCGAGCTCGACCGCGACGTCGGGGAACTCGCCGGCGGCGGTGCCGGAGGTCAGCTCGGCGAGCTCGGCGAGCTCGGGATCGAGGCCGATCGCGGTACCGTCGAGCAGGTGGACCAGCCGGCTCGCGGCGCGGATCCGGCGGAACAGCAGCGAGTCGCCGGGGGTGAGCTCGACGAGCTGGTAGCGCACCAGCGGCGAGGCGCTCGACAGGTCGCGCGCCATGAGCGAGCGGCTCTCGGGCGTGTCGTAGACCAGCTGGGCGAGCAGCCGGCCGTCGAGGCCGCGGCACGCCGGATCGCGCGCCAGGTAGCGGTAGGCCTGCACCAGGCTGGGATCGGCGTCGGGCAGGAGCGCGAACATCAGCGTCGACCACTGCCGCGGCGTGAGCTCGAACGCGCGCATCAGGTCGATCAGCGGCGAGCGGACCCGGGCGGCGAGCGACGCGGCGATGCGGGCCTCGACGGTGCGGTGCAGCTCGAGCCACTGGGCGAGCACGGTCTGCGCGCCGGCCTCGTCGGCGCCCCGCTCGCCGCGCGCGGCCGCGAACAGCCGGCCGATGTCGCCCGGGCTGATCGCGTCGCTCGCCGGGACGGCGCCGCCGGGCAGCTGCCCGCGGGCCCAGCCCAGCCGGATCTCGTACTCGACGCGCAGCCAGGCGCGGCGCAGCTCGTCGCGCAGGTGGCTGGCGGCGTCGCGGTACGGCTCGGTCACATCGCTATGGTATGGCGGCCGTCGCCGTGCGTGCTACTGGCAGACTTCGGATCCTGGGGCGACGCTGGGCTAGACCAGCTCCTGCTCGCGCTGGATGCCGAGCTCGTCTGCGATCATCTCGGGCGCCGGCTGTGCGGTCACGCCGCCGTCGATCGGCTTCTCCTCGACCAGGGCGGCGACCGCGGGCGCCTCGGGCTCGTCGGCCTTGCGCAGCGAGTTGTCGTACTCGTCCGCGAGCGTCTCCATCTGCGCGCCGAACGGGATCGAGTACATCGCGGAGCTGATCTGGAGGCGCTGCGACGGTGGGATCTGCCCGTCGATCTCGGACTGGGTCGAGCCGAACAGGAGGTCGAACTTCTCGTCGCCCATGCCGTCGCGGATCTCGTCGAGTTCGAGCGCGACGAGGATCGTCTTGTAGTCGCCGATCGACGGGCCGGCGATGAAGTCCTTGAGCGCCTGCGAGGCGCTCTCCCCGGGCTTGAGCGTGAACGTGTTGTCGTGCTTGGTGTCGTAGGGCTGGACCCACTGCCGGGCCTCGGTGTGGCCGGCGGCGTAGCCCTCGTCCCACTTGTCGGGGGTGCCGGCCACGTCGCACGCCGCCCTGTACTGCTCGGGCGTGAACATGCCGCCGTCGAGCTGGCCCGACTGGCCCGACACCTCGGTCGGCCGGTCGCCGAACGCCTGCTCCGACGCGGTCGCCCCGGTCTCGACGGCCGCGCCGTTGGCCGCGACGTCGGGGACGGTGCCCGCGGTGGAGATCTCGGTGGCCGCCTCGGCGACCTCGGGTTCGGCGACCGCGGGGGCAGCGACATCCTGCGAGGCGTTGACGAGCTTGGAGTCGAGTTCGGCAAGTGCGGGCATGGCCTGGATGATACGGGAGCAGCCGGGGCGATCTTCCGCAGACGGACGCGGATCGATGCGGATCGATCGCGGATCGGGCGCAAAGGTATCTCGCGCGCCAGAACCGAGCAGCCATCAGGAGATACGCGTATCGTGGCCGGGTGGGCTTCCGGTTCGAGCGCCGCGCGGCGTCGCGCAAGGCCAGGACGGGGCTCGCGTCCTGGTTCGGCAAGCCGCCGGGGGCGCGGGAGGTCGGCGAGCGGCTTCGCCGGCTCGTGCCGCGGCTGTGGCCCGGCGTCGAGATCACCGCCGCAGGAAAGCTCCGCGCGGAGCTTCACCCGCTGGCCTCGCCGTTGACGATCGAGGTCGCCGACGACGCCTCGCTGTGGGTGCGCGGCGAGGCCGGCTCGGTCGGCCCGGGGTACTGCGACGAGGCGGTCGCCCGGCTGGCGCCGGTGCTCGACGAGATCGACTACGCCTGGGACGAGGCCGATGACGTGCGCGACGCGATGGCGCGGTGGCTCGCGGCCGAGCTGGCGGCCGGCAAGACGCGGATCGGCATGCCGGCAGGCCGGGTGTTCCTGGTCGATGCCGCGGTGCAGACTGCGATGGGGCCGCGCGACGCCGCCTGGCGCGACGCGGTGCTCGCGGATCCGGGCGCCGGCGGCGATGCGTTCGCGTGGTGGGAGCGCGGGCCGGGCCAGCTCGAGCGGTCGCGCGCGCTGCTCGCGATGTGGCACGAGGTGCCGTGGCGCGAGCCGATCGACAAGGCCGAGATGGCGGTGATGAAGCGGGTCGATGCCGATCTGCGCGCCGCGCGCAAGGCCGACCGCGAGCTCGCGCTGCCGTACGCCGAGTGGGCCGAGCTGGTCGCGAACCTCGGCGACGACGAGCGTGCCGCCGAGCTGCGCGGCCGCGCCACCGGGCCATCGCGGATCGGGTATCGGCGTTTCGCCGTCGAGGTCGATGTCGGCACCGGCTGGCTGGCCGCGCTTCCCGGCTCGTTCACGGGCAACCGCGACGACAGCAGCGGCTACTACTGGGCCACCGACGGCGACCGCGTCATCGAGGTCACCACCATGGAGACCACGGAGTCCGACTCCGGCAAGCTGCTCGACGTCGCGCCCGCGCGGCATCCGGTGATCGAGCGGGTGGTCGACGGCGCGCGCCACGGCCGGGCCGAGGCCTACGAGACCGACGGCCTCTGCGTGGTCTATGGCCTGGTCGCGATCGCGCCGCACGTCGTGATCGTCACCTGCAGGGCCTCCGAGCGCGATCCGGCGTGGGGGCTCGCGCTGTGGCGCAGCTTGCACCGGGCGTGACGGCGGTCGCCGCGACCAGGGCGCCGTGAGCCGAGCCTCGCCGTTCGCGCGCCAGGCGATCGCCCGGGCCGATCGCGCGGTCCTGACCGATCATCCAGTCCACGTCGGCGACACTCCGGATCGCTGCCGTCGAGGCGGCATGACACCGTGGGGCCATGACCAAGAAGATCGGCATCCTCGGTTCCGGAAAGGTCGGTGAGGTCCTCGGCGATGGTTTTCTCGCGCACGGCTACCCGGTGATGCGCGGCTCCCGCGAGCCCGCCAAGCTCGCCGCGTGGAAGTCGGGCGCGAAGGGCGACGCGTCGATCGGCACGGTCGCCGAGACCGCGGCGTGGGGCGACATCATCGTGCTCGCCGTCAAGGGCACCGGCGCCGAGCCGGCGATCGCGGAGGCGGGCGCGGCCAACCTCGCCGGCAAGCTGGTGATCGACACGACCAACCCGATCGCCGATACGCCGCCCAGGAACGGCGCGCTGAGCTACTTCACCGGCGCGAACGAGTCGCTGATCGGGCGGCTGCAGGCCAAGGTGCCCCAGGCCCGCTTCGTCAAGGCGTGGAACAGCGTCGGCAACGCGGTGATGGTGAACCCCCGGCTCGGGACCACGCCGTCGATGTTCATCTGCGGCAACGACGCGCGCGCCAAGCAGGAGACCACCGAGATCCTGACGCAGTTCGGCTGGGAGGCGGTCGACGTCGGCGGCGTCGAGCTCGGCCATGCCGTCGAGGCGCTGTGCATCCTGTGGTGCGCGCCGGGCTTTCTGCACAACGACTGGGTCCACGCGTTCAAGTACCTGCGGCCGTAGCGATCTGTCGCGCGCGCGGCCGCGCCGGATGATCTACACTCGGGCGTGTCCCGGTCGTTCGCGCTCGCGCTGATCGCCGGCGCCGCGTGCTCGTCGCCGGCGCGGCCCGATGCGGCGGTGTCGGTGTGGAGCCTGGGGCCGGCGCTGCCGCGGCGCGCGCTCGAGCCGGGCGTCGCCGCGCTGGGGCTCGACCTCGTCGTCGCCGGCGGGTTCGACACCGGCGCGGCCGAGGGGCTCGACATCACCCCGCGCGTCGACGTGCTCGACACCGCGGCCGGCACGTGGGGCGCCCTGCCCGACGCGGTCCCGTGGACCAGCATCAACCTCACCGCGGTCGGCGACACGCTGTACATCGCCGGCGGCCTCGCGGCGCAGCACGTCGCGCACGGCGAGGCGTTCGCGCTCGACCCGACCGACCGGGCGTGGCGCGCGATCGCGGCGCTGCCCGCGGGCGACGAGCGCGGCGCGTCGGGCGTGGTCACCGCGACGGGGCGGATCTACCTGCTCGGCGGCGCGTCGTCGACCGCGGCGCTGGCGAGCTGCCTCGAGTACGACCTGGTGACCCAGACCTGGAGCCACCTGCCGGACCTGCCGGCGCCGCGCGCGCATCCGGCGGCGATGCGGCGGGCCGACGGCACGCTGATCGTCGCGGGCGGCTTCGCGAGCGTCGATGCATCCGAGCCGCGCGGCGAGGTGTGGGCGCTGCCGCCGCCGGGCGCCGTGCCGCGCGCGTGGCAGCCGCGGGCGCCGATGCACCGGCCCGGCGAGCCGGACACGCGGGGCGACTGCGCGTACGGCGTCGTGCTCGGCCAGCTGGTGTGCGCCGGCGGCGAGGGCGGGCTCGCCGCGCGCCGCGTGGTCGAGAGCTACGATCCGTACCTCGATGCCTGGACCGCGCGCGAGCCGATGCCCGTCGATCGCGCGGGCACGCCGGGCGCCGTGATCGGCGGCCGCCTGTTCATCCCCGGTGGCGCGGCGACGGCCACTCTCGATCCGACCAGCACGCTCTACCACTACACGCCGCTCTACACAGCCGGGCGGTGACACCGGATTTAACCGCGGCGCTGCCGGCGGCGTCTGGCTCGTGTCGTCCGCTAGGAGATTCGATGCGCAACCCCTGGAAGCTGACCTCGTTTGCCCTGATCGCCGTGCTCGCCGCCGCGCTCGGCCGCGGTGCGCTCACCACCGCCTCCGCCGAGCCGCAGCCGCGGATGCACCAGGCGCTCGAGCAGCTGCGCGCCGCGGCGGGCAGCCTCGAGGCGGCCGATCACGACAAGGGCGGCCACCGCGCCAAGGCGCTCGAGCTCACCCGGGCGGCGATCACGCAGGTCGAGGCCGGCATCCGCTACGACAACCGACACTGACGGCGGCCCACGCGATCCGGAACGGTTCTGCACCGAACAGGCTATTTCCACCGCGCTGGCATCCGGGACTTCCCTGGGATCTCACCCCGGGTGCCAGCGCGGCGCGAAGTCATTGACCGCCGCGGCCGACGGTTTGCCGGACCGCGCGGCGAGGTAGACTTCGGGCATGGTGTGTCCGCACTGCGCGGCCGAAGACAACCTCCTGGCATCGGGGTGGTGCCGCGACTGCGAGCGCGCGTTCGGTATCTGGGGCCGGCGCTACGCGACCGACATGGTCGGGATCGTGATCGTCGGCATGGCGATCGTGCTGGTCGGTGGCATGGGGCTGCCGCTGCTCGGTCTGAGCTGGCTGGCGTCGGCGAGCAGCATCTTCGCCGCGTTCGCCACGATGGTCGGCCTGTATCGCCACTTCGATCGACGGCGCCGCCGACAGTTCCTCCAGGAGCGCGTGCCGCGCGCCTATCTGCCGGATCGTACCTGACGTCGGCCGAGCGATCCGCGGTACAGTCCTCGGCATGCTGGGGATTCCGATCGCACTGGCGGTGTTCGGTTACGGGGAGTGGGCGACCCACAAGTACCTGCTGCATGGCCTCGGCCGCGATCGCAAGAGCCCCTACTCGTTCCACTATCACGACCACCACCAGGCGGTTCGCCGCAACGGCGGCTACGACCCGGCCTACGAAGGGCCGGTGTGGAGCTCGACGACGCAGGCGCGCGAGGCGATCGGGCTGACCGCCATCGGCCTGGCTCACGTGCCGCTCTTGCCGATCGCGCCGTTCTACACCTCGACGATCTGGTACTGCCTCTACCGCTATCGCCGCGACCACCGCCGCGCTCACCTCGATCCAGCCTGGGCGCGCGACCACCTGCCGTGGCACTACGACCACCACATGGGCGATCAGGACAAGAACTTCGGCGTGGCGTGGTCGTGGTACGACGTCCTCGCCGGCACCCGCGAGATCTTCGTCGGCACCGAGCGCGAGCGCGCCGGGCACGCCAAGCACGTCGCGCGCGCGCAGACCGCATCGTCGGGAGCCGCGCTGCGCGCCCAGCGCCGCCGGCCGCTGCGCCGCCTGTTCAGCCTGGTCGCCGCGGGCGAGGCCTAAGGCCAGGAGCCCAGGGCAGGAGCCCAGGGCAGGAGCCCAGGGAGAGCGCGGACACGCGAGACTCGCCCGTGGGCTGCTACGCGGATGGGCGTCGGGGCCGCGCCCGCCGAAGGACCGCAGGCGCCCGCGCGACGCGCCCAGGGAGAGCGCGGACACGCGAGACTCGCCCGTGGGCTGCTACGCGGATGGGCGTCGGGGCCGCGCCCGCCGAAGAACCACCGGCGCCTGCGCGGACCCCGCGAGGTATGTGCGGAGCAAACCCGGCCAGTCCAAATCACGGTCGCGGGCCCCGACCCCATCCGCTCGCGGTCGCCCACGGCGAGTCTCGCGTTGGCCTCTCGCGACCGCACCTCGGTCGAGCATCGAAGGTCGATCGCGCGCGGGGCGCCGCTGTCCAGCCGGGTCGCCGCGGGCCAGGGTCAGGCAGCGACGATCCAGGCGCCACATCGGCCGGCACTCGAGATCAGCAACCGGTGCACCAGCACGTGGTCTGGTCGCGGCAGCAGCTCCCATCGCAGAAGCAATCCTGCTTTCCGTCTCTGGACGAGCACGAGTGGTCACCCTCATCGATCAGGTCATTGCCGTCGATCGAGCCGGCGCTGCTGAACAACCGGTTCGCCGTCTCGGGATCTGCCGGCGCGGTCTGGATCTGACCGGTCGCCGGGTCGAACAGCCCGACCTCGTGAACCCCGGGAGTGTACATCTCGACCAGATTGGAATCGACGCGATATCGATCGATGGTGGAGCTGTTTCGCACAAAGCTCGCTTGTGGCGAAGGCGATGGCGATGGCGATTGTGTATCTGAATCGATGCAGGCGCAGTACGCGGCAATCACGGCGACGAGAAACATCAGCTTCACGTAATCCCCCTTATCGTGATGGTATCAATACCATCTCGGCTCTAATATCATGTGAGCTCGAGCAGCGAGTATTGAGTGGCAAACTTCGCACGCCGCAAATCGTTGCATCGGCAATACTCGCAGAGAGTGATTGCAAATCACGATGCGGCATACGTTGTTAGTGCGGGCGGTCGAGCCGCGAAATGCACCAGTGCACGGCTTGCGCCGGTCGAGGCTCAGCCGCGCGTGGGCGGCGGCGGGGACGCGATGGTCTTGGCGATCGCGTCGTCGGACGTGCTGGTGCGGGGAAGCGCGTCGCCGGATGCCCCGGTGCGGGGGAGCGGTTCCTGCGCGGTGGCGTCGGTGGCGGCGATGGTGTGGGCGATCGCGGCTTCGGACGCGGCGGCGACGGTCTGGGCGATGGCGGCTTCGGAGGTGGCGGCGATGGTGTGGGCGATCGCGGCCTCGGACGTGGCGGCGACGGTCTGCGCGATCGCATCCTGCGTGGTGGCGGCGACGGTCTGGGCGATGGCGGCTTCGGACGCGGCGGCGACGGTCTGCGCGATCGCATCCTGCGTGGTGGCGGCGACGGTCTGGGCGATCGCGGCCTCGGAGGTCGCGGCGACGGGGCGCAGGTCGGTGCGGCCGGGCATGATGATCTGGATCTCGTCCGGGGAGGCGCTGGGAGGCGGAGCCGCGGGGCGGTAGGCCTGCCACCAGGCGGCGGCGTGCTCGGGGGTCCACGCGTGCTCGGCGGGGATCGGGATGGCGCGGAGCATGGCGGTGAGGGCGCGCGCGTCGCGCGGCCGATCGGCGATGTCCTTGGCGAGGCACGCGGCGATCACCGCCTCGAGCTCGGGAGGGCACCAGCCGGTCATCGCGGCGGGCAGGCGCGGGATCGGCTCGTGGATGTGCTTGTGGAGGATCCGCGCGTCGGCGCCTTCGCGCGGGAAGATCTCGCGGCCGGTGAGCAGCCACCACGCGCAGCAGCCGAGCGCGTAGAGGTCGGCGCGGCCGTCGAGCTGCATGCCGAGGATCTGCTCGGGCGCCATGAAGCCGGGGGTGCCGACCATGGCGCCGAGCTGGGTCAGCTTCTCGGTGGCGTCGATCGAGAGGGGACTTTCCCGTCCCCTCTTCGCCGGCAGAGCCGGCGAATTCACCCCTCCGCGCGTCGCGTCGCGCGGCCTGGCCCCTGGTGGCTCTGCGCTTGCCCGGATTCCCTCGAGCCCGGGCTCGTCCGCAGGATCAGAGCGCGTCGCGTCGAGACGTGTCGCGTCGCGCGGCCTGGCACCTGGTGGCTCTGCGCTCGCCCGGATTCCCTCGAGTCCGGGCTCGTGGGCGGGATCAGAGCGAGTCGCGTCGAGACGTGTCGCGTCGCGCGGCCTGGCACCTGGTGGCTCTGCGCTCGCCCGGATTCCCTCGAGCGCGGGCTGGTGGGCAGGGTCGGGGTGGGTCGCGTCGGGACGCGTCGCGTCGCGCGGCCTGGCACCTGGTGGCTCTGCGCTCGCCCGGATTCCCTCGAGCCCGGGCCGGTGGGCAGGGTCGGGGTGGGTCGCGTCGAGACGTGTCGCGTCGCGCGGCTCTGCACCTGGTGGCGCTGCGCTTCGCTGGATTCCCACGAGGGCAGGCGGATCGGCAGCGTCGGGGCGGGTCGCGCCGGCTCGGGCATCGTCGGCGCGCGTCGAGCCGGCGGGGCCGGTGGGGCCAGAGCTGCCGGTGATCGCGGAGCCGCCGGTCATGCCCGAGTTCGGGTCGCTGCGCGTGCCGGTGAGGTCGACGGTGGCGAGGCCGGCCTGCGGTGCGGGGTCGTGGACGGTCTGCACGATGCCGAAGTCGAGCAGCTTGACGATGTCGACCTCGTCGGCGGCGCGGCTGATGAACAGGTTCGGCGGCTTGATGTCGCGGTGGAGCAGCCCCGCGTCGTGGGCCTCGGCGAGCGACGCGCAGGCCTGGACATCACGTAGTAGAACACGCCGAGCTCGGTGACGCCGTAGTAGTAGATCGCGATGGTGTGGCGCGACCGCATCGACGCCAGGGTCTGGGCCTCGCGGCGGAACCGCTCGTGGACCTCGTCGACGGCGCGCGGGTCGTGCATCGCCTCGGGCCGGATCAGCTTGATCGCGGCGGTGCGCGCGAGCAGGCGGTGCTCGGCGCGCCACACCTCGCCCATGCCGCCGGCGCCGAGCCGCGCGACCAGCCGGTAGCTGCCGAGCTCGCGGGCGCGGGCCTCGGCGGTCCTGGCCTCGGCGCGCGAGCGCGCGACCTGGCGCCGCATCCGCACCAGATTCCAGGCCAGCACCAGGGCGAGCCCGACGGCGATCGCGAGCGCGCCGGCGCTGGCGATCGCGCTCGATCGCTCGAGGGCGTGGGTCGGCCCGAGCAGCGTCCGGGTCGGCACCAGCGTCGCGACGTACCAGTCGAGCGGGATCGCGACCCCGGCGCGGCGGCCGCCGATCGGCGCGACGGCGGCGAGGTAGCGGCCGTCGCTGGCCGACAGCTCGGACAGCCGCAGCGCGCGGGGCGGCTCGGCCGCGAGCAGCGCCTCGAGGGCGGGATCGCGGAGGTCCTCGTGGCGCAGCAGCTTGTCGCCGGTAGGCAACGCGAGCCGGTCAGCCGCCGGATACGCCAGGATTGTGCCGTCGCGGGTGTAGACCAGCGAGCGCGCCTGATCGAGCGCCGGCCGCGCGACGTACTTCGACAGCGCGCCGACGTCGAAATCGACGGTGAGCACGGCGCGCAGCGCGCCGTCGGCGGCGTGGACCGGCTCGGTGCAGGTGATCCCGGTCTCGTGGCTGGCGAAGAACGTGTAGGGCTCCGTCCAGGCCCGCGCGCGCGTGGTCTCGGCGAGCCGGTAGAACCCGCGGCGCCGCGGATCGTAGTCGGTGGTCTCGCGGCGCAGCGGCACCAGCGCGCCGGCCTCGACGGTATAGCGCCGGACGTCGGTGCCGTACGGCGCGAGCTTGCTCTCCTGGACCGCGACGCGCGCGGCGGAGATGCCCTCGGTGGCGCTGGCCTGCGCTCCACTGGTCGGCTCGTCGATCCCACGGGGGGCTCTACCCCCCGCCCCGCCGGCCGAGCCGTCGGGGTTCGATCCCACCCCGACTGGCGACGCCTCGCGTTGCTCGTCGAGATACGCGCCGCGGAACGTGCCGTCGGGGAAGCTGATACTGACGTAGGCCACGCCGGGCCGTCCGATCATGAGGTCGTGGAGGCGGACCAGCGCGTCGTCGATCGGGCGCGCCGGGTCGGCGAGCGCGCGCAGCTGCTCGAGCACGGGACCGGCCTGGTCGAGCGCGAACGCGACGTCGGTCTGCACGCTGGTGGCGTTGCCGGTGAGCAGGCGGCGGGCCATCTGGTCGGACGCCGAGCGCGTCGCGTCGCGGCCGACCAGCAGGATGCCGACGCCGACCGCGACCACCAGCGCCGGGATCGTGATCAGGACGCCGACCGGCGACGCGAGCAGGCGCGCGAGGCGCGCGGCGGTTGCGCGATCGGGCGCGCTGTGGGCGGGCTCGGTCACCGGCCCGAACCCGCGCGGGTGCGCCGTCCGCAGCGCCGTGCGCGTGTACGTACGCCGGTGGGAAACACCACAGGGGGCATGCGCCGCCGTCGGGGAGGCAACGCCGCGAGATCGCCGAGGATGTCGTCGATCGCCAAGGTCCGACCACCCACGCGGCCATCGTAGTGTAGGAACCCGAGACACGCACGGGCCGCGATGTCGGTTCTCGCGACTTGCCGCTCGTGTCGTTTCGATGACTTGGCCCTGGCACGCGCCGTGGAGTCCCGTCGGGCATGCGCCTTCGGATCCTCGCCGCCTCGCTCGCTCCGCTGCTCGCCGCTTCGATCGCTCACGCCCAGGCTCCCGGTGAGGTCATCACCCAGCCGGTGGTGGTCGCGCCGGTCGTTGCCCAGCCGGTGGTGGTCGCGCCGGTCGTTGCCCAGCCGGTGGTGGTCGCGCCGGTGGTCGCGCAGCCAGTCGTCGCCGCGCCGGGCATCGTGCCGGTCGCCGCGCCCGAGGGTGGCTGCGCGCCCGCGCGCGCGTCGGTGATGGCGAACCGCTGGGCGATCGGCCTGTCGGTCGGCTCGATGAGCCTGGCGCCGAAGGGCTCGCCCGACGACAAGACCGACTTCGGTGTCGGCGAGCTGGCGCTGCGGTTCCGCGCGACGCCGCACCTCGAGCTCGAGCTGACCGCGGGCGGCGGGCGCGAGCGGACGGCGGACAACCAGGACGGCGACCTCGCGGTCACCACCGTCGCGCTCGCGGCGCGCTACCGGTTCCGGCCCGAGGCCGCGTGGAACTGGTTCGTGATGGGCGGCCTCGGCGCCGCGTCGGTCACCCGCCACGACGCGACCGACCAGGAGCGCCACGACGCGACGCAGCCGCTCGGCACGCTCGGCATCGGCCTCGAGCGCCGGTTCCAGCACCTCGCGATCCAG
>VBLP01000485.1 GCA_005887925.1 Deltaproteobacteria bacterium | reverse complement strand
ATCTCCTAGCCGCGACAGTTGCGATGTGACCTCCGGGATCGTGCCGCGAGCATGTGATGGCCGCCTGGCCGAACGCGGTCGCCGTCCAGCCGGAGCATCCGTACCGCGCGCGGCGGATGATCGACGCCGGCGGCGGGCGGGCTGTGTGACCCGTGAGGGCGAGCGCGATGCGGCTGCGCTGCTCGACCGGCTCGATGAACGGCGGGCGCGGTACGCAGGTGCGGCGGCGCGCTATGCCTTCGCGGTCGGCCGGAACCGCGTGAAGAACTGCACGGCGAGCTCGTCCAGTTCGTCGGGGAACGCGCCGATCCAAAGCGCGGCGCAGAACTCGGCCTGGTTTTCGGGAGGGCTCTGGGGTGACACGCATGCCAGAAGTTACCGGCCGGCCGCCGCCACGGTTGCGTGGTCCGCTGCTGTATCGGCGGCCACGGCGTAGGCGTGCTCGAAACCTGCACAGTTCCACGGTGATACGGGCTGCACGCATCCGGAGTGACTTCGCGCGCTGTGGCATGTCGTGAAACGGCAAGTCCCGTCGCCTCATCGAGACCAGCCGTCCAGCTGTCGCCCGCCGCCGAGGTCGCCGTTGCCCAAGCACACCATCCTGTTCCTGGCCGCCAACCCACTCGGCACGGACCGGCTCGCGCTCGACGAAGAGGCGCGGGCGATCCCGGAGGAGCTTGAGCGCAGCGGCCATCGCGATCAGTTCGAGCTGGTGACGCGCTGGGCCGCGCGGCCGTTCGACCTGCTGCGCGAGCTCCGCAAGCTCAAGCCGACGGTCGTGCATTGCAGTGCCCACGGCGGTCGCAGCAACCTGGCAAGCTCGACCGAACGAGGCACCATGCCGAGACATCGTGGCCGAGCCCGGCGCGGTCGACGGCGATCACCAGCATGGCTTGTTCTTCCAGGGCACTGACGGCCGGCCTCGGCTCGTGTGAACGGCGGTGCTCGAAGACACATTCGGCGTCGCGCACCCCGACGAGAAAGCAGGTGATGAGCGCGGGCGCTTCGCGGCGATCTGGACTACGGTTGCACGATGGCTGATAGCACTCCGAGCGTTGTGTTCTGGCCATGATGGTCGCGGTCGTGGCCTGGATTGTCGCCGGGACGCTGGCGTCCATCGGCGGCCTCCACGTCTACTGGGCGCTGTGTGGAACCGCCGGGATCGTCAGGGCGGGAGCCAGCGCCGTCCTCCCCGAGGTCGATGGCCGGCCTGCCTTCACACCGGCGCCGGCCTTGACTCTGACCGTCGCCGCGCTGCTCGAGATCGCGGCTGCGCTTGTGGCGCTGCAGGGCAAGCTGTTCGCGATCGGCGGTCTGCCGCCGGCGCTCATCCGGGTCGGCGCGCTGGGCGTGGCAGTCGTGCTCGCTGCACGAGGGGTCGGCGACTTCCGGCTCGTGGGGCTGTTCAAGCGGGTACGAGGCACACGACACGTCGTGCGGGCGGCGACGCGGCGCGCTCCGAACCTGTGAGGTTCCGCGGCGATCCGCGCTGCGCGCATCCGGCGTGAGTTCGGTGCGCCGTGGCATGTCGTGAAACGGCAGGCCGCGTCGCCTCATCCGAACCAGCCGTCCATCCACGCCCGCCCCGAGGTTCGCCGTTGACCAAGACGCACGGGTGGCGGCGCTCAAGCGGCGCGAGGCCCATGCGGCGCCGGTCGAGGCGAACGACGCGAGGTCTATTACAGGACGGCGGTGTGGAATGAATTGAGTATTCGAACTGTTCACGGATAACAGCTGCTGCCGTAGTGAACGAACCCGTCGAAGGAAATGACCTTGTAATAGTGTACTACTCCGTAAAAGCTTTGGTCACCTGAGCATGTCACGATTCCCACAGCGGTACTATTGGTGCCTGAGCGGAAAGGGATACCGTCTTTGGTTATCGCCGCATCTGCTGGACATCGTGAGACTAAGGTATTGAAATTCGTATAACCATCGAAGAAGCCGCTAATGCAGACCGTAAGAATGTCGTCGCTTATGCAATCAAAATATTGCTTGACAAACGCTGGACCGAATCCAGATCTCTCATAGACCTTTCTTCCGTTAAGGTAGATTTGCGTCAAGGCACCGCCTGTTGACGTGCCATTCCAGTAGTCGATCAGTGCCTGCGTGTTTGCGAAGGGTCCGTCGCTGGTAACTGCCGTCTCTTGGCTTGAAGTGGATGGTTCTGGAGAAATGCATGCCCCCGCGAGCACAGCAACAACGGCCGTACCGACAATCACGCAAAGGATGTGCGACGCAATGAAGCGCATGGGAATGATCGGGCCTTTCTCTAAAGGGACGAGACAATAGCGTTGTTTCTCGATCTAGCCAGCAAACAACGAACATCAGCGAGCAGGCTGATCTTAGACTGGATTCCCTGCGCACGTGAACGACCATTCCGCTTTCTTTGAACATCAAGAGTATAGTGCAACGATTTGCATCACATGAGACCATTGACATCGAGCTGTGTATTTGCAGGTGTTCTCGTAGAGTACAGCTGAGCTGCGCCGACGGCTCATGTTAACGCAGGTCGTCTCCGTGCCGCAGCGCCACGCGATGAGCATTGAGATGCAACTCGGTCTGTACGGCTGGGTGGCGACGGAACGCGGCAGCGCTGACTTCGAGCTCGATGCGAACAGCGACGTCGCGTCCAGGCGCCGGGCAACACGACGAGCGCGCCAACCGAGTCGATCGCGTCAGCGCTTCATTCGATCTCGATGAAAGGCGAGCTCGTAGGGGTTCGCGTTGATGACGTTGTGCTGGACGACATCGGCGCCTACGTCGCGATGACGCGAGACGGATGTCGCCCACCGCAAGGCGCTCACACTGCGCTCGGTCAGCGGCGGCCGTGGCATCCGCGCCCACGCGATCCACGACGCCCGCTGCCCGTTCGCCGTCGGCCCGCGCGCGGGCCGGCGGTCGATCCCGGACGGCGGGTCGATCTCCGTCCAGCCGGAGCATCCGTACAGGCGCGGCTGGTGACCGACGCCGGCGCCTCGCGGGTCTGCGCGACCCGCGAGGGCGGCACGCCGGTCGACGCCGACGAGGGCCGCGCGCGACCGTCACGGCTGCGACGGCCACGTGTTCGTGACGCTCGCCGTTGAGGTCGTGTCGTCGTGGGCAGCGACTGCACGCTCGGGCAGATCAGGAAGCAGGCGACCGAGCGGAGGCGCTGCGGCGGATCGAACACCTGCGCGCCAGCAACAGCGACCGCGAGGTGGGCGATGGTCTCGATGGCCTGCGCACCACCGAGGTTCGGGCGATCCGGATCGTCGACCGAGCACAGTTGCCGCGACCGCAACTCCGATCGTCACGACCGGCGGCGCGGCATGCGCTGGCGGACCGCTCGCATCGGCACGCGGCCTTCCAATCGGTCGTCGCCATCGCCTATACACTCGGCCCGCGATGCGCGCCTCGCCCCAGTTCCCCGTCTGGATCCTCGGCCCGCTCCTCGCGCTCGCGACGTGTCAGCCGCGCACGCCGACGCCACCAATCACGCTCGCGCCGCCACCGGCCGCGCCCGCCCCGTCGTCGGCCAGCGAGTTCGGCTTCTACTTGCTGTCGATGACGTGGGAGCCGAACCGGTGCTGCGCCGAGCGCGACCGTCAACATTGCTCGCAGCTTCCGGGCTCGTTCGCCGGCACGCACCTCACGCTGCACGGGCTGTGGCCGAACTTCACTGACGCGCAATCCCGCGGCAAGCCGCGCGCCTGGCCGCAGTACTGCGGCGCCTACCAGCACTGCGAGAAGGCTGAGGACGCGAGCTGCACGCCCGGCGTGGCGGTCCCCAAGGAGCTCGCGCGGCTCGCGCCCGGCTACGTCGCCGGGACCGGCACGTTCGCTACCCACGAGTGGTCGAAGCACGGCAGCTGCACGCGGTTGTCGGCCGCCGAGTACTTCCGCGCCGAGCTCACCGCGATCCGCGCGATCCCCGGCGACGCGACGCCCGATGCGCTGCACGCGGCCGTCGGCGCGGACCTCGCGCGTGACGACCTGCAGCGCACGTTCGGCGTGCCGCCCGATAGCGTCCTGCTCGGCTGCGACCCGAACTGCCGGCTCGCCCGCGTCGGCTTCTGCCTCGCGAAAGATGCCGGCGACCACCCGACGACGCCGATCGCCTGCACCGCCAACGTCACGACATCCGACTACGACAACGGCTGCGTGGTCCGTGGGTGTCAGCGAGTGGCGGTCCAGGCTGCGGGCGCCTGCGACGACGGCTAGCCCGCCGTTGCGTTCGTCGGTGGCCACGGCATGGCCGCGACTCGCGCTGGCGCTGGCCCCGGCGCCGCCGCGCCAGCTCGAGCTCCCGCTCGCACAGCACGCCACGGCCGACGCTGCACAGCACGCTGGGGTCGAGACCCGACCCGAGCGCGAACAAGCCGGTGCTCCCGACGCGGTCGTGCCGGCCCCGCCGCCGCACCTCCCGGCCGGACGTCCTGACCGCGCGCGCTGGACGCGGAAGAGCCTCGTCAGCGAGCTCGCGACCTGGCTGCTCAGCGGGACGGTGATCGACGCGCAGTTCCGGGCGCGGTACGGCCCGCGAGGGCTCGTGGCCGCGGGGCGGCATCGGGCTACGGGCCGCCGATGATCGGCAGCGCGTTGCTCCACGCCTCCTCGAAGGCGTCGACTTGATTGCTAACGTAGGCCGGATCGAGGATGATTCCGCCGTTCTCGACCAGCTTCGAATCGTAGGTCGAGAACTCGCCGGCGGCGCTCTGGTAGGCGTTGAACGAGCCCTGGAACATCGCCTCGCGCCCGAACATCACGAGCTTGTGGTGGAGGCCCACCGGCTGTCGGCCGGCGAAGTTGTTGATGAACGCCTTGGCCATTCGCCAGTGGAGCCGGCCGTTGATGCCACGCACTACGGCAGCGAGACAGCCGCCGCGGCCACGTGGGTTGTTGAAGAACCGCAGCGCGTTCCAGCCGAAGTTGTAGCCGTCGTCCTCGTTGCACGCAATACGCTCGCCGGTGTCGTAGAGCGAGCTGCGGACGTTGAAGCTGTACGGTGATGGATAGCCATTGTTCTTGATCTGCGAGTCGCTTGTCAGCACCCAGACGTTGGTCGCCCAGCCACCTCGCGCAGCGGTGAGCGCGCGCTGCACGAGCCGGCCGACATAGGTCTGCTCGTGCCGGCCGCCGCAGTTGCCGTCGACGCCGGCGCCAGCGGGCCGGCACAGTGCCTGGTTCCATACCCGGATGTGGTTGTCGCGCGGTTCGCCCGCCACCAGGTCGTGTAGCGTGCGGGCGATCGTGCGGCCGAGGTGGTTCGACGAGTACGCGCCCATGTCGATCAGCGAGACCAGCGCGCGCTGGCCGGCGGCTGGGCCGGCCACCGCGCGCGGGTTGACGTTGGCGATGCCAGAGAACCGGCCGAAGCCCGAGTTCGCGTAGCCGCCGGTGTCCCACTTGAAACGCGTGTTGTGGACCTCGTTGTCGATGCCCCACCATACGCTGCGGCCGAGCCAGCTGCGGCCGTCGTCGAACCACCGCGCGGCCGCGTCGAGCTGTAGCGATGGCGCGGTCGCCGCCGGTCCGGTGATCATCGTGTTGGTGTCGAACGGCGGCAGGTTGGAGTCGTAGTCGGTCCAGTGGTTCTGGCCGCCGATCATCGCGCGGTAGCTCGGGGTCGACGACAGGTCGTAGACCCCGAACAGCTTGGCGTGCGACCAGGTTCCGCCGCCCGGGATGCCCGAGGTGATCGGCAGGCCGTAGACCTCGACACGGCCCGCGCCGGCGCGCACGGCGCGCGAGAAGAAGGCGATCTCGTCGCTGATCGCGTTGCCGTTCGCGACCGGAAAGCCCTCGGTGACGCGCAGGATCAGCCGAGCGGAGGCTGGCTTGCCGGCCAGCCAGCCCTCGATCGCGCCGCGCAGCTCGGCGCGGACCACGTTGATGTTCGACAGGCTAGCAATGTCGACGAAGCAGCGGTTCCCGCAGCTCCGCACCGCGCGCAGGAGCTCGTTGTACGCCAGGTGGGTGTTCGTCGCGCACGCTGGATAGGCTGGGTTGGCGGCGGTAGTCCACCAGTAGTAGCGAAGGTCGGTCTTGGTGCCGTACCTGCGGCCGTTGGTGAACCAGCACGACGCCCCCATTGCCCAGGCAGCGGCGGGGTTCCCGAGCCCGCCGCTCGTGGGACCGTAGATGAAGTTGGTCGCTGCCTCGGCCCCGAACGACTGATTGTCCGGGGTGTCATAGCGCTGCAGGACGAGCGGCGTCGCCGGGGTGTCGAACGCGACCCCGGCGAGCCCGCTGCCCCAGCCGCTGGTGTCCGGCGCGGCTGTCGCCAGCGCGCCCTTGACCGCGTTGAACCGATCGCGATTGTCGTACTGCGCGTCAGCGCGGCCGGAGCCGACCAGCTGCACCGCGAGCGCGGCGAGCGCCACGCTCGTCACACGAAACAACCTGGCTTGCGTACGCATGGGGTCCTTCCTCGGCTACGGATCGACGTAGATGATGTAGTCTGGATCGAGCTGCAGGTCGCTGGTGTCCTGTGGCGGAACCTCCGGCTCCGCGGCCTGGAGTAGGATGTCCTCCTCGGCCTCGCACTCGGCCATCGACCCGGCCCAGCCGTTGTCGCACGGGGCGTCGGCCGGGGTGTCGCCGATCGGGGTGAGCGGCGGGGTTTCGACGATCCACGATGACTTCATCGGCGCGTCCCAGGTCGACACGAACGAGCACAGCGTCTTGCCCTCGTCGGACACCATGTTGAAGCTGACCAGGCTGCCGACGAACAGCGCGGCGCGGATCTCGCTCGGGCTCACGCTGCTGGCTGGCAGGTTGGCAGATTCGAGGCTGTATGTTCCGTAGTCGAGTCCCCACGGATCGAAGCTGTCGGACGTGATCCAGTTCGCGACGTCCGTGCACGCAGGCGTCGGCCGGCTCGACGCGTCGGTCTCCTCGAACACCTGCAGGACGTTGTAGCAGTCCTCGAGATCGCCGCTGACATCGCACGGCGGCGGACAGCTGCCGCAGTCGTACGGGCACGTGTCGCAGCTCTCGCCGGGGTTGCAGACGCCGTCGCCGCAGGTCGGCCAGCACGAGCCGCAATCGACCGGACAGGTCAGGCAGTCCTCGTCCGCGTTGCACGAGCCGTCGCCGCACGTCGAGTAGCAGGGGCCGCAGTCGTACGGGCAACTTGTGCAGGTCTCGTCGATGTCGCACGCGCCGTTGCCGCACTCCGGCGAGCAGGTGCCGCAGTCGGTCGGGCAGCTGGCGCAGCTCTCCTCGGCGCTGCAGGTGCCATCGCCGCAGTAGCCAGAGCCGGCGTCGCTGCCGGGGCCGGCGTCGCTGCCGGGGCCGGCGTCGCTGCCGGGGCCACTGTCGCTGCCGGGGCCACTGTCGCTGCCGGAGCCACTGTCGCTGCCGGGGCCACTGTCGCTGCCGACCCCGGCGTCGCTGCCGGTGCCAGAGCCGCCGCCGCTGCCGCACGCCGCTCCGAGCCGCGTCACTCCGGCCGTGCATCTGACCAGCGATTGATCCTTCGCACTGGTTTCGTCACCGCCCGTGCACGCAGCACCGAGCACGGCCGCGTACACCAAGATTGTCGGCAATGCCGCGCGCGCGGGCCACGCACGAATCAAACGACGGCGGATCACCTGCGGCATGTTTCCTCCTGGCTCGCGCCGCCGGGATGCAGCCGGAGTGCCAGGTCTCCGCGCGCGCAAGTGCCGGTGACGGACGCCTGCGATTCGACCGCGCGCACGACTGCTGCAGGCTCCCTCCTGCACTGCTGGCTGGCGCCTGCAGCTCGCATTGATCACCGGCGATTCGAACAGATCAACACCATGACATCATCGCCGCTCGCTGTTCGACCGGATAGAGGCGCGGCACCATGAGCCGTCGATCACGAAGCTCGCTGCACACACAGGCGTTCTCGTCCCGTGCCGCTCGCTCCTCACTGCGCGCCGTGCTCGTGCAGCTGGGAGAGCGCGCTGGCGACGATGTTCGAGCTGAAGTCCCTCGGCACGTGGCAATCAGCCCGCCTCACAACTGACTCCCGCCGGCAGGGACTGGGCAGTGCAGTGGAGCGTCGGCGCATCGGTCTTTACTCGGGCGGCTCGCATCTGCCAGGTCGTGGTGCTGACGGCCAGCTCGCCGTGAAGCCAGACGAGGTTGCCGCTCGTGACGTCGGGAGCCGCGTCGAAGTAGTCGCCCCAGGCGATTCCCTGGCCCGCGGGGCTGTTGTAGGTCGTGGTGCCTTCCGCCACCACGTACGGGAGATCGAACTTGTCCGCCGCGGCTTCGTAACGTGCGTAGAAGATCGAAGCGAAGGAGTTGGCGCCGGAAGCCGTGAACACCACCGCCGCGTTGCCCGCGCTGTCCGGGACGACGGCTGGAACGTAGTACGAGAGCGTGGAATCGCTGATCTCATACTGCTTGATTAGCGTGCCGGCAGTGGGATTGATCTTGTACACGATCACTCCCGCGCGGCCGCCGCTCATGCCGGTCGCGGAAACCGTCTGCGCGGTCCAGATCACGCCGTTGCGTTGGGTCGTCTTCTGCAGGACAAAGCCGGCATCGTCATCGGGGAGATCCGCGCCGCCCTGCTG
The DNA here is from genome assembly GCA_005887925.1 of Deltaproteobacteria bacterium. Lineage (GTDB taxonomy): Bacteria > Myxococcota_A > Polyangia > Haliangiales > Haliangiaceae > JABFXX01. The sequence continues at coordinate 1,240 of VBLP01000485.1, read as the reverse complement.
GGGCGCCGCACCGGCGGCAGAGGCCCAAGTCGTGATCGGGATCTTGGTCGAGTTGATCGTGTGCGTCCCGAGCGGATCGTTGAGCGTATAGAGCACGAGCGCGTTCTTACCCGACTCGGTCAGAAAGAACGTGGGGCCTGAAAGCGCCGCGGCGTCGAGCGGCTCGACGGGCTTGATGATCTCGGCGAGGCCGACGTTATTCGGAAGCGCTACGTCGTCGATGAAGGTCGGGGTCAGCATTCCTCCACTCAAGGCAGTCGCTTTGTTGAGAATGAGGATGCGATTGCCAACTACCATGGTCCCCGCAGCGGTGCGCATCCGTCCGGTGACATAGATGGCTTTGCTGTCGTAACCGAGGCTGTCGAAGTCCATCTGTTGCGTGCCGTTGCGCCGGACGTGAAACGAGTACTTGTTCCAGGCCCCGCGCGGATCGTTCGTCGCCGAGACGGCCACGTCGCACCACGAGTCCCCGCCGTCGGTCGGGCCTTTCTGGCCGGGGTAGTCGAACCCTAGCCACGACATGATGAAGCGGTCGTCGGCTGCGTCGTAGATCAAGCGCGGATCGCCGATCGAGTTAGTCGGATCGCCGGTGAAGAACGAGCTGTCGATGGCGGTCTTGGTCGGGTTGCTGCCGTCGAGATCCTGCACTTGCATCTGGAAGTTGACCGCGGTGACGACATGGTTCGGGCCGACGGCGATGGCGCTGTCTGGTCGGTTGAGGCTCGAGAACGGGGTTGGTACTGAATTGCAAATTGGGATCGGGCGACACGTCCAGCGGCGGCTGGCACGCGAAGAGTCCAGCCGCGCATGTCATGAGCACAAGAAAGCCCGTCGAAGTCGACCACATTTTCATGTCTCCCCTCTTTGCCCCTCAGATGAGGTTAGCTCAGCTCGTCTACTAGCGGAACCGACTTCGATGCGGAACTTTGCCGTGGACCCAAGATGCTCGAGGAGCGCTCGCTTGTTGGCGGCGTGACATCTCGCCTGCGCGATCGGCGACGGCTGCGGGTCGTCCGCCGCCGGCCAGCTCGCGGACGGGCGGCCGATCCCGGACGGCGGGTCGATCGCCGTCCGACCGGGGCAGCCGTACCGCACGCGGCTGGTGGTCGACACCGGCGCCGAGCGGGCCGGCGTGACCCGCCGAGGACGGCAAGCCGATCGACGGCGATGAGGGCGAGCAGTAGCCGTACCGGCCACGTCGCCGAGTTCGGCCAGCTGTACCGGAGCTGATCGACGGCCT
>VBLP01000479.1 GCA_005887925.1 Deltaproteobacteria bacterium | reverse complement strand
CGGCATGCTGCTCCGCGACACGGTCGGACCTGTAAGGACGTCGAAGTTTCGCGCCTCGCGACATCCCGCAACGCTGCCGATATCGCAGGTATTCAGCAAGCCTCGCCGACGATCACGCTACAGCTATCGCGCAAGCGATCGAGATTCCTAGGCGTCCTCCACCGCCGCCGGGATCTCTACGCGGCTGCACCCTGTTGATTTCGGTGATGGGCGTCGGTGTTCCGAACGGCTTGGTCGGATCGCAGCGCGCAGTCGGCGCCGCATCCGGCGGAGGCGCATCGGGCGGTGTGCCGGTGCTCGAGTCAGCGACCGCATCCGGCGGAACGCCACGGCTCACGCCGCCGCAACCGATGCTAGCTGCGAGGCTACCGGTCACCATGAGCGCGTACAGCGGACCCTGCAGATGGCTAGTGTGCATTCGTAGTCTCCTCCCGGGACATTCATACGCATGTTATCAGCGTGACACCAACGAACACCAGAATGCGACAGCAGCATGATGCGGCACCTCGTGTGAGGCAGATGACCGAATCGCTGCGCGAAGGTGATCGCGCCGGTCAGCGGCACGCCAATACCTCGAGCGCATGCGACATGGCGTTGCCAGACGCCCACCGCGCGGACGATGAGACCGCCGACCCAGCTGGTCCATGCGGGGTCGCGAGGCAGGCGCAAGCGGAGCGGCTTCGGCACCGACAACACCCACTGGCGGTACGGTGCACTCGGCAGCACGCGGTCGACCAGATGCGCCCACGCGTGTGTCCTCGAACGACGGTTTCAGGCCGAGGCCAAGGTTCGCTTATTCTCGTAGTAAGTGCCGTTCTTCGAGCCGACGTCTACGAGTCCGGCGCCACGCGCGCGCAGCTCTATCCTCCAGTGGTTGGCAGAGATGTGCGCGGTTGGGAGCCTGATGTCGATGCCCCGGTCAGCCGAGCCGATCGTGGTCACGGACGACCGGAGGTCATGAATGTGGTGCGTGCCGCTCGGCTGCGATCGCGGACCGCGCGGGCGCTCTGCCGCGCAAACGCGTGATTGTCTCCATCTCGGTCGAGGTGCTCATGCTGGCCGGGCTGGTCCGCTACCTCGTGCTGTTCGTGATCGACCCCCAGACCCGGCGGGTGCAGATCGGCGGTGTGGTGCGGTAGGCGTAGGGCGCTTGGATGATGCACTACCGGCGAGCCGCACGAGCCCGCGATCGACTTCTGGCGCACGACGGGATGTGGCTGATGGCGAGGCATGACCGCGAGCGAAGTGATCTCCGCGTCCCTCAACTAACTGAAAATAAGTGGTCATGAGCAACAAAGTCGCCGGTATAGCTTCTCTGTGCAGACTATCGTTGACATTGTCACCAAGAAGTGTACGGTGAAGGACGTGGACGGCGATGACTTCAGCAGATCGACTCGGCTCGGTCGGGCAGCGGCGGAAGCGGTCGTTCGTGCTGCTTCAGGCGACGCGCAGTTCGATGGGTTTTCGACCGCGCGGTTGATCGATCACTTTGTCGAGCTCTCGGGGGGCATCGCCTCCTTGCCCTCCGTCCTGTCGGTTCTTGGGAACCTTTGCTCAGCGCCACTACTGGCCTCAACGCGCGCGGATGATGCCTGTGAAAGAGTCCATGAGGCGGCACACGGATCGGAATGCGGGATGCTCGACCTTCAGCTGTGCTCGGTCGCGCAAAGCGCGATCTTGCGCGGGCAAACCGACGCAGCGACCGTCCTCGAGAGCTTCATCAGCGCGTTCATCGAACAAATCAGCGAATATCTCGCCGCTGCGCGTCCCTCACTACAACCTCGGCCCGCGCGTACCGCCAGGGAGGTAGATCGTGATCTCTTCGCAGCAACTCGGTGAGCGACTAGCCGACGCTCGAAAACGCGCGAAGCTCACGCAGGCTGACGTTGCCGATGCGGTTGGAATCGCCCGCACGACGTTGGTCGCGATTGAGAAGGGTGAGCGGAGGCCGAGCAATGCAGAACTCGTGCGCCTCGGAGAGGTCCTGAAGACGTCGGTCAACGATCTTCTTCGTGAATCAGCAGTGCGTACTGAGATCTCGCCGCGGTTTCGGGTCGGCTTCGGTGTCGACAAGAAGTCCAGCCCCATCGCTGAGGCTGTTGAAAGGCTCCGTGTCTTTGGTTCGCGATATGCAGAACTCGAACGTATGCATGGATTGCGACGTGTGCCGGCTCGCATCGAAGCGTTACGCACCTATCGAGTCGAGCCCGGAGCACAAAGCGTCCTGGACGATCGCTTGGCTGGCGAAGATGCTGCGCGAACGGTTCGCAGCATGCTCGGCCTCGGCGACGAGCCAGCGATGAATCTTGACGAACGTTTCGAAGTCGAGGCTGGGCTTCGCATCTTCTACCTCGATCGTCTGCCCCCCAAGCTAGCTGCGTTCCTGCTATGGAGCGACGAGGTCGGCGCTTGCGTTGCGATCAACGCGGACCATCCAATCGAGAAGCAGCGCTGGTCCCTCACCCACGAGAGTGGGCACTTGCTTCGAGATCCAGAAGCGGGAGACATCCTCGAGGAGGGCGAGTCGCTCAAGAAGGCTGAGGAGCTCTTTCCAGAGAGCTTTGCGACCGAATTCTTGATGCCTGCTGTCGGCGTTCAGAAACGATTCGCTGACAAGTGTAGGGCAGGTCGGTTTACTCCGGTCGATCTCTACTCGCTCGCGCGGCACTTCGAGGTCTCGTTCCAAGCGATGACTCTTCGACTTGAAGAGCTTCGACTCCTGCCCAAAGGCAGCTACGAGAAGATCACGAAGAGCAAGATCCGCCCCAGGGATCTTGCCCGGCACGAGGAACCGCATTCTCCGTCAGCACCGAGGCGTAAGCTTCCAGAGCGTTATGTAGGACTTGCGGTCGCTGCATACGACCAAGAGATGCTGAGCGAAGGTGAGCTTGCGGAGTACCTTGACACGGACATTGCAGACGCGCGGCGAATCTATCAGGAGCATCGCAAGATTCGCCTCGACGATGGCACGCAGCTACCGGTCGACTTCGCGGCCGGCGATCTTCGAATGGCTTGATACGACATGACGCGTCCGCTCGTCATAGATGCGTGCTGCACGCTCAACGTGCTCGCAACGCGGTTCGAGCTCGAGATCGTTCAAGCTTGCGACTTGAGCTTGCTCATCAGCGATCGAGCGCATGGGGAGGCCCTGTTTCTTCACAGCGCACCCGATGATGATGGCGTGCGCTCGAAGGAGCCGGCGTCCACCGAACGGTTGCGTGTGGCAGGTCGGCTCGAGATCCGCAGCCTAGATACCGACTCGCTCGTTGACGCGTTTATCGAATGCGCTGCACAGCTCCGAGATCAAGATGCATCCTGCGTGGCACTTGCGGGTGTGCTCGGGGTGCCGCTCATGACGGACGATGCCAAAGAGCAACGTGTGGCGCGTGAAGTCTTCCCGAAAATCGAAATTGTCTCCACGTTGGCGGTAGTTCACGATGCCGTACGCAACTTAGGTCTCTCCGACGATGATCAGTTGCGCCTTGCGGTCGATCTCCGATGGCGAGGGAACTTCGCGCCGCCACGGAAGGATCCGCTGTCGTCCTGGTACGCGGACCTGTTACGCAAGGCAGGAGCGCCCACCTGACGTCCTGGCGCCCGGAGCTCAGCACGCCAGGCGCCGGCCGGCTCCCCGTCGTGTGCCAGAAGTGGATCGCTGACTCACGCGGCGCCCGGTAGTAGAAGTTGAGCTATGCCAAGAGCTGTCGATGTTCACGACGGTGCTGCATTGGGCTGCAGCATGTTCCTCGTCATTCATCTTCGTCGCGCGCGTCCGCGCATCGCGGACTTGAGCGCGACGGCTAGACTTCGTTGCAGCTCCCTGCTAGGTTGGCCGTTGGTCTCGTCGGCACACCGGCGAGGGAAGGCAGGCGCATGGCGGCACGATCTGTGGGAACGTGGGGTGCGGTTGGCATCAGCGCGGCGCTCACGCTTGACTGCGGGGCGGCGGCGCCGCCGTCGGCGGCACCGTCCCCCGCTACTCCGCGCACGCAACCCGCTCTGCCCGCGCTGGTCACCGACCTCGGCACGCTGGGAGTCAACGACGGCCTGGTCGTGTTCTTCGCCGATCACGGCGCGAGCGTGCCCCAGCTCGTCGGCGGCACCACCGTGGACACCGGCTACATCGTGCCTGTCGACGCCGAGAACCGAGATGGCCAGGTGGCGAGCTGGAGGCCGAGTGGTGATGGAGCCGCCGCGTCGGCCCGGCGGGGGCGGGGGGCTTTGGGCTCGGAAAGCCGCTGTACGCCGGACGGAAGCGCGGAAACGCCCTCGGTCTCCCGGACATGACCTGCTGAAATGCCCGTGCGCGCCGCTCACATCGAACGGTGTGCAAGCGTTGACTAATCATGGAGGTTGGAGATGAGAGGTTTGATGAGAGGTCTAATGTCCATGCTTATGATTTGTTGTGTTGGATGTCGTCCGGAACCCGGGGAGGAGGTTGTCTCGACTTCACTGACTCAAGCGCAGACTGTTACGGTGTTTGGCCCAAAAGTCTATACGCGCGATGCTGGAAAGCCTGCAGTCGCCACAGACACGTTTTTTGTTTCCAACATCAGCTCACCTTTTCAAATCGCGGTGGACAACGCTGGTGTTGCGAGTGCGGTCATCACGCTCAATGGGAGTCCCGTATTTGTTGAGAGCGACTTCAATCCGAATGTGCTGCACCTGACGAAAACGGTGATGCTCCAGGCGAGCAACGAGCTTGATGTCGAAGTCAGAAGCAAGCCAGGGACCGGCGTTAACGTACAGATCACGGGTGTCGCGCTCGCGACTATCTTGAACGTCCATGCATTCCAGCTCGATACGTCGATCGCGGGCGGCAAAGGCCCTGCTCTTGGAGCAGGAGTGCAGGTTCAAATCAACGGCAAGGACGCAGGCGTAACGGATTCTAGCGGCACGTTCTCCACACCGGTGGCGGCTGGGGCGCTCGAAATATTCGGGCGGATACCGGCGCAAGCAGTAGGTGAAGCGGAAGCAACCATCGCAACCGGTCAGACCCTGGATGTGGACGTCCTGCTGGATTTTGATAAGGAAGC
>VBLP01000484.1 GCA_005887925.1 Deltaproteobacteria bacterium | reverse complement strand
ACGTCAGCGTGTTCAACCCCGACGTCTTGCCGTTCAAGCGGATGAGCGCGCTCGACGGGGTCGCCGACGACTACACGCTCAAGCTCGCGCACCCCGCGCTCGTCGAGCTCACCGTCGGCGGCACCACCGACAAGACCCGCGATCGGTTCTGGGGCTCGGTGCTGGTCCACCTCTCGCCGGGCCAGGACGTGCCGCTGCCCAGCGTCGCGCCCGACATGCGCATCCTGTCGTACGAGGTCAAGCCGGCGATCCCGGTGCGGTTCGAGAAGGATGGCGCCGACAACTTCTACGTCCGCAGCGACGAGGCCAGCGCCGCGGGCACCTACCGCCTGGTGTTCCTCGCCGACGCCGACGCCGGCTACTTCGCGCCGTCGCTGCCGACCAGCGGCCGGTTCACGCCGCGCATGGTCGCGACCGCGACCCCGCCGGAGCTCCGCCCCGCCCTGCCGCCCAAGGTCGCGCAGGCCGCCCAGCGCACGCTGCGCAAGCTCGGCGTCGACGCCGAGATGGAGCTGTCCTTCGTGTTCAACCGCCTGGTCCACTACTTCCGCGCGTTCCAGCCCAAGCAGCTGCCGCCGTCGTCGGGCGACATCTACCGCGATCTCATCGATAGCCAGGCCGGCGTGTGCCGCCACCGCGCGTTCGCCTTCATGATCACCGCCAGCGCGCTCGGCATCCCGACCCGCTTCGTCGAGAACGAGGCCCACGCCTTCGTCGAGGTCTGGTTCCCGGAGCGGCTCTGGCAGCGCATCGACCTCGGCGGCGCCGCGCTGCGCATGGAGGTCCAGGGCGCCGACAACAAGACGCTGCACCGGCCGCGCGCCGACGATCCGTTCGACAAGCCGCCCGAGTACAAGCGGAACTACACGCAGCTCGAGGGCGACATCAAGGGCCTGACCCAGCAGCAGCTCGCCGACAAGCACAAGACGCTCGGCCAGTCGCCGCCGAGCGGCGCGTTCGATGCCGGCCCCGGGTCCGGCTCGGGCTCGGGCACCGCCGGCCCCGACCGCATCCTCCCCGACCAGAACCTGCCGGTCGTCAAGCCCGATCCCAGGAAGCAGTCGCCGGTGCTGGCGGTGACGCTGGCCGACGAGCAGGCGTTCCGCGGCGCCCAGATCCACGTCGAGGGTCGCGCCTCGGTCGCCGGCAAGCCGCTGGCCGACCACGCGGTCGACGTGTTCCTCGCGCCGCCCGGCCGCGACGGCTCGGGCTCGATCCTCCTGGGCCGCGCCGTGACGGGCGCCGACGGCATGTTCCGCGCGGACTTCGCCGTGCCGGCGACGGTCGCGCCGAGCGCCTACGAGATCTGGCTGTCGAGCACCGAGGACGCCTATTTCAACGCCGCGCTCAGCCAGTAGGTTATCCGAGGTTGATCGGCAGCGTCACGATCGTCGCGCCGCCGGTCGCCGGAAAGTGGATCCGGCCGAGCGCGCGCTGGGTGCAGCCAAGCAGGCCGTGCTCGAACAGGTAGCGCGGCGCCTGGATCCGACTGCGGGTGACGCGGCCGCGGCCGTCGACCAGCAGCTTGACGACGATCGTCGCGCTGAGATCGGTGCCGGTCGCGCCCGCAACGACGCAGTCGCGCACCCCGCCGGCCTGGCTGTTGATCGCCTGGTTGATCTCGCCGTCGTCGAGCGGCCGCGCTTGCCCGCCGGCCATGTCGATGGTCTGCGGCGGCAGCGCGACGTCGTCGCCGCGCCACTCGAGCGCGCGCTCGGCGGCGGTCAGCGGCGGCGGCGCGGGCTCCTCGACCTCGGCTTCGCCCGGCGCTGCCGCGGGTTGACCGGCGACCCCGGGCGGACGCGACCGCCGCTTCTTCTTGGGCCTGGGCACCCCGGCGTCGCCGGCGACCACCACGACCGGCGGAGCGCCGGGCGGCTGCGATGCGACCGGCCGCGCCCAGGGCCACCGCAGCACGAGATACATTGCTCCAGCACCGAGCACCACCCCGATGACGAGCCCGATCAGGCCACGCACCGCTAGCTTGTATCACGCGTCGCGCGCCCCGGTCGTCGATCCGATCGTCGCGGGGGCGACCGTCGCGCTGGCGATGGCGACGTGCATCGTCGCGGGCGCGCTCGCGCCCGGCGAGCTGGCGTTCGTCGCCGGACAGGGCGGGCTCGCCGTCGCCGCGATCGGGGTGATGGTGATCGTGCACCCCCGGCGGGCGCTCGCCGCGATCGGCCTGCGCGGCGCGCAGCCGCGGTTCTTCGTCGCCGCGATCGCGATCGGCGCGACCGCCTGGTACCTCAACGTGCGGCTGGACGACGCCGAGCACCTCAGGGGCCTGATCGATCGCCCGCCGCTCGTCGAGGCGCTCGCCGAGTTCGCACTCTTGCCCGCGCTGTGCGAGGAGATCGTGTTCCGCGGCGTGCTGGCCCGCTCGCTCGGACGGCGCATGGCGCTCGCGCTCGCCGCGCTGGTGTCGGCGGCCGTGTTCTCCGGCTATCACCTGTCGCTGGTCCAGGCGCTGCCGACGCTCACCCTCGGCATCGTGCTCGCGGTGATCGCGATCCGCGCCGACTCGGTGCTGCCCGCCGCGCTCGCGCACGCGATCAACAACGCGATGGCGATCGCGATGTCGCGCGACGAGCTCCCCGGCATCGCCGGCTGGCTCACGCGCCATCCCACCGCCGCCGCACTCGGCTGCGCCGCAACCACCGCGTGCGGGATCGCGATCGCCGCCCGCGGCCCCTCCTGGACGGGATCTTCTGTCGCATAACCGCCGAGAATTGTTCCTCAGTCCTGTGAGACAATGGTAATCCGGGCGACACGCACCCCGCTGATTGCAAGCACTGCTACAATTAACGCGTGCCCGACCCCAAGCGCGTGTTGTGGTATCTGCGCAAGGTACCGCTGCTGGCAGACCTCGGTCCGGATGCGATCGCGCGGATGGCCGAACGCGTCGAGCTCCGTGAGGCCCGCCGGCGCGATGTCGTCTACCTGCCCGGCGATCCAGGCCGCTCGTTATTCTTCGTCCACGGCGGACGGATCAAGGTCAGCAAGGTCACCCGCGACGGCAAGTCGCTGACGCTGGCGTATCACGGCCCCGCCGAGCTGTTCGGCGACAGCTGCCTGCTCGACGGCGGCCCGCGCACCGAGATGGCCGAGGCGATGACCCGCCTGATGATCATCCGGCGCCGCGAGCTCGAGAACAAGGTCGAGGCGCTGGTGTTCCGCGACGTGTCGAGCAAGCTCGCCGAGCTGCTGGTCAAGCTCGCCGGCGAGTACGGCGTCGATGATGCGCGCGGCACGCTGATCGCCCTCAAGATCACGCACCAGGAGCTCGCCAATCTGATCGGCTCCACCCGCGAGACCGTGTCGCTCACGCTGTCGAACTTCAAGCGCAAGCGCCTGATCCAGACCGAGGGCCGCAAGGTGATCATCTCCGACGCCGAAGCGCTGCGCGCACTGTACTGATCGCGCCTACATGAAAAATTTCTGGCGCGTCGTCCATCGTCGATTATACGCAGTTGGGTGAACACACCATTCAGCGTACTGGCGAGGTGCGAGCACAAGAACGTCGAGCCGAGCACGGCCGCGGCGCCGACATCGCGGCTGTGGGCATCGATCAAGATCGATCCGCAGGGCGGCGGTCTCGAGCGCGAGCGCGCGCCGCTCGCGGTGACGCTCGTCGTCGACACCTCGGGATCGATGCAGGGCACGCCGATCGAGCACGTGATCCGCAGCTGCGAGATCCTCGTGGACCTGCTGGGCGAGCGCGACCAGCTCGCGATCGTGACGTTCGCCAGTCACGCCGCCGTGCGCTCCGGGCTGACCCGGGTCGACACCACCGGCAAGACCCAGCTGCGCCGCGCGCTCCACGGCATCGCCGCCGACGGCAACACCAACCTGCACGGCGGGCTCGAGGTCGCCGCCGGCGTGCTGATGACCGCGCCGGCCGGGCTGCGCCGCGCCATGGTCGTGATGAGCGATGGCCGGCCCAACGTCGGGCTGTCGTCGGCCGCCGACCTGGCGAGCTACGTCACCGGGCTCAAGCTCGCGGTGTCGTCGCTCGGGTTCGGCATCTCGCACGACGAGGCCGTGCTCGACGCGCTCGCGACCGCCGGCTCGGGCCGCTACGCCTACGTGCCCGACCCCGCGCTCGCGCGGATCGATCTCGCGCGCGCCGCGCTCGCGCACGGCGGCATCGTCGTTGATCAGCTCGAGCTCAAGCTCGAACCGGCCGACGGCGTCGAGCTGGTGCGGCTGTTGCCGACCAGCCCGCTGCGCGTCGGCGGCCGCGGCGTCACCGCGCCGGTCGGCGACGTGTTCGTCGACGAGGGCCGCGCGCTGGCGGTCGAGCTCCAGCTCGCGCTCGGACCGCACGCGACCGGGCGGCTCGCGGCGATCCTGATATCGGGCCGCGCGCCCGACGGCACGGTGCACCGGACCAGCGCCAGCCTCGACGTCGACATCCGCACCGGCCCGCGGATCGTCGATCGCGACGCGCAGCGCGACATCCTGCTGGTCCGCGCCGACGCCGCGCGCGCCGACGCCCGCGCCCAGGCCGACCGCGGCGCGCTGCCCGCCGCCGCCACGATCCTGCGCCAGGCCGCGGCCTGGATCGACGCGATCGACGGCTTCGTGCGCAACGACGGCTCGCTGCTCGCCGAGCTCCGCGAGCAGCTCGAGGACGAGATCGCCAGCTACGAGCGCAAGTCGTCCGACCTCGAGCGCGTGCACCAGCGCAAGGCGTCGCGGACCTACAAGGCGCAGTCGCCGGGCTACACGCCGGCGGCGCGCGACTGCCCGGCGATCCCGGCCCACCTGGTCGGCATCGCCGGCCCGGTCGCCGGCCAGCGCTTCGAGCTCGCGACCGACAACACGATCGGCCGCAGCGGGAGCAACCACATCGTCGTCCTCAGCCACATGCTGAGCCGCAGCCACACCCGGATCGTGTTCCTCGGCGACCACTGGATGCTGCAGGACCTCGGCGCGACCAACGGCAGCCTCGTCAACGGCAAGCAAGTCCAGTCGTGCCGGCTCGCCGACGGCGACGTGATCAAGCTCGGCGACGCCGAGCTGCGGTTCACGATGGGCTAGCGCTCCGGCCGCGGCGTCCGGCGAGCTCGATCGCGAGCGCGAGCGCGCGCTGCATCGATACCGCGCGCGCCCGGCCGGTGCCGGCGATGTCGTAGGCCGTGCCGTGATCGGGCGAGGTCCGCACGATCGGCAGGCCCAGCGTGACGTTGACCGCCTCGTCGAAGTCGATCAGCTTGACCGGGATCAGGCCCTGATCGTGGTACATCGCGACCAGCGCGTCGTGGCGGCCGTCGACGAGCTCGCGGAACGCCGCATCGGGGACCAGCGGCCCGGTCAGCCGCGCCGGCGGCAGCGCGCCGAGCGCCGGCGCGATCACGTCGCGGTCCTCGGTGCCGAGCAGCCCGCCCTCGCCGGCGTGCGGGTTGAGCCCGACCACGCCGATCCGCGGCGCGGCGATGCCGAAGTCGGCGACCAGCGCGCGCGCGACGATCGCCAGCGTGGTGCGCAGGCCCTCGGTCGTCAGGCTGCGCGCGACGTCGGCGAGCGCGACGTGCACCGTGGCGAGCGCGACCTTGAGCCGCGGGCCGGCGAACAGCATCACGACGTCGCGCACCCCGAGCCGGCTCGCCAGCATCTCGGTGTGCCCCGGGAATGCGAACCCCGCGCGGCGCGCCCAGGTCTTCGAGATCGGCGCGGTCGCGATCGCCGCGAGCTCGCCGCGCCGCGCCGCCGCGACCGCCGCCTCGAGGTAGCCGACCTGCGCCGCGCCGCTGCGCTCGTCCGGCCGGCCCGGCGCGGTGGCGTCGCCGGCGCCCTCGCCCACCACCGCCACGTCGGGCAGCGCCACCCCGATCGCGCGCGCGCCGCGCTCGAGCGGCTCGCGGTCGCCGTACACCACCAGCCGCGACCGCCACGCCTCCGGAGCGGCGGCCAGCGTCGCTGCGACGATCTCGGGGCCGATGCCGGCGGGATCGCCGAGCGTGATGCCGATGCGGGTGACGGTTTCCACCCGGCTACGCTAGCACTGCTTGCGCGTCTGCCCGGCGTGGTCCAAGCATGAGCAGTGCGCAGTGTGAGCCTGATGGCCGCGATCGGCGGTCTGTTGTGCGGCGTCGGCTCCGGCTGTGCCGGCGTCGAGGCAACCCCGCTGCCGGCCGACCCGCTCTCGGCATCGCGTCCGCCGGCCGCCACGCCCGAGGTCGGCCTCAACCCCGGCGAGACCATGGCGTTCGAGGTCCGGCTCGCCGGCATCGTCGCCGGAGAAGCCCAGCTCGCGGTCGGCGAGCTCGGCGACTACCAGGGCCACCGCGCCGTCGTCGTCAAGTCGCGCGCCGCCACCGCCGGCGCCGCCGCGCTCGTCAAGCACATCGTCGACGAGGCCACCACCGTGATCGACATGGCGACCGGCCGGCCGCTCGCGCTCGAGACCCGCGTCGAGCAGGGCAACAGCATCACCACCGCGACCGCGCAGTTCACCGACAACGTCGCCGACATCACCTACCAGCGCTCCGACGAGAAGGCGCCGCACCGGATGCGGCTCGACTTCGGCCGCGCGGCCGTGCCCGGCATCACCGTCCACGACGCCCACTCGGCGATGGCGCAGCTGCGCGGCTGGCGCGCAACGCCCGGGACCACGCGCACCGTGTTCGTCGTCGGCGGCCGCCGGCTCTGGCGGATCGATGTCACCTACGCCGGCCAGGACACCGTCGGCTCGGTGCTCGGCAACCGGCGGGCGATCCGGTTCAACGGCGCATCGTTCCGCGCCCGGCGCGACTTCTCGCCCGAGACCGCCCAGCCGTCGCGCACGTTCACCGTGTGGCTCAGCGACGACGCCGATCGCGTGCCGCTCAAGGTCGCCGCCAGGACCGAGCTCGGCGACCTCGTCATGGAGCTGAGCGAATACAGCCGCTGAGCCGTCCGTCCCACCGTCCATCGTCCCGACCCATCAATCGTCCCAGCCCTCGCTCTGGCGCTTGGCGCGGCGCCGCGGCGGTGGCGGCGGCGGCGTGTCTTCGGGGATCGAGATCGTCCCGGACACCGACGAGCCATCCTCGGCGGTGATCGCCCGCGCGCGGTCCGCGCCGTCGTCGATCTCGGTCACCGTCACCGTGAGCGTGTGCGTGCTGGTCTCGGTCGTGGTCTCGATCACCCGGCGGCCCTCCTCCTCGAACGTGATCGACACCGACTCGTGCTCGTCGTCGGCATCCGACAGCGCACTCAGCGCGAACTCCGACTCGAGATCGGGCTCGCTCCCCGGCCCCGGCGGAAGATCCGCCTCGAGCTCGAGGTACGTCTCGATCTCGGGATCCGTCGGCGGCCGGCGCCGCGCGCTGTCGCTGCGCACGGGCACCGGCGTCGCCGCTCGCCGCGGCCTCGTGGGCTCCAGCGTGGCTGCCAGGCTCTTGGGCGTCCGCTCGGCGGGGTTTCGCGCCGTGTCGCCGGGGTTTCGCGCCGTGTCGCCATCCCACGGCGAGTCCTCGAGCCGCGGCTCCCACGATGCACCGGAGCGCGCGGGGACCGTCCTCGGTGCCGGCGCCGGCGCAGCAGGCTTGGCCGGCTCGCCCACCGGCGGGAATCCGCGCCCCGGCGTGGCTCGCGGCTCCATCGCCGATGGTGCCTTCCCCGGCTCCTGCACCGGCGTCGGTGTCCGCGGCCGCGCGGGGACCGCGGCTCCCGGTGCCGGCGTCGGTGTATGCGGCCGCACCGGCGCCGCAGCGACCGGCAGCGGCGTCGGCGCCCGATCAGCAGACGGCGGCAGCGGCGTCGGCGTGTGCGGTCGCATCGCGCCCGCGGCTGCCGGTGGCGGCGTCGGCGTGTGCGGTCGCATCGCGCCCGCGGCTGCCGGTGGCGGCGTCGATGCGCGATCGGCGAACGCACCGGCGGCCTGCACCGGCTCCGGCGGCTGGCTCGGTCGGTTCACTCGCGGCGGCACCGCGGCCGGGCGCCCCCCGACCGGCTCGGGCGGCTGGCTCGGGCGGCCCGATCGGCTCGGCGGCGGGCTCGCCGGCCGCGCAGCAAGCGGCTCCGGCGCACTCTCGCTCGTCCGCTCCACCGGCTGACCCGGTCGGCTCGCTGCCTGCCCGACTCGCCGCGGCGTGAGCGGCTCCGGCTCGGTCTCCGCCCGTGGCTCGGGCGGCTGGCTCGGGCGGCCCGATCGGCCCGGCGGCTGGCTCGCCGGCCGCGCAACAAGCAGCTCCGGCGCACTCGGCCGCGCCGGCGGCTGCACCGGCTGCCGCGATGTCAGCGATTCCGGCGGTGGGCTCGGCCGCTGCGCCGGCTGCCGCGGCGTCAGCGACTCCGGCGGCGGGCTCGGCCGGCTCGGTGGCTGCGCGGCGCGCGGCGGGACCGGCGGCGGGCTCGGCCGGCTCGGCGGTGGCGGCGGCGGCGGCGTGGCGCGCCGCACCAGCTGCTGCGGCGGCGGGCTCGGCCGGCTCGGCGGCTGCGGCTGCGGCTGCGCAGCGCGCGGTGGCGGCTGCGGCTGCGCGGCGCGCGGCGGCGGCTGCGCGGCGCGCGGCGGCGGCTGCGCGGCGCGCGGCTGGGTCGGCGCGATCTTCGCGCCTTCGGCCGCCCGCGGCGGCGGCTCGTGCAGGCTCGGATCGTCCGGCACCGTCGCAGCGCGATCGCGTACGTCAGTGACCTCGGCATCGCCCTCGGCCTCCGGCTCCGGCTCGCCGACCACGGCCATGTTCGGATCGGTCGGGTGATAGGCCTCCGGCGCCTCGCTGCGCGGCACCGCCCGCAGCTGCGGATCGGTGTTGCCGCGCGGATCGATCGCCGGCCCTCCGTCGGGCGCGGCGCGCGGCGTGCGCCGGGCGATCATCGCGGCCAGGTTGTCGAGCAGCGCCTCGCCGATCTCGATGTCGTCGTCGCACAGCTCGTGGAAGTCGTTGGCGCGGAACGCCAGCGCACGGACGTCGCTGCGCGCGATCGCGAGCGCGTCGCGGCTCGGCGGCGTCTCGCGCCCCGCGAGCAGCGATTCCGGGTAGACCAGCGACCCCGCGCCGAGCGGCTCGCCGTCCTGCACCAGCTCGCCGTCGAGGATGATCCACGCGACTCGATCGCCGAGCGCATGCGGCGGCAGCCGCTCGCCGAAGTTGTGGTCGCGCGGGATCGCGATCCTGAGCGCGCGCAGCCGCTGCTGCGGCGTCATCCGCTTGCCCCACAGCGTGCACGCGCCGATCGCCGCGTCGTCCCGCTTGCGCTGCTCGGCGGGCAGCGGCGTCTCGCCGGCCTCGAGCACGCGCACCACCACCGCCGTCGCGTTGTCGCCGCCGCCGCGCTCGAGCGCCAGGTCGACCAGCTGCTGCGCCGCGCGCCCCGGGCTCGGGTGCTTGATCAGGACGTCGCCGACCTCCTTCTCGGGCACGTACTCGCTGATCCCGTCGCTGCACAGGAGGAAGCGGTCGCCGTCGGCGAGCGGCACCACGAAGACCGAGACCTTGACCTCGTCGCCGATCCCGAGCGCGTTGGTGAGCATGCTGCGGAACCGCGAGCCCTCGCCGGATACGTCGACGTCGATCCCCGCGGCGAGCAGCCGGGCGAGCAGCGTGTGGTCCTCGGTCAGCTGCATCGAGATGCCGTCGCGCACCAGGTAGGCCCGCGAGTCCCCGGCGTGGGCGAACACCAGCTCGCCGCCGACGATCACCGCGCCGACCAGCGTCGTGCCCATCCCGCTCTTGGTCGCGTCGCGGTCGGCCTCGGTGAGGATCGAGTCGTGCGCCGCGAGCACCCCGTCGCGGATCGCCTCGAGCACCTGCTTCTTGGCCTCCGGGGTGCCCCGCTCGAGCCAGTGGTCGACGACCTCGCGCATCGCCTGGCTGGCCCACTCTCGTCGGATCGCCTCGATCGCCAGCTCGCTCGCGACCTCCCCCGCGGCGTGTCCGCCCATGCCGTCGCAGACCAGGAACACGCCGAGGTCAGCGTCGATGAAGTGCGCGTCCTCGTTGTGATCGCGCACCTTCCCCACATGGGTCGCTGCAGCGCCGACGATCGAGGCTCGCCCCGCCACTGCCCCACTCTACACCACCTTAGCCGCGCATCTTGTAGCCGACGTTGCGTACTGTTTCGATTATCGACCCGGCGTCGCCCAGCTTGGAGCGGACCCGGCGGACGTGGATATCCACGGTGCGCGTCCCCCCCGCGTAGCGGTAGCCCCACGCCCGTTCGAGCAGCGCCTCGCGCGTGAACACCCGGCCGCGGTGCTGGCCCAGGAACCGCAACAGCTCGAACTCCTGATGGGTCAGCTCGATCCGCCGGCCGGCGAGCCGCGCCTCGTACCCCGCGATATCGATCACCAGGTCGTCGATCTTGAGGATCTCGTCGGAGCCGAACGTCGCGGTGCGCCAGTCGAGCTGGCGGAGCCGCGCATACAGCTCGGCCGGCACGATCGGCGTCAGCACGAAGTCGTCGAACCCGATCGAGAAGTCGAGCGCCGGCAGCCGCGCCACCGTGACCGCGATCAAGATCGGAACTTCGACGAGAGGGCCGTCGTCGCGCATCCGCTTGATCGAGCGCTGCGCGCGCCCCAGGTCGTCGCCGGCGTCGACGATCACCACCGAGGGCGGCTGCTCGGCCACCGCGTCGAGATCGAGCCCGCCGAGGTCGAAGCGCCCGAGGGTGACTCGGCAACCAAGGTCACCTAGCAAAGCTGCGACCGTGCCGGATTCATCGCCGCGATCGTGGCGCTCGGGCGCATCCGGTTCGGCGCAGATCACGATAACGCGCACGGTCGAAGTGATCCCCTTGCCACCGCTCCCGGGTCAAGAGACAGCGGAGGTGTACTTCACGGTCGCACCTCCCTTCGGATGCTCCGGTCTATTGCCTGGGCCCCCAAACATGTAAGAATTGGAGCTGGATGGAAGAGTTCCACTGCTCCTTCTGCGGCAAGCAGCGGCGCGAAGTGAGAAAGCTCATCAGCGGCCCCCGCGTGTTCATCTGTGACCAGTGCGTGACTCTCTGCAACGACATCCTGGCCAAGGAAGAGGCATCCGAACGACCCAAGTATCCGCCACCACGCGCGATCGTGGAAGAGCTCGACCGCTACGTGGTCGGCCAGAAGGACGCCAAGCGAGCGCTCTCGGTCGCCGTCTACAACCACTACAAGCGCATCGGCCTCCGGGGCAAGCAGACCGAGGTCGAGCTCCAGGAGGGGAACATCCTGCTGATCGGGCCGACCGGCTCGGGCAAGACCCT
>VBLP01000481.1:9443-23311 GCA_005887925.1 Deltaproteobacteria bacterium | reverse complement strand
GAGCCTTAGACCCCCACATTTCTCAGATCACGCAGCGTGCCGCCAAGTACCTGAAAGCAGATCGGCTGTCGGGAGACGCGTGGAACTCTGGAGCGCGATCACCCGGTGCTGCGGCAGATTCCCCGGCAGGAACGCCGGGACCCCCGGCGGCACCAGCAGCGGCGCATCGCTGAGCCGGCGCAGCGACGGCACGTCCAGGTGATCGAAGTGCGCGTGCGACACCAGGATCGCATCGAGCGGCGGTAGCTCCGACGGCGCCATCGCCGGCTCGACCTGGCGCTGCAGCACGCCCGCGATGCGCTCGCTGAACATCGGATCGGTCAGGAACCAGTGGCCGCGGATCCCGATCAGCATCGTGGCATGGCCGATCCAGCTCACCGTGATCGCATCGCCGTCCTCGCCGAACGCTCCGCGCGGCACCTGGACATGCATCGCCGGCTCGCGCGGCGCGCCGCCACAGGCCGCAACCGCGACCCCCATCGCGACGATCACGCGCGAGATCCGCCGGCCGGACACGAGCCACGAGTGTTGCACGCCGGGCCCGCCATGGCGACATCTCCGTCGCCCGGGTCGCTGCTGGTCGCCGTGCGTCGCCTGGACCACAGCAGCGGAGTCAGCGGTCCGGCCGGCTCATCCCGCCGGTGTAGCTGGTGTTGGTCTTGCCGGTCGCGGCGACCTTGCCGAGCTCCTTGCGCATCCGGTCGACGAACTCCTGGCCGCGCCAGTCATCCCCCGCCCAGTACGGGAAGATGTGCACCATGAAGCGGGCGACCTCCCGACCGGCCTCGTGGATCGTCACCATGTAGTAGACGTCATCGTTGCGCTGATCGTGGCTGTCGAACGTGGCCGTCCACGAGCGCTGCGCGTCGAGCGGCGTCGGTTCGGGATACTCGGGGAAGGTGAAGTCCATCATGCAGCTCGCGTTACCCTCGTGGCGCGTCGCGGGTCATCTTACTCCGATCGAACGTGTCATCCCAGCTCGGTACGACCGCCAGGTTGCGCCGGCAGAGCGGACGCGCAGCGTGCGTCGGGACGACTGGCGTCACAGCGCGAGCCGCGTGCGCGCAAGGTGCGGCGCCTGCGCGAGCATCTTGTGGGCCGCGCTGCTGAGCCCGTTCTTGCTGAGGTCGAGCGTCTGGAGCTGGCGGAGGGTCGTCAGTTGCGCCAGGATGACCGCAGCACCGTCATCGAGCAGGTTATCGGACAGATTCAGGTGTACCAGCCGCGCAGGCAACGAGGACTGCGGCAGCACCGCAAGATCGTCGCTCTTGACACCGCATTCGATCAGCTCGAGTGAGCACAAGCGAGGTAGTCCGGAGGGGCTCAATAACTCTCGCGCACTACCTCGTGGCAAGTAGGTATCCGTGAACCGCAGATGCGTCAGATCGTTGAGGTACGGCGAACTGGCCAGCGCGGTGATGCCCTGCGAGCCGATATCGCAGCGGTGGATCGTGATGCCGCGAAGCCGTTCCGCGTTCGGTGACTCGGCGATCCGCACCAGATCGCCGGTGCCTTCCTCGCGTCGATAGAACTCGATCCACCGCACCAGGCGGCCGATCGGCGCCACCCGGTTGTCGCGATAGAGCGGAATCGACTGCGATGTCATGCGCCGAAGCTGATCGTCCCAGGAGTCGAGCCGCATCGCGGCATCCTGCATGGCCGCGTCCTTCGCCGGCCCCTCGGGCCAGTCGCTGAGCAGCTTCCAGATCTGGCGCCAGGTATCGTCACCGGGCGGCTGCCGCCACAGCGCCGCGAGCTGGGTCGTTCGTTGTTGATCATCCACGAAGCGAGTCTACCCCGGGCCGTGACCCTGCGCCGAGGAACTCGCGGCAACCCGCCTCGCGTCAGCCGCCATACCGCTGGAGGATGCCTTCGACCGCGTGCAGCTGGTCCTCCGCCATGCCCTCCTTGAACTCCTTCTTCGCATTGAGGTACGGCGCCATGTCGTTCAGGAACGCCTGATAGCGATCCGGCGCGCCCTGCAGCGCGTCGCGCAGCTTCCACACCCGATCCTTGAGCTTGCGCTCCAGGGCTTGCTCGGGGAGCTCCTTCGCCACCACGACCACATCGAACGGGTCCTTGTCGTCCGCCGCACCGATCTCCTTCAGCTTGGAGTGCGTGGATTCGATGAAGCTTCCGAGCGTCGGCACGATATTCAACCCGACGTGCCGCATGAACAGACGCTCCTTGTCGGGTTTGACGTTCGCCGTCTCCTGGACGTGCTTTGCGATTGCCGGCGCATCGAGATTGGCATCCACGTCGAAGTCCGACGGATTGAACCGCACGCCTTGCTTCGGTGGTCCCTTGAACCCTTTGGCAGTGCTCCCGATGTACCCGAGGTTACCGATCGGTGGAGCAAATTCTCCCGCCAGCTTGCTGTGCCAGGACGGCCATCCACTGTCGAGTACGAGGTTGACCTTGAGCATCGCGTCCTTCCACAGCTCGCGCCACACCCCCGTGCCGTTGCTGTGAACCTTCTCCGTTACCTCCTTGTTCGACAGGCCCGCAAATGCCTCGTCATGCGTCTCGATCTTGAATCGCCCTGCAAGCTGGTCATTGAACTTGTCGATTTCCGCGACCATCTTGTCGACGTCGGTCTTGTAACTCTGCTTGACTTGCTCTGCGTTGGTGTTGGTCAGTGAGCGGAATTCGTCCTTGAACGCCTTCGTCCGCTCCTTCACCTCCTTCGCGAGCGCATCGAAACGTCCGCCGGCGATCTGGCCGAACATCGGGTTGTCGCCCAGGATCAGCTTCCAGCTCTGGAGGCGGTTGTACGAGTACCGGAAGGTCTCCATGATCGGCGCATCGTCGGGGAAGACGTTGGCGCTCTTGGCGTCCTTGTCCGGATCGAGGTCGACGTTCCGGTGGGTATCGCCGTACAGACCGATGATCAGGTCCATGAGCTTCTTCACCGTCGCCGCCAGCGCCTGCTCCGCGGCCTGAACCTCGGATTCCTTTCCGGCACCACCCATGACCTGAGCGGCGAGCGCATCGGTATGCTCGCGCTGCGACACAGCGGCCCCGAGAAGGCGCTTCTGCTCGGCGAGCGTCGGATTCTTCGGATCGTTGTTGTGCTCGAGGGCCTTGGCGATGTAGTCGAGCCGTTCGCGCATCGTCATCGGCGTCGACGCCATCATCGTCGTGGCCTTGCCGTCCTTGGTCTCGATCCACACCTTGTGAGACTCGCCGCCGGTCTCGAACTCGACCACGCTGCCGACCTTCTTGTGATCCTTTCCGTCGGCTGTTGCGCCGCCCGGGCCCTCGTCGACCTTCTTGTCGTTCCACAGCTCCTGGCGGCGCTTGTTCTCGCTCTCGGCCAGGGCGACCATGGCGGCGCGATCGCCGGTGCCGTAGACGCCGTCGAACGAGCCGGCGTGGAACCGCCAGTCTGGGACCTTCATGTCGGTCTTGGGATCGCCGGCGACGGCGTACCAGTCGATGTGGAGGTTCGCCTTGGCCTTGGCGTCGAGCATGCTGACGAACTGCGGCTGCTCGATCTTGTTGAAGATGCTCTGCTCGGCGCTCGAGCCGAGGCCGACGAAGCCGGCGTACTTGGCCTCGCCGACGTGCTGCGCGGCGTGGCTCGCGTAGGCCCTGGACAGCGACGCCCACAGCTGGGTGTCCCACGAGCCGTTGATGTTGATGCCGTCGAACAGGCTGCCGAGCGCGCTCTTCTCGAGGCAGACCTCGGCGTGCTTCCTGGCGACGTCGACGGCGGGCTTGCCCGACCAGAACGCCCACGACTTCTTGCCGTGCGCCCTCTTCTCCATGTAGGGCGACAGCGCGTGCGTGATGGGGTCGAACTCGGCCATGATCTTCTGGAACGCGTCGGACGACAGGTCCTTGCGCCGGCCATCGGGGCTGGCCGCGGGGGCGGCCTTGTAGTCTCCGGCGGTCTTCTGCAGCGTGGTCACCGCCTTGAGCCAGATGTCCTGCGCGGCGGCGGCGCCCGCCGGCATGCCCACGCTGGTGGCGAGATCGATGAACCGCGCCTTGAACTTGGCGTACTCCGGTGACTTCAGGGTCGCCCGCGGATCCTGATCGGTGAGCGCCTTGCTCGGATCGTGCTCGGGCGCCATGAGCTCGAACAGGCCGGCCAGGGTGTCGGCGAGCTCGCGCTGCTTGTCCTCGAGCGTGGAGTTGCTCGCCGAGCCGTCCTTGACCTGCTGGGCGAGGCCGGCGACGTTCTTCTCGATCGCGATCGCCTTGCCGATCAGCTTGCCGGCGCGCTTCTGATCGTCGTCGGACAGCTCGCGCAGCCGCGGCCACCACTCCTCGATCTTGGCCTTGACCGCCGACGGGGTGCTCGCCACCATCGCGACCGGCGCGCCACCCGACACGTCGATGTACTGGGTGTGGGTCTCGCCGTGCGCCTGGAAGGTGACGCGCGCGCCGACCGGCTTGTGATCGTCCTTGCCGTCCTTGTGATCGCCGTCCTTGCCGTCCTTGTGGTCGCCGTCGCCGCCCTTGCCCTTGAACATCCCCATGACGCGGTCGATCAGCTTGTCGATCGCGTTGTCGACCTTGGTCTGGACCTTCTCGATGATGCCGCGGATCTTGTCGGCGATGCCGCCCAGGCCGATCAGGTCGGCGAACAGGCTGATCGCGATCGGCACGAGCTTGGCGAGCGAGGCCTCGATGAAGTTGGCCGCGCCGCCGATGTTGCCGGCCACGATGTTCGAGATCGAGTCGACCACCGCCTGGACCAGGCCGAAGATCCGCTGGGCGTTCTCGCGGACCCAGCAGTAGACGTTCCATGCGGTCTGGATCAGCTGGATGATCGCGCCCGCCGGGTTCCACATCGTGGCGATCTTGATGATCGCCTGCTGGACGATCTTCTCGATGATCCAGTCCTTGACGCCGCTCACGACCATGTCCCACAGGCCGGACATGTCCTGCTGGACCTGCTGCCACAGGCCGGAGAACCCGCCGGTGACGAGGGCCTGGATGTACTTGCTGACGAACTCGAGCCGCTCGGTGTTCTTCTCGCCGATGACCTTGACGACCTTGCCGCGGAGGCGGGGCCAGGTCAGGCCGAGGACCTGGCAGACCAGGTCGAAGATGCCGGCGATGTCGAAGCTGGCCGGCATGTGAATGCCGGCGGAGGCGAAGGTGCCGAACAACCACTGGACCAGGCCGTCCTTGAGGTGGCTCCAGAAGTTCTTGCCGAACTGCGAGAAGCCGAGCTTGACCGCGTCGATCAGGTGGCCGACGAACGCGCCTGGGTTCTCGATGATCTTGTCGATCGAGTCCATGGCCTTGCCGATCAGCGCGTAGAACGCAGCCGGGTCGATGCCGAGGAGCTTGAGGATGCCCTCGAGGATCATCTTGCCGACGAGCGCCCAGTCGCCGGTGACCAGGGCCTGGGCGAACGTCGCGGCGGCCTGCACCGCGGCGCGGAACGCGGCGATGATGCCGTCGATCGCGCCCTTGAGGCCGTCGCACAGCGCGGTGACGGCCTTCTTGAGCCCGTCGGCGATCGCGTTGACCGCGGCCTTGGCGGACGGCGGACTTGAGCCTGTCGCCGAACTCGGTGAGCGCCTGGCACACGAAGTCGCGCGCGGCGTCGATGACCTTGCACGCGGCGTCCTTGACCGCGTCGAGCAGCTGGCCGATCGCCTTGCCGATCGCCTCGAGCGCGTGGTCGATCTCGTCGGCGATCGCCTTGATGCCGTCGCACACGGCATCGGCGGCCTTGTCCCACCAGCTCTCGTCCTTCTTCTTCTTTTCGGCCTCCTCCTTCTTCTTCCTGGCGTCGGCCTCGCCCTGGGTCTTCTGGTCGTCGGCCTTCTTCTGCGCGTCCTTGTAGTCGGACTCGACCTTGGCCTGGTCGGCCTGGACCCGCGTGTTGATCTTGCCCATCGCAGCCGTCTTCTTGGTGCCGGACTGCTGATCGAGCTCCTTGATCTTGGCCTCGTGCTTGACGAGGGTGTCGGCCTGGTGATTGGCGATCTGGGTCCGGGTGTCGGCGACCTTGGCCTGCTGCTGCTTGTCGGCGTCGGCGTGGGCGGCCTTGACCTTGTCCTGCGCGTCGCTGATCGCCTTGGTCCGGTCGGCGTCGCGCTGGTGCTCGGCCTCGGTCATCTTGGCCTTGCCCTGAGCGAGGCTGGCCTCCATCTTGGGCTTGGCGATCGTGTCGAACGAGCCGAGCGCGTCGGTCGGCAGGTTCCACTTCTTCATCTTCTGCATGCCCTCGACGGTGGGCAGCTGCGGCATGTTGCCGGCCGCCTGCTCCTTGGGCACGGTGAGCTTCTGGTCGATCTTGACCGGCTGGACGGCGGCCGCGCCGGGGCCGTGCAGGACCTTGGTCTTGGCGTCGTCGAGCGCCTTGGCGCTCTCGGTCATCGCGTGCTGGTGGTCGCCGAGCGAGCGGACCGGGTCGGCCTGGCCGGCGAGATCGGTGACGGGCGCCGGGCCGGGGTCGGTCTTGACGTCGGGCGACGTGGTCGGCAGGTTGTCGATGACCTTCTGGCCATCGGCCTTGAGCTTGTCCTTGTCGGCGGTGGGCTGGACGGCCTGGGCGGCGGTCGCAGCGGTCGTGACGGCGGGCGCCGGAGGCGTCGGGGTCGGCTGCGCGGCGGGTGGCGCGGCGCCGGCGGCCGGCGGCTGCCCGGGGGCCTTGCCGCCGGTGGGTGCGCCCTTGGCGCCCTTGGGCTCGCTGCCGTCGAGGACGACCGGCATCGGCGGCAGCGACGCGTCGAACTTGGCCTGATCGGCGGCGGCCTGGGTGGTGGCCTTGCCGCCCGCCGTGCCCCACAGCTCCATCGCCTGCTTGGACGGCGGCGCGTTGAACGTGTCGACGTAGGCGTTGCCGGTCGACGCCGGCTGCGGCGGCGCGGGCAGCGGCGGCGGCTGGTGCGCCACCGGGGTCTGCGGGTTGATCGCCGGCGGCGCCGGCGGGACGGCCAGCTGCGCCTCGGCCTGGCCGGCGAGGTTGAGCCGCTGCTGCTGCGCGGCCATCTTCGCCCGGCGATCGCCGTCGGAGGTCGGCTGGCCCGACGGCGCGGCGAGCGGCGGCGCCGGCGTGGTCGCCGGATGCAGCTCGATCACCGCGAGCTTGGCGCGCAGGTCCGCCTCGGCCTCCGACGGATCGAGGTTGCCACCCGAGTCCAGGCCCTTGGCCGCCGCGTGCAGCAGCTCGCCGCGCTGGCCCTGCGCGACGTGGGTCAGCTCGTGAGCGATGAGCTCGTCGCCGCGCGCCGTGCCGGGGACGTACTCGCCCCGCGCGAAGTAGATGTCGCTGCCGATCGTGAGCGCGAGGGCGTGGTGCGCCGACGCGACGAGGTCCGCGGCGTCGTCGGTGTGCAAGCGCGCCGCGCCGGTGGCCTCGGGGGTCACGTGCGGCGACAGCCGCGCCGCGAGATCGGCGGGCAGGCCCTCGCTCGCCGAGCTGCCGCCGAGCACGCGCTCGACCTGGCCGGCGGCGGCGCGGGTCACCAGGCGCAGGAACGGTGCGCCCTGGCTGCGCAGCGCGCGCAGCGCCGCGGCGGCGGTCGCGGGATCGGCCTTGGCCAGCGCATCGGCCGCGCCATGGCCGGCCTCGGCGGCGGCGCGCAGCTGATCGCGCAGCGCGACCACGCGCCCGTCGGCGTCGGCAGTGGCGGCCGGCTGCGAGGCGCCTGCTCCGAGCAGGTCGATCGCGCGCTGAACCTCGTCGGCGCCGGGCAGCCGCGCGTCATCGCTCTCGAGCAGCGAGCGCGTCCACTTGCCGGGCCCCAGGCGCTCGAGCTCGCGCGATGGCCACGCTCGACCGCGCGCCTCGCGCGTCACGCGGGTCTGCCGGCCTGGCGCCGGCGGAGGGCTCGCCGGGCGGCGGGCCGCGGCGGCCTCGCGCAGCCAGCGCAGGAACAGCGTCTCGGCGCGGCGCACGTCGAGTGCGCGACGCATCGCCCGGACGTAGAGCGCCCGGGCGAGTTCGAGCGGAACGTCCAGCTCGCGGGCCGATCGCGCCCAGTCGAACGCCGCCGTCTCGTCGCTTCCGCGGATCCACCGCTCTAGTGTCATCGAGCTTTCACGGACGTCACCCGGAGAGCGCCCGTGCATCTAGTACGGTGCGCGGCAACACATGCCTCCCGGGATTTGATGAAACGAGGCAGATCGCCGCGGCCTCCTGAAAGAACAAAGGCTTCGACGAGTTACCGGGGCGATGCCGACGGCTGCAGCGAACGGCGCTCGGCTCCGCGATCCACCAGCGCGGCCGGCGAGGTCGGGGCACTTATCGCGGGCTGAGCCGGGCGTCGAGCTGCTCGAGCAGCTCGATGATCTGGACCATCTTGTTGGCGAGCAGGGTGTCGCCGGCGCGCTGCTCGACGGCGGCGCCGACGACCGGGACCAGCGACTGCTCGATCCGGCGGATCTGGGCGAGCAGCTGCTGGGCGTCGATCACGGTTCCCGGGCCACCGCCTCCGGCCGGAGACCGGGCTGGGGGCGCCGGATGGGCCGCCGAGCGCGCCGCGGTGCGCAAGCTCTCGGCGAGGGCGTCGAGCCGCGGGCCGAGCCAGCGCTCGGGGTGGTGCGACGCGGTCTCGGAGGAGGTCCGCAGGATGGCGCGCAGCACCGCCTCGCGCAGCTCGCGCAGCTCGTCGACGACCTCGGCGGTCGGGTTCGCCGCGCCCACGGTCTCGCGCAGCGCGCGCAGCTCACCGGCGAGCACGGAGACCGGCGCCGCGCTGCCTGCGATCTGGCGCAGCGCGCGCAGCTCGTCGGTGAGCTCGGCCATCGGCGCGGCGCTGCCGATCACCTGGCGCAGCTCGGCGAGCTCGGCGGTCACCGCCGCGGCCGGGTTCGCGGTGCCCACCGCGTCGCGGATCGCGCCGAGCTCGGCGCCCAGGCCCGACAGCGTGCCGACCAGGCGGGTCACCGGATCGTCGGTCGCGCCGCCCATCCGGCGCTGGCGGACGTACTCGGCCTTGATCTCGGCCCAGCGCTGCGCCTGCGCCGGGGTCAGCCGGGCGCGCAGCTCGGCGAGCTTCAACAGATTCTGCTCGGCGGCAGTGGTCAGGGTCTGCGCCTCGCTCCGGTAGTGATCGTCGATCGCGGCCTCGAGCTCGGCCGGGGTCATCGCCGCCACGACCTTCTCGGCGACCTTGTTCATGCGGAACGCGTCGGCCTGCGCCGCCGAGCGGATGTACTCCTGGTTGACCCGCAAGAGGGTGGCCTGCGCCGCGAACAGGTGGCGGATCACGGCGAGGATCTCGCCGAGCTCGGCGCCGGAGTAGCCGTGGCCGAGCTCGGTGGTCGGCACGGGCTCGCCGCGCGCCATGCGGATGATCTTGTAGACGTCGCCGAGGTCGCGGGTGGCGAGCGGCGCGAGCGTCGGGTTCGAGGTCAGCGCGTTCTCGAGGAACGACAGCGCGAACGCGTCGGCCTTGCCGGTGAGCACGTCGCCGAGGTTGTAGACGTCGGCGCGGTTGGCGAGCATGTCGGGGATGCGGAACTGCTCGCCGCTCTCGGTGTAGGGGTTGCCGGCCATCACGACGCACAGCTTCTTGCCGCGCAGGTCGTAGGTCCGCGACCGGCCGCGCCACACGCCCTCGATCTTGCGCTGCGCGTCGCACAGCGAGATGAACTTGCCGAGCAGCTCGGGCGAGGTGTGCTGGATGTCGTCGAGGTACAGCATCACGTTGCTCGCCATCTCGAGGGCGAGGCCGACCTTGTCGATCTCCTGGCGCGCGGTGGCGTTGGGCGCCTCGGCGGGATCGAGCGAGGTCACGCGGTGTCCGAGCGCCGGACCGTTGACCTTGACGAACGCCAGGCCCAGGCGCGCCGCGACGTACTCCATCAGCGTGGTCTTGCCGTAGCCCGGCGGCGAGATCAGCAGCAGCATGCCCATCTGGTCGGTGCGCTTGGCCGCGCCGGCCGCGCCGATCTGCTTGGCGAGGTTGGCGCCGACCAGCGGCAGGTAGACCTGATCGATCAGGCGGTTGCGCACGAACGACGACATCACGCGCGGCCGGAGCTCGTCGAGCCGGAGCCGCCTGCGCTCGCGCTCGGTGATCTCGCTCTTGACCGCGCGGTGGGCGCGGAACGCCGGGGCCTCGACCTTGCGGAACCGCTCGAGCCGCGCGGTCAGCTCGTCGAGCCGCACCGCGAGCGCGCCGCTCTGGATCCGCGGGTGGCGGCCGAGGAGGCCCGTCACCGTGGCCTCGATCAGCGCGCTCGAGGTCGCGCGGGGCAGCCGCGGGGTCGCGAGCAGCGCCGCGGCCTCGACCGCCGCGCCGGCGAGCGCGGGCTTGCGCGCGACCACGCCGTCGACCCAGGCGAGCGCGAGCGCGAACGCGGCGCCGGGCGCGCCGGCGAGCGCGGCGAGGTCGTCATCGAACGCGACCCGTGCGGCCCGCGCGGCGAGCTCGTCGTGGAGCGCGGCGACGATCGCGGTGGCTGCGCCGCTGGTGACGAACCGCGGCTCGACGGCGGCGAGCTCCTGCACGAGGTAGGTCGCGGCCAGCTCGGCGTCGCTCGCGGCGAGCCCGGGCAGCGCCTCGCGCTCGGCGAACGCCGCGATCGCGCGCGCGATCTCGCTCGACAGCTGGCGCCGGGCGCCGCGATCGCCGAGCACGTCGGCGAGCCGGGCCAGGCTCTGCGCGGTGCGCTGCCAGCGCGCCCGCACGTCGGCCTCGCTCGCCGAAGCGCCGGGGGCCGCGGCACCCGCGCCCCAGAACACCACGGCGAGCGCGCGCGCCGCCGCGGGATAGCCGAGCAGCCCGGCGCCCTCGCGCATCGCGAGCAGGCGGTCGAGCAGCCGGGCGGCGTCGTGATCGTGCACGCCGCGCTCGTAGCCCTCGTCGTAGCGCTCCTGCGCGACGCTGCGGACCACGGCCTCGAGCGTGCCGCCCCGGCTGGCCTCGCGCAGCTCGGCGAGCGTCGGGCCCGCAGCACCGGCCTCGGCATCGGCGAGGAGGCTCGCCGCCAGGTACTCGCCGCGGTAGACCTCGGCGGACTCGCTCGGCAGGTCCTGCGCCCAGAACCGGCGCGCGGCGGCGAGCCGGTCGTCGGTGATCGGCTCGTAGAAGTCGGTGCCGGTCAGGTGCACGGCGAGCCCGTCGTCGTGCGGCACGATCATCAGCTCGAGCGGCTGCGCGTTGACCGCGAAGCGGTGGTCGCCCAGCCGGATCAGCTCGCCCCCGCCCTCGAACAGGTCGGCGCGGTCGCGCTGGCCGCGCAGCGCATCCTGGCGGGCCGCCTTGAGCCGGGCCTCGATCTCGTCGGCCTTGACCGCGTCGCCGAGCTGGCCGAGCTCGCGCGTGATGTCGCGCAGCTTGCCGACCATCGCGTCGGCGGCGAAGTACGCGTTGACCTCGTCGGCGGACGCCAGCTGCGCGGCGCGCCGGGCGACCCCCTCGAGGATCCGCTGCGCCGCCTTCTCGAGGTTGGCCGCGCGGCGCTGGCGCTCGGCGGCGAGCAGCTGCTTGCGCGCGCCGACCGCCTCGACGATGTCCTCGCGCTTGGCGGCGAGCTCGGCGGTCAGCTCGTCGATGTCGGCGAACCGGCCCTCGAGCTCCTCGAGCTGGACCAGCAGGCGCGCGAGCTCGCGGTCGCAGCGCGCGGGCGTGTCGCACTGGGCGAGCGACGACGTCACGCTCTGGGTCAGGAGCTTGACCTGGGCGCCGAACTCGGCGCGGCCCTCGCGGGTGGCGAGCTCGCGGTGGCGGCCCGCGATCACGGCGCGCGCGCGGTTGACCCGGCCGAACGCGTCGGTGATGTTCTCGAGGATCCGGGTGCGCTGGGTCGTGTCGTCGATCTTGAGCGCGCCGATCACGTTGCCGAGCAGGTCGACCCCGGCCGCGGTCGCGTCGATCTGGTCGCGCACCGCCTTGACCTCGACGGCGGTGGCGAGCTGGCCGACCCGGTCCGCGAGCCCGTCGGCCTGGGTCACGAGCTCGCCGAACGCGTCGCCGCGGGCCAGAAACCGCGCGCAGTCCGCGGTCACGCGGTCGAACGCCGCGGCGACCTCGGCCTCGAGCGCGGCGAGCCGCGCGGTGTCGATGAACCGGACGTCCTGCCGCGTGATCAGCTCGCCGCGCAGCCCGCGCAGCCCGGTCAGCGCCTCGAGGAACGGCTCGATGCGGTCGAATCCCTCCGAGCGCGTCGCGCGCAGCCGCTCGGCGACCAGCGCCTCGAGCTCGGCGAGCACGCGGCGGGCCTCGGCCTCGAGCGCGACCACCTTGTCGTACTCGTCGAGGATCAGCTTGGCGGTCGCCTTGACCTCGGCGATCGCGGTCCGCAGGTCGCCGGCGTCGGCGTGGCCGAGCCAGTAGTACTGATCGACCGCGCGCGTCGCGAGCGCGAGGATGTCGTCGAACGTGGTCCGCACCGGCGCGTCGGCGCCGGCGAGCCGCGCGATCGACAGCGCATCGGACAGCCCGCGCACGAGATCCGCGTTGCCGACCTTGGCGAGGTAGCTGCCGTTGGTCGGCGCGCTCGCGGCGTGCTCGGCGGAGGTGAACGGCGTGCGCCACACCTGCATCGGGTGGACCCGGGTCGGCTCGGTCGACGCCCGCATCACCACCATGCGGCCGTCGGCGAACAGCGAGTAGCCGTTGCAGGCGATCGGCGCGGCGACCGCCTTGTCGATCAGGTTGTAGGAGTACAGGAGGTACGTTCCGTCGCTGCCGCGGAAGTAGACGTACAGCACGTCCTCGCCGTTGGGCGACCGCAGCTCGCGCTCGAGCACGTAGTCGCCGGCGTCGCCGTCGAACATCTTGGCGGCGCCGCCGACCAGCACCGTGCCGCCCGGGAAGATCACGCCGTGATCCTCGGGCAGGCTGCGGCAGCCCTGGCCGATGCCGTCGGCGCGGACCACGCGCTGCGACCGGGTGTCGAACACCAGGTAGCGCCACGCGGTCTCGCGGAACGGCAGGATCTTGAGCAGCACCAGCCCCCCAGGCTTCCCGATCGGCGCGAAGTGGATCCGCGCGTCGTCGAGCGACTGGTTCGGATCGTCGACCGGCTCGGCGTAGATGCCCTGCCCGGTCTCGGTGTTGTTCTCGACCTTGATCGTGAGGTCACCGTGCACGCACTCGAGTGACCTCGGTCCACGCGAAGTCGTAGGCCGCGGGGAACAGCGCGGCGTGGTCGCGGTCGCCGCGGTCGTCGACGTAGATCACCCGGCCGTCGGGCTCGATCCGCCAGCGCAGCACCTTGCAGTCGCGCCAGCTCGCACCGGCCTGGAATACCGCGAGCAGCAGGGTGTCGCGCTTGACCAGCTTGATCAGCCGCGCGTCGCGGTAATAGCGATACAGGTTCGCGAAGTCGCGCTCGAGCTCGCCGCTGCGCAGGAACGCGGTGTCCGCGGCGTCGGTCGCGATCGCCGAGGTGTCGAAGCCCTCGCCGGACGCCGGCGACGCCGCCGAGACCGCCGGCTCGAAGCGATGCAGCGACAGCACGTCGCCGAGCTTCATCTCCGACTTGAGCCCGAGGAACACGTTGTAGCCGAGCAGCAGGTGCTCGCCGATCCCGACGATGTCGGCCGGCGTGCAGTTGTGCTCGGTGCGCACGCGCTCGGTCGCGATCAGCTGCGGCTCGGTGGTGCCGAACAGCGCCTTGCGGCGGGCGTTGAGCGCGTCGGCGCGGCGCGCCAGCTCCTGGCCGCCGGAGGCGAGCCGCGCGCGCAGCACCTCGTAGTTGCCGCCGGTCAGGGCGGCGTCGACATCGGCGCCACCCGCTGCGGTGGCCTTGGGAGCGGCCATGGCGCGGTCAGCTCACCTTGTCGTTGTGGACCCCGAGCTGGCGCGCCTGCTCGAGCAGCGCCTTGAGCTTGCCGCGCGTGGTGTCGTCGGCCTTGATCATGAGGTTGCCGAGCACGGCGGCCAGCGTGGCCTCGGGCGACCTGGCCGACCCGTCGTGACCGTTGCCGGGCAGCTTGTCGG
>VBLP01000481.1:0-9435 GCA_005887925.1 Deltaproteobacteria bacterium | reverse complement strand
GCGACACCGCCTTGACGAAGCGGTCGAAGAACTGGCCGTCGCCGCCGGCGATCTTGATGTCGGCGTTGCCCATGGTCTCGGCCATCACCTTGGCCTGCTGCTCGGCGATCTGGACCCGCGACCGCAGCTGCTCGAGCGCGATCGCGCGATCGGCCTCGAGCCGGAGCCGGAACTCCTCGTGCTCGCGCGCACTGCCCTCGAGCTTCTGCATCGCGGTCGCCTTCTCGGCCAGGCCCCTGGCCTCGGCGAGCATCCGCTTCTCGATCGCCGAGGCCTCGGCCTCCTTGGCCGCGACCTCGGCGAGCAGCTTCTCGCGCACGCCGACCGCGGTCGCCACGCCGGTCTTCTCGATCGCGGTCGCCTCGGCCTCGCGCCCCGCCGCCTCGGCGAACGCCTTGCGCCGCACGTTGTCGGCGATCACCGTGCCCTCCTTGTCGCTGACCACGACCTGGGCGTCGCGCACCCGCGCCTGCGCCATGCCGACCTTCTCGGTCGCGACCGCGTCGGCCTCCTTGACCCGGACCTGGGCGAGGCCCTCGGCGGCGGCCTCCGCCTGGGTGCCTTCGGACCGCCGGATCGCGGCGCGCGCCTCCTTGTCGCTGGCCTCCATCGCCGCCTCGGCGAGGATCAGCTGCTTCTTGGCCTGGGCCTGCGCGACCTGCTGCTCGGCCTCGGCCTTCTTGATGTCCTTGATGAACAGCTCCTGCGCCGCGGCCTCGGCGTGGACGATCGCGACCTGCTTGTGGCGCTTGGCCTCGGCGTCGGTGCGCAGGTCCTTGATCGCCTCCTCCTCGACGGCGACCGTCTTGTCGACCGCGACCCGGGCGCGAATGATGTCGGCGATCGCGCGCTTCTCGGTCTCGACCGCCTTGTTCATCTCGATCGAGCCGAGGTCGACCTCGCGGCGGCGGATCACCTCCTCGAGGTCGTGCGCCTTGGCGACCCGCACCTTCTCGACCTCGACCTCGCGGACCCGGCCCTGCTCGGAGACCTGGACCGAGCGCAGCTTGGCCTGCTCGGCCATCTGGATCGCCTCCTCGGCGCGCTGCCGCTCGATGTGCGTGCGCTTCTCCTCCTCGAGCCGGAACCGCTGCGCCTCGTTGTCCTCGCGCGCCGACGCGATCGCGATCTCCTTGTTCTTCTTGGCCTCGGCCTCGGCGCGCGCCTGCTCGAACCGGAAGATCGCCTCGTCGCCGGTCAGGTTCTGCTTGCCGAGCTCCATCCGCTCCTTCTGCTTGAGCTGGTTGGTATCGATGTTGGCCACCGTCGTGATCGACGTGATCTTCTTGATGCCGAGCGCGTCGAGCACGTTGCTGGGGTCGAGGGTCTCGATCGGAGTCTGCTCGAGGAAGTCGATCGCGGTGTCGTTGAGCACGTAGCCGTGGAGGTCGGTGCCGATGACCTCGATGATCCGGTCCTTGAACACGTTGCGCTGGGTGTAGAGCTGCTCGAACTCCATCTGCTTGCCGACGGTCTTGAGCGCCTCGGAGAACTTGGCCGCGAACAGCTCCTCGAGCGTCGATTGCTGCGACGCGCGGGCGCAGCCGATCTGCTGGGCGACCCGCAGCACGTCATCGGCGGTCTTGTTGACGCGCACGAAGAACGTGACGTTGATGTCGGCGCGGATGTTGTCCATGCAGATCAGGCCCTCCTTGCCGCGGCGCGCGACGTGGATCGTCTTGACCGAGAGATCCATGACCTCCATCCGGTTGACGATCGGCAGCACGATCGCGCCGGTGAACGTCACCTTGGGCTCGGTGCCCATCTTGTTGACGATCATCGCGTGGCCCTGGTCGACCTGGCGCCAGGTGCGCGCGACGAGCACGAGGATCCCGAGCACCAGGACCGCTCCGATCCCGACAAGAACGATTGCCAGCTGCTGTCCCATTATGAGCTCCTCGGCCGGTCGGAAGCCGACCCGACGACATGGTTGCCAAGCAAACTACGCAGGCTCGGTCCCACCCGAGCCAGTCGAGCGCTCCGCGCCGAGCATCTCGGCCGACGGTTCCACCAGATACGCAGAACGCTCGCGATCGAACTCGATGATCAGCGCCTTGTCGCCGCGCGCGAGCTCGCCCGGCCGATCGCAGCGCACCGCGATGGCGAGCACCGTGCCGCCATCCTCGATCGTCGCCTGGCCGAAGCCGGTGTCGACCCGGCCGGTCGTGATCGTGCAGACGTGCCCGATGTAATCGGCGTTGGACTTGCCTTCGCGGACGGCGAACACCGGCGCGAGCGGCCGGATCAGGAGCGCGGCGATCGGCAGCGCGATCACGAGCGCCGCGACGAACACGGCGAACGTGACCCAGCCCGACACGCCGACGTAGCGCATCGCGAGCAGCGAGCCCACCCACGCGAGCACCGTGATCAGCGAGACCGAGATCGTCACCGGCACGTCGCCCAGCCCGAGCACGTGCCAGAGGCCGCCACCGTCGACGTCGCCGTCCGCGTCGGCGTGGCCCGCGTCGGCATGACCCGCGTCGGCGTGGAATGCCTCGGCCCCGCCCTTGGCGCCGCCGGTCAGGACGTCGCCGATGCCCTTGGCCGCCCCCGAGACATCGACGTCGACGTCGAACAGGTCGATGTCGAGCGCGCCGATCAGCACGAACAGCCAGTACACCAGCACGATGCCGAGCGCGATCGTGAACACGACCGTCGGAAACTGCAGCGACGCGACCACGAGCTCGTTCAAGTCAGCCTCCCCGGAACGAGTATCTTGTCATGCTGTAAGTCGTCCCGACTCGCCGCGAAAGCCATTCCGACCGACAATCGGACGAACCCTGCGCGTTTGCAATGCTGCGTGACGATGACATTGGAGTGCTCGAGCTGCACGTTTCGTTGCAACGCGCTGCAAACCCGGCGAGACCGCTCGTGATCCAGTTTCGCGGATCTCGCGCAGGGAATGTCTCGCGGCGCCGCGACGTACCCCAGGATCGCGGCTGCAGAACCGGCGTCGCATGCTTGCGACGCGGCCGGCGTATGCCTACGTTGTAGCAACATGGCGGAACCGTCCGGCGATGCGCGCTCACAACCCTCGGGGCCCTCGGGCATCGGCTCCAACGGCTCGCGCGGCCTCGACGGGCTCGGCGGACTCGGCGAGCTCGTGCCGCTGTTGCCGGTCGCGCTCGGTCTGCTCGCCGCCGACGACGGCCAGTACACCTCGCTCAAGCGCGATCTGCGGCGCTGGGCCAAGGACGATCCGATCGACGCGCTGGCCGCGACCGTGCTCGGCGGCGGCATCGCGTTCTACCTCGCCGAGCGCGAGCGCAACCCGGCGTGCGCGACCCCGTGGGACGGGATCCTC
This sequence comes from Deltaproteobacteria bacterium, assembly GCA_005887925.1. GTDB lineage: Bacteria > Myxococcota_A > Polyangia > Haliangiales > Haliangiaceae > JABFXX01. Next base: position 6,131 of record VBLP01000481.1, on the reverse strand, counting down.
TATGTCGCGACCTGCCTGTCGGTCGGCTACGACAACCTGTTTCCGACCACGCCGACCGGCCATGCGATCGCGTCCTTGGTCCAGACCTTCGGACCGGCGCTCGCCAACATGGCGTTCGATGCCCCCGCCGCCGAGGCACGCGCCGAGGCCGAGGCCGAGCGGGCGCGCGCCGACGAGGCCGCCGCCGTCAACCGCGCGATCCTCGCCCGGCTCGACGACATCGTGCGGCTCCTGTCCGAGCCCCGGCCCTGACCGCGCGGAGTGCCGCCGCGACCTGGAGCGTCTAGGGCATCGGATCTGACCGGTTCGCGGCACCGGGAAATGCCGCCACGCGCACTTCGCGCTCGATCGCGGGACAGAGTTTGCCGGCACCGGTCGCTGGCGCACAGGCGGGTTCCCGATGATAGGTTGCGGCACGGAAGTCATTCGCGTGACGGAAACCAGTCCTCTGCCGAGCTCGCGCGAGCGGATGGCGGTCGCCATGACATGCCTCGCAATCGCGGGGAGCTGCGCCGGCGTCGCGCTGGCGACCGTTGTGGCCCGGGCCGTGGGCGTAGCGACGCTGGTCCCGGCCGTGGCCGGCACCGTGATCGGCATCGTCGCGAGCTGCGCGCTCGGCCGGCGCTGGCTCGCGGCGCGCCTGCCGGCGGAGCTCGATGGCTGGTTCGGGCGGCGGATCGCGGTGTTCTTGTGGTGCGCCGCAGCGCTGCTCGCGATCGCCAACACCGCGCGCATCGGTCTGTTCGTCGCCGATCCGGCGCAGCACTGGGCGAGTGCATTTCCACCGATGGCCTCGCTCGCGCGACATCAGTGCGTCGCGGCCTACGCGCGCGCCGGCGAGCTCGCGGCGGCAGGTCAGGCCAACCTGTGGAACCCGACCGATTACGGCAAGCCGTTCCCGGATGGCTCGGAGTCGCATCCGGTGTCCGAGCTGCCCGGGCTGACGCCGTACCTCGGCGACCCGTTCGAGTATCCGCCGACGTTCGCCGTCATCCCGCGCGCGGCGGTCGCCGTCACCGGCGATTATCAGATCCTCCGTGCGGCGTGGTTCGGGATCAGCGCGGTCGGATTCTGGATCGCGTTCGTGGCCCTCGCGATCTGGATCGCCGGGCGCCCGGGAGCCACCGCGCTCCTGCTCGCACCGGCGATCGCGCTGTCGATGCCGGTCGTGCTCGGGCTCCAGTTCGGGCAGGCCCACCTGCTCGTGATCGCCGCGGCGATCGCCGCGATGATGCTGTTCGCGCGCGGCCGGCGGCTCGGCGGCGCGCTGCTGCTCGGCTTCGCCACGGTGTCCAAGATCTTTCCGGGCCTTCTGCTCGTGCACCTCGCGGTGCGCCGGCGCTGGCGCGATCTCGCCGCCGCGATCGCCGCGATCGCCGCGCTGATCGGCCTGGCGGCGCTCGTGCTCGGGCCCGCCACGCTCGCCGCGTTCGTCTCCGAGCACCTGCCGCGGATGGCCAGCGGCGAGGCGTTCTCGTTCACCGAGGACAACCCCGACAACCACTCGCTGTACGGGCTGGCGTTCAAGCTCGCGAAGCTCGGCGTCTCCGGGGCGGATCGCCACCTCGCCTCGCTGCTGGCCTGGGGCTGGAGCGCCGTCGCGCTGATCCTGACCGTGCTCGGCTCGCGCGGACGACCGCGGCCCCAGCGCGATGCCGTGCTCTGGCTCGGCATCATCTGCCTGGCGACCCTGCGCAGCCCGTTCGCGCCGACCTACACCGCGATCGGCACGCTGTGGCTGCTCGGCGTCGCGGCCGGCCTGCTCGCGCCGCGGCGCTGGCTGACCGCGCTGCTCGCGATCTGCTGGATCCTGTTGCAGGGATCTCCGCCGATCCACTCCGATGCCTGGAACGCGCTGCAGTCGCTGCCGGCGCAGGCCGCGTCGATCGCGATCGCCGTGCTCGCGGTGTGGCCGCGGCGCGCCGAACCGGCGAGCGCACCTGCCAGCCTCGACGCCGCGTCGTAACCGGTAGTGCGAATCCTCGGGGGCCGAGGCCTCGCTCGGTCTCCGGTGCGCTGGTCACGCTCCGGTGGGCGGCGCGGCCGGCGACCGAGCCAGCGCGTCGTCGATCGCAGCGTGGAACGGGCGCACCGCCGACTCGAGCTCGCCGAACATCAGCTCGTCGACCATCCCGGCGGCGAGGCCGCGCTGGGCCTGCTCGCAGACCCAGAGGTCCTCGCGCTGGAACACGGTCTCTTCGATCAGCGACCAGTTCTTCTCCCAGTGCGGGGTATCGCCGGCGCGCGCGGCAGGCACCAGCATGAGGTGGTCGAAATCGGTCTCGTCGACCGAACGCGGGTGCAGCGGTATCACCGACACCCAGTCGGGGTGGACGATGATGACGGTGGCCGGGAACACGACGTAGCTCGGCGTCGACAGCGCGCGTAGATCGCTACCGCCGAGCTCGACCGGCGCCTCGCGCAGCGTGCGCCGCGCCGTGACCGCGCGGATGTGGCGGCCGACCGACTCCATGATCGACGCGGCGTCGAGGAAGAACCGGTAGATCGAGTCGCGGTGCAGCGTGCGGATGTGGTAGGCGTCGAGGAATGCCTCGACGATCAACTTCCAGTTGCAGCGCCGCGTGACCCGCCGCGACCGCCACACGACGTGGCGATCGAGCTCGAGCGCGGCGAGGTCGGCGTCGAGGCCGCCCAGGTAGCCGGCGATCCCGGCGATGTCGTCGCCCAGCCAGATCAGGCCGGCGCGCTCGGAGACCGGCAGCGCCGGCAAGCTGCACGAGTCGCCCGGCGCGAACGCCTCGGCGTGCGGCACGTGGAGCAGCGCGCCGGCGAGATCGTAGGTCCAGCCGTGGTACGGGCAGACCAGCGCCTTGGCCTGGCACGGCGCATCGACCAGGCGGGTCCCGCGATGCCGGCACGCGTTGGCCACCGCGCGGACCACGCCGTCCGCGCCGCGGGTGACGATCAGCGACAGCCCCGGCAAGTCGACCGGCAGGCACGCACCGGCGGCGAGCGCCGACGACGCCGCGATCACCCGCGGCAGCCCACCCGCGCCGCGCCCGCCGAACATCGCCGCCCGCTCGCGCGCGTGGTGGCCGGCGTCGAGGTAGCGCGCTGCGGCGACGCGAAACGCCGGACGCGCCTCGCGGGCGACAGGCGCCGGTGCGCCGCCGGCCGGCAGGTCGGCTCGCAAGCGCTCGATCAGGCGCAGGTGCGTGGCGCGCTGCATAGACTTCATCTTGTGTACGAGATAACTATCTCGTATGCAAGGTGAAAGGCTGCGCGGCTCGCTGGGCAACGCCACGGTGCGGCTGTTCCGGCTGGTCAACCGCGCGCACAACCGGGCGATCGCCGCGCACGGCGTGTCGGCCGAGCAGGCGCACATCCTGGCGGTGCTGTGGGAGCTCGGGCCGATCACGATGGGCCAGCTGCAGCGCCAGGTCGCGCTGTCGAGCGGGACGTTGACCGGCGCGATCGACCGGATGGAGGCGCAGGGCATGGTGCGCCGCGTTGCGTCGCCCGACGATCACCGCGCGTTCGTGATCGAGCCGCGCGTGCCGGCCAGGAAGCGGGCGCAGATCGAGGCCACGATCGACGACACCGAGCGCGCGCTGTGGAGCGGGCTGACCGCCGCCGAGCGCAAGGAGCTGCTGCGCCTGATGGACCGCGCGATCGCGGCGCTCGAGCCGGCGGCGGCCGCGCGATGACGGCCCCGGTCAGAACCCGCCGCCGAGCACGACGCCGGCGCCGGCCCCATCGATCGACGGCGCCACGTAGAGCGCGTGCTCGTCGGACGCGCGCCGCGGCGTCGTGAAGTACACGTACAGCCCGGCGCCGACCGCGGCCAGGCCGGCGATCGCCACCCCGGTCGCGATGTTGGCGCGGCGCCGCGCGCTGTGCGTATCGGTCTGGCCGACGTCGTCGCACATGTCGATCGCGCCGTGGCAGTGCGCGCTCAGCGCGTGGCGGTAGTCGCTGCGGGCGCGCAAGGTCACGATGCCCGCGATGCCGAGCGCGGCGACGCCGGCCCCCGACACGCCGAGCCCGACGAGGCGGCGCGTGCGGCCGGGATCCTCGCCCGCGACCACCGGGCGCGGCCTGGGACGTGGCTTGCGCTGGACCGGCACGTCGAGCGGGATGTCGGCGCTGTTGCCGCGCTCGAGCGCGATGGTCTTGCTGCGCGGGGCGCCGTCGACGATCGTCTCGATCTGGTGCGGGCCGGGATCGACCCGCCGCGCGCTGCCGAGCTCCGCGAGCGGGAGCTCCACGCCGTCGAGCTTGACCACCACGTGATCGGTGACCGCGTTGTCCAGCAGGCGCAGCGTCAGGCGCGGCACCTTGGGCTCGAGCTCGACGATCAGCGCGTGGATCTTCGGCGCGCGCTCGTCCCTGGCGTCGGTCGCCATGCGCTCGGCTTCGGTGTACCAGCGCCACGCCGTCGCGAGCTTGCCCCACTCCTCGTAGCACCTGGCGATGTTGAGCTTGGCGCCGATCCCGGGATCGAGCCGGTCGCTCTGCTCGAACGCCGTGCAGGCCTCGGCGTACCGCTTCTCGGCGAGCAGCTTCTTGCCCTTCTTGAACAGCTGATCGGCGCGGTCGGCGGGCGCCGCAGCGGCGAGCCCGCACAGCACCGTGACGGCGAGCGCGCAGGCGCGGCCGGTCATGGCGTCACCGTGAACACCGCGCTGTCGAGGTAGCCCTGGGACAGCGGCAGCTCGCGGGTGAGGAAGTTGCCGTCCCCGAGCGCCGGGAACCCGCCGAGCGTCGTGATCGCGCGCAGCGTGTAGCTGTGACCGGCCTGGAACAGCTCGGGAGGCAGGTCGAAGCTCGCGTCGCGGCTCGCCGCTGCGAGCACGATCTTGCGATCGAGCGCATTCCCGGCCTGGTTGGCCACGAGCTCGAACACCTGCAGGTTGTAGAGATCGGCGCCCGGGCCGGTCGCGCCGGGCGGCGTGTCGCTGACGACCGTCACGTGCGCGAAGCGCGCCGGCTGCTTGTAGCTCTGTCCGTCGGTCGACAGCGGCATGTTGTCGATCGCGATCAGGATCGGCAGGCCGGCCGGCAGGATCAGCGAGAATCCCGGCGCCGGCGGCTCGAGGAACTGGTTCATCCCGGCGTTGAGCGTCACCGGTGTCGCCGTTCCGGCGGGCGTGTACACCCGGCTCTCCGAGGTCGCGAGCGTGAAGATCGTGTTCCACCGCCGCGCCGTGAATGGATTGCCGTACTTCACGGTCAGGCCGGCATCGGCCATGGTCAGCCCGCCGCTCTGGAGCAGCGGCCCGGCGTTCGACGCGATCTGGTAGCCGGGCGCCGCGACCAGGCTCCAGCTCATCGACAGCGTGGCGACCGCAGGGCGCGCCGCGAGGTAGCGCGTGGCGAGCACGCCGGGCGAGAGCTTGACGTCGAGCGTCTGGTCCTGCATCACCGGCGCCATCGTCCGGGTCATCACCGTCGTGGCCATGCCGGTCTGGTCGAACGGCGCGGCCTCGGCGACGCCGGTCATGGCACCGCTGGAATAGCGCAGCACCAGGAACGCGTCCCGCGACGTGACCAGATCCGGCGCGGGCCGGCCCGCGACGCTGTTCCCGGCGACAAAGCTGAAGGGCGTCGAGCTGAGCATCATGCCCGTCGTCGGGATCTCGCCGGCGGCGAACCCGCGCGCCAGCCACGCGCCGACGACGTAGGTCTGGAAGCTGTCGGTCGCGGCGATCGGGACGTCGAGCGGTGCGGTGACGGTGAACGTCGCGCCGTCGGGCGCCGCGATGCGACCGGGATGCTCGAGCACGCCGTAGAGCACCTGCAGCCGGGGAACGGGAAACGCGAACAACCGGGGGATCGGCGCTGGCAGATCCGGCAGCGTGAACTGGACCGGCGCGGGATCGTACAGCTTGGTCGTCCACTTCGACGCATCGGGGCTCAGCGACGCGGGGATCCGGTCGAACGTCGCATCGCCTCTGGCCACGAAGTACGTCGCGGTCAGGCCGCCGAGATCGAGCGGCGTCTGTTCCTGGGTCACCCCGACCGACAGCCGCGTCACCTCGAGCGAGTCGGGCGGCCGGCGGCTACCGTTGGTGTCGTCGATCCCGGCGAGCTGCGCACACCCCATCGCGGTGGCGAATGCGATCACGGGAACTGCACTGGCGGCGCACCGGCCCATGGCGCGATGCTAT
>VBLP01000480.1 GCA_005887925.1 Deltaproteobacteria bacterium | reverse complement strand
CGAGATCAACGCCCTCTGGTACAACGCGCTCCGGCTGATGCAGCGCTGGCTCGACGAGGCCAGCGACCAGAGCGACGCGTCGCGCATGGAGCACGCCGCCGAGTGCGCGCGCGACGCCTTCAACCGCCGGTTCTGGAACCCCGACCGGGGCCACCTCTACGACGTCGTCGACCGCGAGCACGGCGACGATCCGGCGTGCCGGCCCAACCAGCTGTTCGCGATCTCGCTGCCGCACGCCGTGCTCGCGCCGATGTACTGGCGGCCGGTGCTCGATACCGTCGAGCGCGAGCTGGTCACGCCGGTCGGCCTGCGCTCGCTGTCGCCGCGCCACCCCGAGTACAAGCCGACCTATCGCGGCGATCTGTTGACGCGCGACGCGGCCTATCACCAGGGCACGGTATGGAGCTGGCTGATCGGACCCTACGTCGATGCCCTGCTGCGCGTCCGCGGCGAGGATGGCGGCGTGCGCCGCGTGCTCGACGGCCTGGTCGCACACCTGCGGGAAAACTGTATCGGTTTCGTCAGTGAGGTGTTCGATGCCGAGCCGCCCTTCACACCGGGCGGCTGCGTGGCGCAAGCGTGGGGCGTGGCGGAGCTGCTGCGCTGCTTGCTGCTCACCGAGCGCTGACGCGGCCACCGCAACTGACTGACCGGGTAGGTACGATCCTGGTCATTCGACGCTTGCGGCGGGCACGATCGATGCTTTCGGTATAGGTCAGGAGTCCATCGTGCAGAATCATCTCAACTCATTCACAGCGCCCGAGACGCAGGAAGCCGAGCCGGTCGAAGCGCTCCGGCCCTGGCAGGCCGAGGTCAGCAGGCTTCTCACGGCGGCAGCGGCGCTGTGTGTCGAACAGGGCATCGACGTCGATAACTTCATGAGGGCGGCCTGGTCGGTCTACATCGAGTCCCGTCCCGGCATGCGGGAACAGCTCGAGGAGGCGCACCTCCGCGAGCAGCTCGAGCAGATCCGCCAGGCCGGCCGGATGGCCGAAGCCTGATCGGCGGCGCTGACCTCAGTCGTTGACCGTCACCTTGATCATCTTGATCGGCGTCCTGGGCCGATCGCCCGACCCGGTCGGCGCGGACTCGATCTTCTTGACCACGTCCAGCCCGGACGTGACCTTGCCGAACACCGGATGCTTCGACGGGCCCTCCGAGAACCAGTCGAGGTGGACGTTGTGGACGGTGTTGATGAAGAACTGCGAGCCGCCCGAGTTGGGCCCGCTGTTGGCCATCGACAGCGTCCCGGGCTCGTTCGACAGCTTGTGCGCCGCGGGATGCTCGTCGGGGATCCGGCCCAGCGGCGAGTCGCCGCGGCCGCATTGCGGGCTGTTCGGATCCTTGGAGTACTTGCAGCCGAACTGGACCATGAAGCCCGGTGATGGGCATCTTGTCCTGGAAGAGCTCGGCGGTGAACGAGCCGAGGGAGGTCTCGAACGTCGCGGTCGGATTCGCCATCCACGAAGAATTAGCACAGATGGGGGTCGGTGCGCGTCGCTAGGCGGTCCCGTGGATCGCCAGGGCGATCATCGCCACCAGCTTCTGGGCTTCTTCCTTCTCTATATTGGCCTTGATGAACTCGTGGAGCGGCAGCTGCGCGGTCGCCAGGCGGGCGAGCGGCTCGCCGCGGGCCGCGGCGTCGAGGTCCTCGTAGGTCAGCGTGCGGACCCGGCCGCCGTTGCGCTGGAAGCACTGCGCGACCAGCGCGCAGTGGAACAGCACGTTGACGATCGTCTCGGCGCCGCCGAGCTCTCGATCGTGCGCGCTGATGAACTGTGCCACCGGGGTCTGCTGCTGGACGAAACCGCCGACCATGATCGCGGAGTAGTTCGGATCTGACATCTTCTGGTCGGCCTCGGAGACCACCGCGGCAACCTGTTCCTTGGTCAACTTCATGCGTCCTCGCGCGTGAGCGCCGGCTCGCTGGACTCGGCCATGGGGGGATGCTACTGCGGTGGAGGTCGCTCGTCGAGAACCGTGCAACTTCCCTTGACTCAGAGTCCGTCGCTGCGCCGTGCGATGGTCGCGTCCGTGGTGTTGCACGCGGCGGCCGCGGCGATCGCCGTGTGGGCGATCGGGCCCGGGCGCGCGGCCCGGACCGCGCTGGTCGACATCGAGCTCGCCCCGCCGGCGCCGCCGCCCGAGGCCCTGCCGCCGGAGATCACCCGGCCGCGCGCGCCGGAGCGCGATCGCGACGATCCGGGCGAGATCGAGCCGGCGAGCACGGCGCCGAAGGAGTCCGACGAAGCTGCGGCGGACGCGGGGATCGACGCGGCGATCGATGCGCGGCCCGACGCGCGGCCCGATGCCCGACCCAGGCCCGACGCGGCACCGGATGCGCCGATCGACGCCGGGGTTCCCGACGCGATGATGGTCGCCGGCAGCGAGCTCGACGCGGCAGACGACGCGACCCAGGCGGCGATCGCCGCGGATGCCGGCGACGATGCCGCGCAGGTCGCGATTGCGGCCGACGCGGGAGACGGCGAGGATCACGCGGCGCACGCGCCCGGCGATGCCGGCGAGACCGGCGCGGTCGCTGCGATCGGCTCGGGCGGTGGCTCGGGCGCCGAGGCGGTGCCGGGAGATGCCGGCGCGGCGGGTGCGGTCCCGGCGGGCGCGGGCTCGGCGTTCGCGACGACCGGCGCGCCGGGCGACACGCCGCTCGATACCGCGGCGCTCGCTGCGGCGCTCGCCGCCGGCGCCACCAGCGGCGACGATGGGCCCGCGGTCGAGGGCGCACCGACCACCGCGGGCACCGCGGCGAACCTCCTGTCGTACTTCCCCGAGGGCCACGTCCTCACCGTGCTGATCCGGTTCGATCGGCTGCGCGGCACCGAGTGGTCGGCCCAGGCCGAGCGCCTGCTGCGGCCGCTGCCCGACTACCAGCTGGTGTTCGGCGCCGGCGACGCCGAGCTCACCGCCAAGCTCGAGACCCTGGTGATCTCGTCGCCGCGGCCGCGCGATGCCACCGCCACCACGCTGGTGGCGCGCACCCGGCTGTCGCGCGCAGCGCTGCGCGGCGCGCTCGGCGCCGGCGGACCGGTGACGTGGTCGGCGGCCCGGGGCGGCTTGCTCGGCCGGCGCACCGGCCGGGTGTTCCCCGGCGACCAGCGCGTGTTCCTGTCGCCGTTCCAGGGCTGGTTCCTGCTCGCCCAGCCCGGCGACCTCGGCGGGCTCACCGCGGCCGCCAGGGGCAAGCTCGACACCGTCGAGGCGACCGGCAAGCTGCCGGCGTGGCTGGCCGGGATCCGCGCGATCGAGAGCGAGACCGGCGAGCCGCGCGGCCCCGCGCTGGTGGTCACCGTCGCGCTGCCCGGCAAGCGGCTCAAGCTCGGCAGCCTCGGCGGCCTCGGTCTCGGCATGTCGTCGCTGCCGACCCCGCAGCGGATCTCGCTCGCGATGGAGCTGGTCGCGCAGGGCTGGCTGGTCCGCGGCAACCTGCGGTTCGCGAGCGACGCCGAGGCCGCCGAGCTCGTCGCGTCGGTGCAGCACCTGCAGCACGGCGTCGCCGGCCAGCTGATCCAGGGCCTGCTCGGCAAGCCGGCCGCGCGCGTGCTGGGCAACCTCGCGTTCGCGCGCGCCGGGCCGCGCGTGTCGTACGCCACCTCGGTCTCGATCGCCGATGCCCGCGACCTCCTGGCGTTCGCGGCCCAGCAGGTCGATCAGTACTTCGCCGCGCGGCCGCTGCCGGATCGCAGCCCCCCGTGACGCGTTGAACGATCGCCGCCGGCATTGCATGCTGTCGAGATGATGCGCGCCGTGTGGATCGCCGCCCTGGTGGCGTGTGGCTCACCGTCGCGCTCGCCGATGTACCCGGCCGGCTCGGACAAGGACGACGGCTACGGCGAGCTCGCCCAGAAGTCGGCGCGCCTGTTGATCGGCGACGGCAGCGACGCGCCGTTCGCACCGCGCCGGCATCGCGCACGCAGCGGTGATGCGTACGGCGGGGACCCCTACGGCGGCGCGCTGTACGGCGGCGACGCCTACGGCGGGCTCCCGGCCGCGCTCGCGCCGCAGAGCCCGCCGAGCCTGCCGCCGGTGCGCTACACGCCGACCGCGGGGCTGACCGGCGCGATCGAGGGCACGGTGACCTGGCGTGGCGCGCTGCCGCGGCCGCTCACCACCGCGTGCGGCGCGTTCGACAACCCGAGCGTGCGGGTCGCGGCCAATCGCGCGGTCGCCGGCGTGCTGGTCTACATCGACCGCGTCGACGTCGGGCGCACGTTGCCGACCATCGGCGAGCGGCCGGCCGGCGTCGGCGGGATCGTCGCCAAGCGCGGCTGCGCGCTCGGGCCACCGCTCCAGATCGTCACGCCGCTCCCCGCCGAGCTCGCGATCCACGGCGACGCGACCGAGGTCAAGCTCCGCGTGACGCAGCCCGGCGCCCCCGGCGCGCGGCCGATCGAGCTCCAGCCCGCCGGACGCATCCTGTTCCCCGCGCAGCCCGGCGTGACGCGGATCGAGGCCGACGACGACTCGCTCGCGCCGGCGTGGATCGTCGCCACCAACGCGCCGTACTACGCGATCACCGACGACCGCGGCCGGTTCCGCATCGACCAGCTCGCCACCGGCACCTACGACGTCACGTTCTGGCAGCCGCCGCTCGCCACCGCCGCCAACGGCAAGGTGGTCTACGGCGCGCCGGTCGTCGTCCACCGCGCGATCCGCGTCGACCCCGGCAAGCCCGCCCACGTCGAGCTCGCCTTGCCCTGATCACACGCGCGCGGGACCGGCGCCGAGCAGCCGCTGCAGCTGCGCGGATCCGATGCGCAGCATGCCGCCGAGCACGTGGCGCTGCCACGACTGCCCGGTGAGCTCCGCAACCAGCTTGCGCGCACCGCTCGGTCCAGCGGCGATCGAAGGCGTGAACCGGCGCGGATCGGCGGTGTTCTCGATCACCGCGTTGGCCAGACGCTGCTTGGGCGAATCGGAGACCCCGTCGCTGCCGTACTGCGAGATCATGACCAGCTGGGCGGCGCGTGACATCGGCTCGAGCAGCCCGTTGTTGTAGCCCACCGTCCACGCGCCGTGATCGGCCCAGAAGGTCTCGAACGTCCGCGTCATCCAGGCCGCATCGAACGCCGCGTCGGGCGCCGCCGCGACCGCGGCGACCACGTGGCGCGCCTGCTTGTTGCCCAGGTTGGCGCCCTGCGCGCCGATCGGATCGAGCGCGATCGCGGTGTCGCCGATCGGCATCGCGACACGGCCCGACGCCAGCCGGCCCACCGGCTCGCGCACCGTCGGCGTGACGCTGCCGACCAGCCAGCCGTCGGGGTCGGCGAGCTCGACGTGGGCGCTCCACGCGGCGTCCCACGGCGTCAGCTCGCGCACGATCTGCTTGGCGATGGCGACCGCGTCGGCGCCGGTCTTGCAGCCGTCGAAGCGATCGAGCGCGCCGCCCGCCTTGGCCTCGATCAGGACGCACCACGACGCGCCGTGATCGCGGTGGTAGTACGGCGCCCAGAACAGCTCGCCGTGCTGCTCGAACACGTTGAGCTTGAGCGGCGAGAACGGGCTCCCCGGGACGGTGTGGTCGGCGCCGACGACGAGGATCATCGCCAGCTTGCGGCGCGGCTGGTCGTACACGCTGCGCTGGGCGTTGCGCGGGAACAGCTCGGCGAGCGGGCCGCGGCCGGCCGCGACCAGCACCAGGTCGTGCTCCGCCGCGATCGCGTCGAGCCGCGCCGGGTCGACCTTCTCGACGAGGACCTGGCCGCCCGCCGCCGCGAGATCGGTCATCCAGCGGTGGCTCTGCAGCCGCAGATCGATCGCCTGCGACGGGTGCGCGGTCTGGCCGAGCAGCGTGAGCAGGCGGTTGCCGGGCCGGGGGCAGAACGTCAGGTGCAGGCCCTCGATCCGGGGGGCGACGGCCTCCCAGTGGGCGAGGCCGAGCTCGCGCTCGTAGGCCAGCGCGAGCTCGAAGCGCACCGCCGTCCCGGTCGGCCGCGAACCGTGCAGCCACTGCTCCGCCGAGCGATCCGAGTACAGCGTGACGGCATGGCCGGCGCGCAGGAGGCCGTGCGCCGCGAGCAGCCCGGTCTGGCCCGATCCGACAATCGCGATCCGCCGTGCGGTCATGCGATCATCTTGTGGCGCGGTGTGATTGCAATGCAACTCGCGCAGACAGGACACTTCGCAACATGCCAGGAGCGGCCAGTCACGCTGCGGATCAGGCGGGGCGCAACACGCAGCTCCTGGCGCAGCTCGCGCGGGTCTCGCTCGCCGAGCGCGAGGCGCTGCTGCGCGGCCTGATCGAGGCCCGGCTCGGCGCGTTCCTGGGCTGGCCCGAGGCGCGGCGGCTGGCGCCGGACCAGCGGCTCCTGGCGCTCGGCATCGACTCGCTGCGCGCCGTCGACTTCAAGATCCTGCTCGAGACCGAGCTCGGCTGTGCGCTGCGCACCTCGCTGCTGTTCGATCATCCGACGCTGGAGGCGCTCGCGCACCACCTCGTCCACGCGCTCGGCGAGCCGCCCCCCGAGGCGGTCGGCGCGCCGGCCCCGGCCGCGCCGGCGAGCGACGGTCACGCCCCGGCTGGTCCCGACGTCGGGGTGCCCCGGATCGGGGAGATGGGGGAGATGGCGCAGATGGCGCAGATGTCGGAGCCGCAGCTCCTCGGCGTGCTGCGCGCGGCCTCGGCGCGGCTGGCGGCGATCGAAGCGGCGCGCTCCGAGCCGATCGCCGTGGTCGGCATCGGCTGCCGGTTCCCCGGCGGCGCGACCACCGCGGAGCAGTTCTGGCAGCTCCAGCTCGACGCGATCGACGCCATCACCGAGGTCCCGCCGCAGCGCTGGGAGCTGTCGGCGTTCCACGACCCCGATCCCGCCGCGCCGGGGAAGATGATCGCGCGCCACGGCGGCTTCCTCGGCGACCTCGCGCTGTTCGACGCCGCGTTCTTCGGGATCTCGGCGCGCGAGGCGACCCAGATGGACCCGCAGCAGCGGCTCTTGCTCGAGTGCGCGTGGGAGGCGCTCGAGCACGGCGGGCAATCGCCCCGGCAGCTCGCCGGTGCGCCGGTCGGCGTGTTCATCGGCTCCGGCATCGCCGAGTACGCATGGTCGCGCCACGGCGTATCGCTGGACCGCGTCGGTCCGTACTTCAGCGTCGGCGAATCGATCAGCATGGTGTCGGGCCGCGTGGCGTACTCCCTGGGCCTGACCGGCCCGGCCCTGACGCTGGACACCGCGTGCTCCTCGTCGCTGGTCGCCGTGCACCTGGCGTGCGAGGCGATCCGCCGCGGCGAGTGCCGGGCCGCGCTCGCGGGCGGCGTCAACCTGATGATCATCCCGCGGATCAGCGTCGCGCTGTCGAAGGCGGAGATGCTGTCGCACGACGGGCGATGCAAGACGTTCTCCGCCGCGGCGAACGGCTACGTGCGCGCCGAGGGCTGCGGTGTGATCCACCTCAAGCGGCTGTCGGATGCACGGCGCGACGGCGATCGCGTGCTCGCCGTCGTCCGCGGTTCGGCGGTGAACCAGGACGGCGCGAGCGCCGGGTTGACCGCGCCCAGCGGCCCGGCCCAGGAAGCCGTGATCCGGCGCGCCTTGCAGGCCGGCGGCG
>VBLP01000483.1 GCA_005887925.1 Deltaproteobacteria bacterium | reverse complement strand
GCCGCCGCGCTGGCGGTGCCAGGCGGTGATCACCGCGGCGACCGACTCGAGCGGGCCGACCGCGGGCTCGGGCAGCTCCTTCGCGCGCCGGGAGCCGGTCGATGCACGCGCCGGGAGGATGAGCACGCGCCGCCGCGAATCGAGCCTGGTCAGCGCGCTCGCCGATGGCCAGATCGCGTTGGCGAGCGCGGCCGAGCAGTCGGTGTCGGTGCGGCAGCGCAGATACACGGCGCGCACGCCGAGCACCTCGAGGCGCGGCACGAGCCCCGCGCGCAGCATCGACGTCTTGCCGGTGCCCGACGGCGCGGTGTAGATGACGCTGCGGCGGTACAGCACGTGCTGGGTCAGCATCGCGAGGTCGGCCTCGCGCCCGAACAGCCGGCCGCGATCGTCCTCGGTGAACGGCGCGAGCTGGCGGAACGGCGCCGCGGCCGCGAGCGGCTCGGGCGACGGCGGCGACGACGCGCCGGTGATCGCCGCCGACAGCTCGAGCGCGGTCTGGTAACGCTTGGCGGGATCGAGCTCGAGTGCGCGCTCGAGCACCGCGCGCAGCTCGGGGTCGTGGATGATCTCGAACGGCGGGGTCAGCGAGTACGGGTTGGGCCGGCCAGCACGAGCGCGGCGGAGAACAGGTCGGAGCGCGCGTCGACGCGGCCGACATGCATCTGCTCGGGCGCCATGTACGCCGGCGTGCCGCCCGCCGACTCGGCGGGATGGTCGGCCGCGCGCAGGCGAGCGAGGCCGAAATCGACGAGCACGACGCGCTCGGCGCCATCGCGCTCGACGACGATCGCGTTGGCCGGCTTGATATCGGCGTGGACCAGCCCGGCGTCGTGCGCCGCGCGCAGCCCGGCGAGCAGCTGGCGGACGAGGTCGACCGCGCGCTCGGTCGCCAGCGGGCCGTGCTCACCGAGCTCCTGCAGGTCGCGGCCGGCGAGGAACTCCATCGCGAAGAACAGCCGGCCGTCGGCGGTGATGTCGGCCTGGTGGATCCGCACGACGTTGGGGTGATCGATCCGGCCGACGCTGCGGACCTCGTGGACGAACAGCCGGCCGTCGTCGGACGCCGGATCGATGTCGGCGTGCAGGACCTTGACCGCGACGTCGCGCTCGACCGCGAGCTGACGCGCCCGGTAGACCGTGCCGAACGTGCCGCGCGCGACGACCGAGTCGATGCGGAACCGCCCCGGCAGCACGATCCCGGTGAGGTCCTCGGGGTCGCCGCCGGTGCGCGGCCGGTTGGCGCGCAGCGACAGCTGCGAGCGCCGCACGTCCCACAGCCCGGCGAGCGGCGGCGGCTGCGCCAGGGTCTCGGACACGTCGGACACCTGCATCGCGACGCCGGGGAGCCGGCCGAGGTACGACGACAGGCTCGCCATGGTCACCGTGCCGGTCCGCGGATCGAGGGCGTCGCCGCACAGCGCGGTGAGCAGGGCCTCGACGATCGGGTGCGTGTCGTCGCGGGTCTGCGCGATCGCCACGATGTGGGGCGCGCGGTTGGTGCCCAGCGCGCGCAGCCAGGCCTCGGGCTCGTCGGCGCGCTCGCCGTGCGCCGACACCACCGCGACCAGCTGCTCGGCGCGCGCCGCGCGCAGCCGCTCGCGGATCCAGCGCAGCGGCAGCGTCGCGTCCTCGGGGTACTCGCGCGCCTGGCCGCCGGTGATCAGCGCCGGCTCGTTGCCCAGCGTGGTCACGCTGCCGAGCAGCACCAGCACCGCCGCGCGCGCCGACTCGCCGCTCAGCTCGTCGAGGTGCTGCTTGAGCGCGCCGCGATCGGGTGCGTGGCGCTCGCCGGCCATCGACGCCAGCCGCCGGATCTGCCACGCCGCGCCGGTCGCGAGCAGCGCTTCGCCGATCTTGCCGAGCGTGTTCAGCGCGGACGCGTCGAGCGAGCCGAACGCACCGTGCCCTGCAACCAGGAGTGCGGTTCCCTCCGGGTGGCGAGATGCCATCGTGGCCCATGCTACGACAACCGGGGCGCCCCGCGCGCCAGGCCGAACCGCTCGCCGCCGGTGACTACGCCTCAGATTCCTGAGGTGATCAGATCAGGCCGCTCCGGCCATTGCCCGGGCGCTGCGTCATCCCTCAAGCCCCCCGGTCACGCCGCTCGGTGATCCGCGATCAGCTGGCGCTCGACGAGGCGGTGGTAGATCCCGCGCCGGGCCATCAGCTCGTCGTGGCGCCCCTGCTCGACCACGCGCGCGCCCTCGATCACCACGATGCGGTCGGCGTCACGAACCGTACTCAGTCGGTGGGCCACGATGATCGTCGTCCGGCCCTGCATCAGCCGGGCGAGCGCCGCCTGCACCGCGGCCTCGCTCTCGGCGTCGAGGTTCGAGGTCGCCTCGTCCAGGATCAGCACGCGCGGGTCGGCGATCAGCGCGCGGGCCAGCGCGATCCGCTGCTTCTGCCCACCCGACAGCTTGGTGCCGCGCTCGCCGATCATCGTCGCGTAGCCGTCCGGGAACCCGGCGATGAAGTCGTGGGCATGCGCGTCGCGCGCCGCGCGCTCGATCTCCACCGTCGTCGCGCCGGACTTGCCGTAGCCGATGTTGTCGCGGATCGTCCCCGAGAACAGCACCGGCTCCTGCGCGACCATCGCGAGCGAGCGGCGCAGGTCGCCCAGCGCGAGCTCGCGGACATCGACCCCCTCGAACAGCACCCGCCCGGCGTCGACGTCGTAGAACCGGTACAGCAGCGACAGGATCGTCGACTTGCCGGCGCCCGACGGGCCGACCAGCGCGACGACCTCGCCCGGCGCGACGTCGAGGTCGACGTCGGTCAGGACCGGCTGGCCGTGCCGGCTCGGGTAGGCGAACGACACGCCGTCGAGCCGGACCGCACCCTTGCCCGGCGGCAGGGCGCGCGGCCGCTCGGGGCTCGCGATCTCGGGCACCGTGTCGATCACCGCGAACAGCCGGTCGGTCGCGCCCGCCGCGCGCTGCAGCGCGCCCCACAGCCCGGCGACGTCGTTGAGCGCGCCGGCGACGATGAAGGTGTACAGGAAGAACGCGGTCAGCTCGCCCCCCGTCAGCTCCTTGTTGTGCAGCGCGCGGCCGCCGAGCCAGATCACCGCGGCCACACCGATGAACCCCGCGGTCATCGCCGTCGAGAAGAACCACGACCGCCAGCGCACCATCGCCAGCGTCCGCGCGAACGCACCCTCGACGCCGTCGCGATAGCGGCCCGCCTCGTAGGCCTCGCGGACGAACGCCTGCACCGTCGCGATCGCGCCGATCGACTCCTGGACCTGGCCGGAGACCTTGGCCAGCTCGTCCTGCACCGCGCGCGTCATCTTGCGGATCTTGCGGCCGAAGTAGATCGTCGTCAGCGTGATCGGCGGGACGATCGCCAGCATCAGCAAGGTCAGCTTCACGTCGATCACGAACAGCATCACCATCGCGCCGATCATCTGGATCGAGTTGCGCAGCGCCATCGACAGCTCGCTGCCGACCACGCCCTCGATCACCG
This sequence comes from Deltaproteobacteria bacterium, assembly GCA_005887925.1. GTDB lineage: Bacteria > Myxococcota_A > Polyangia > Haliangiales > Haliangiaceae > JABFXX01. The sequence goes on along the minus strand of VBLP01000483.1, from coordinate 651 downwards.
TGACGTCGGAGGCCAGCCGGCCGACCAGCTCGCCGCTGCGCCGCTCGTGGAACCACGCCAGCGGCAGGGTCAGCACGCGGTCGAACACCAGGATGCGCAGGTCGGCGACGACGCGCTCGCCGAGCCAGCTGATGCTGTAGTGGCGCAGCCAGACCAGCACGGCGTTGACCAGGAATGCGGCGAGCAAGACCAGCATGATCGTGTTGAGCTGCGCCGTCGTGCCCTTCATCCCCTTGTCGACCACCTCGCGCGCGGCCCACGGATAGAGCAGCGTCATGCCCGACGCGCCGCACAGCGCGGCGAACGCGAGCGCGAACCGCGCGCGATGCGGACGGATCAGCGGCAGCAGACGCCACAGCACGGCGAGCCTGCGCCGGTCCCGCGGCCGGTCGCCTTCGGCCTCGGGAGGGTCCACGTACGGTGCCACCACAGGGGCTGCATAGCGCGCTGGCCCCCCGCTGTCACCTCGCGATACAATCGCGCGATGCGAGCACTCTGGCCGGCTGGATTGCTGGTCACTTCTCCGGCAGAAGGATCGGCTCGAAGTACTGCTTGACGTCGAGGTAGCGCTTCGCCGCGGCCTTGACGTTGTCCGAGGTCATCCGCGCGATCATCTTGCTCGGATCGAGCACCAGCGCCGGGTCGTCGCCG
>VBLP01000482.1:7222-8707 GCA_005887925.1 Deltaproteobacteria bacterium | reverse complement strand
GCTGACCGATGACCATCCGTCACGGCGGGGTCAGCCGTCGGCTGCATGACCGCCGCGCGGGCTTCGCCAAGCGGTTGCCCGCCATACGGCGCACTGCGAACCATCTGCTCGGCTTCTTGGAACGTGACCAGCCTGTGCGTCAGCGTCCTCGTTGGCCCTGCCGGCGATCGCGCAGAACAAACCTCGTACGGGTCTCTCCCGTACGGCTCTCCCCCGCAGTACAAACCTCGTACCGGTCTCCCCCGCGCCCAGAACAAACCTCGTACGGCTCTCCCTCGTACGGCTCTCCCCCGTACGGCTCTCCCCCCCGAACAAGCAGCGCGACGTAGGTATCCGGGGCTCGTGCACCGGATACCGACGTAGACCCGCGCGACACCGTCACGCTTCGCACCGCGCCCGTAGCTCACGGAGCAAAGATCTGCACATCGACGTTCCCCGTCGCGGTCGCGCTGTCCAGCGTGCTGCCCCGGCCAAGGCGGCCGTCACCGCCGAGACCCCAGCACCGGACCGTATTGTTGCTACGCAGGGCGCAGGTATGCGCCGCGCCGGCGGTGATCTGTGCGGCGGAGACGCCATCCAGGTTGATGCTCGCTGTCGGCGGAGTTGCCTGGTTAAGGTTGTTACCAGCACCGAGCTGGCCATTACCGCCCGCCCCCCAGCACTTTGCACGGCCATCGCTCGACCGGACACAGGTATGGTTGTCGCCGGCGACCACCTCCGTGACCGTGAGGCCGGTGTTGATGTCGCCCGGCAGGTTGCTGGGGGTCTCGGTTGCCTGATCGCCCCAGCTAGTGCCGGCGGAGCCGGATTGCGAGAAGAAGCCGCCGGCGGCGTTAAAGACCTCGCCGGGCAAGAGTTGGCCGAGCTGCCCAAAGTCACCGCGACCCCAGCAGCGCAGGGTGCCGGCGAAAGTGAGCGCGCACGTGTGGAAGTCGCCGGCCACTATCTTGCGTACCGTGCCGGTCAGCGAGACATTCGGCAAATTGCTAATTACTTCATTGTCGCCTAGATTATTGCTATTGCCATACCCGAGCTGGCCAAAGTCATTGCGGCCCCAGCAGCGCACGGCACCAGTGGTGAGCAACGCACATGTATGGAAGCCGCCCAGCGCAAGATCCTTGACGGTAACACCGGCGCCGAGATCCACATTTCCCGCGCTGTACACCGTCTCGGTGTCGCCGATGTTCGCTGTGTTGCCGCGACCAAGCTGGCCAAAGTCATTGCGGCCCCAGCAGCGCAGGGCGCCGCTCGTCAGGATCGCGCAGGTGTGGTCGCCGCCAGCCGCGATCCGGGCAACTGCATCTCCGACGGTCACGAAGCCGAACGAGGTCACGGGCTCTCCGTCGCCGAGTCTGTCCGTGCGGCCATAACCGAGCTGGCCAAATTGGTTATCGCCCCAGCAGTAGACCAGGCCCGAGGCCTGGAGCACGCAAGTGTGGTTGTTGCCTGCCACCAGCTGCACCACGGGGTCGAACGGCAGGTTCG
>VBLP01000482.1:0-7082 GCA_005887925.1 Deltaproteobacteria bacterium | reverse complement strand
TTCACGCCGTTGACCGTGATATGAGTGATGGCGTCGGCGAACTGATTGGGCAACAGCTGATAGCGCAGGGTCGTGGTGCCGTTGTGCTCGTCGGTAACCGCCAGGGCGATGGTGCCCTGGTGAGCGACGGTGTAGCCCTGGAATAGGCCGGGATTGTCCTGGCCGTTGTTTGCAAACGTGGCCGACGGCGTGCTGGTGTTGGGCGTATAGCTCCATTGAAAGCTGAGCTGCGCGGGAGCGCTGTCGTCGCTCACAGCCGCAAACAATTCCACGGTCCCCGGAGTATCGCTCCCATTGGCCGTCAGGCTGAGGATGACCGGGTTGAACAGTACGCTGGGCTTGGTGCCGACCACGAACTGACCGGCGGTACGTGGTTTGATGTGGATCCTGAAGTTGGTGGTGATGGCAACCGCCGTCTGTGCCCGCGCGTCCGTGATGGTCACCTCGTAGTTGAAGTCAGTGTCCACCATGACATCTGGTGGAGTAAACGTGGCTACGAAGTCCGCCACCGTGTTACTGAGGGTCACCGTGCCCGTAGCCGGTAAGAAATCAACCGAGGGTGTCGCCGGGTCGCCGACGGCCGCGATCTGGATGCCGATGGCCGTACCGGCATTGGCCTCGATGGTGAAGGCCACCTGCTGCTCCTGGCCGGAGAACATCGTGTCCGGATAGGCGATGCGGAACATCCGCGGCATAGGGAAAGTCTGATTGTTCTCCGTCGGGGCAAGAGGGATTTGTACGTTTTGGTTGTCTATGGTCAGGGTCGCCAGGGTCTCGCCAGAGAAGCCGACATCGCCGCTGCCATTCAGGGCGCGGGCGGCGAAGCGGAGTTGCTGGTTGCGCGGCAGGAGAGGCACGGTACCGTTCCACACATCGGGAGCCACCTTGGTGAGCTCGAAGTTGGTAGAGAATGGCAGGCCGCTACCCGCAAAGGTGATGTCGACCAGGATCCGGGCCACGGTGTCATGCGTGGTCGGCCCTGACGCCACCGCGGCCAATCGCCGCAGGCCCGAGCTCGACTGGAGGAAGCATCGACGTGATCCGTGCAACCGGTGCTCGTCAGCATACCGTTGCACGCCAAAGCAACATGCAAGCTCAACACGATGTTAAAATTGGATCCTCTCAACATTTTCGAACCTCCTGCGAATATTTGATTGTCGCTCCTGTGACAAATATATCGATGAGCAGCGATAGCGCGCTGCATTGTCGACTGGGCGATTGTAGAGCTCTATGGGCGCACGATGACGAATGACGACTTGGCGCCTAAGCTTCTGATGCGGTCGAGACCTATTGACAACCAGGATTAGCATTATGCGCACGCATGCACTACTGGTGATAGTGCAGCTGGATCACGGATGGTCGCAGCGCTGGCGCCGCTCGCACCATGCTCCCGCCTCGAACCTGCGAAGAAGGTAGCTGCGGCTATCAAACGGCATCTGCCCCATGTCCTCACCTCTTTCTGGCACCCTGTCGCGAACGCTGGCGCGACGTCATCAACACCGTCATGCAGCTGTTCGAGAAGCGGTCCTTCGGATCCCTACGCAGATTCGGATTGAGCCGGTATGCAAGGGCTGTGCGCAAGCAACAAGGTCTTGCCAACATGCCCTGTCCGTCGCAGAATGCTGCATGCATGAGCGTAGTATCGAGTCCACGGGATAGTCAGTCACCGTCGGTGCGGTCGATCTCCGCGCATGCAATCGAGCTCGCGGATGCAGCGGAGCTGGCGTTGATCTCCTGGGTACAGTCGACCTCCGGGAGTAGGTTGACCACTGGGGACAGCCGTCCTCCTGGGTACAGTCGACCTTTGTGGCCATGGTCGCCCGGTGCGTCGAGCTTGAATTGGCAGCTCCGGGTGCCGTGCGCACTGCGATGGACGTGTAGAGACTCGTGTGTCCTATTGTGGCAGCACATGTCTGGATTCGTCGCTCCCCAGGCGTTGTATCTAGTTGTATCTAATTGTAGGAGACCACCACTCGCGCACATTTCCGACGGTCGGAGATCCGACCGGGCCCCGCAGCCAGCACAAGCACCAGCACACAGCGGCGGCCTCGCGCTCGTAGGCGCGCACCGCGGCGACGACGCCGAGCGCGTGCTGTCATCCCCGAGGAGAAAGCTCCGGTTGTCCCGCACCTGGTGGTCGAGAACCTCGCTGCGGCACCAACTCCGCGTCCTCGTGTAGGCAGTCCGCTGACCGCGGGACATGGTCGCGCGGCGCGCAGCCAAGGGTGCCGGCACGGTGATCCTGGCACCGATCGCAAGATCAATGAGATGCGTGGCGACGAGGAAATTGCCGCGATCCTGGCAAGCTGCCGGCGCGGCAGTGATCGTGAAGCGAACGCGATGGCCGGCGTGCTCGCGCAGGCGCGGAGATCCAGTGCGCTCGGTGTTGCTGCGAACGCGCGGCATACCCGGCGCCACCCGGCGCCAGGGGACTCTTGTTCCGGAGCTGAGAGGAGCCGGTTGCGTCGAGCATTGCGCCGACAGTCGTGAAGTCGTCGCATCGCACAGGTGATCCTGTCACCTACAGGCAGCACATCATCGGGACGTTCGAGATCGCAGGCCGCAGCGGGGGTGTCGCGGTGGTCGCGCCGGTCGTCTCGGTGGCGCCTCATGACGTTCGAGGGTCGGTGCGCGGCATCGGCTTACACGACGTCAATTAGTAGCGTGCGCCGATGTCGCGCTGTTGCTCACGATTGTGGATGGCAGGCCTGATCCGCGGGTCAGTGGCACTCGCCGTCGGGGGCGCGATAGATCGCCGAGGCCTGCGTGGCTGTGAGGGCTGATGCGTAGTAGGAGACCTCGTCGATCGCGCCTTTGAGGAAGCTTTCGTAGCTGAGCGCGCCGGCGGTCTGGGAGCCGCCGATGACGACGGGGTCGGTCTCGCCGTCGGTGTTGGTCATGGCGCCGAGCTGATCGGCGGGGAGGTTGGCGGAGACGGCGAGGGCGCCGTCGACGTAGAGGGTCATGGTGGCGGCGGGGAGGTCGCGGACGCCGACGAGGTGATGCCACTGGCCGTCGTGGACGTTGTGCAGGGTGTCGGTGACGCTGGCGATGGTCTGGGCGGCGTCGGTGCGGAGGCTGAACGAGGCGGCGCCAGCGGCTGATACGGACAGGGCCCAGTAGGCGTTCGAGCTCGATGGACACTTGCCGCCGCACTGGTACTTGGAGAGGACGTTGCCGCTGGAGGTGGTCTTGACCCAGGCTTCGAGGGAGAACGAGGCGGCGGGCCAGAGGGTGTCGGCGTCGTTGATCGAGACAACGTTGGTGGAGCCGTCGAGGAGGAAGGCGAGGCCGTGCTGGCCGGGGGCGTAGCCGAGGTTGTTGCCGATGGGGGTGCCGTTGTGGGCGGCGGTGTCGTCGGTGGTGTTCATCTCGCCTCGCCAGCGGCCGGCGAGACCGGGGGGGTTGGCGGCGCAGGTGGGCCCGTCGGTGGAGGCGTCGCTCGGGGCGGAATCGGGGGCTGCGTCGGGGTGGTTTCCGGCGACGGAGCCGCACGCCACCAGCGTCACCCAGAGAACGACGATCCGCATGTGGATCCGAGTTACGGCGAAGCTGGCTGGTGCTGTCAAGTGCATGGCGGATGCGCGCGGGCGGGCTGCTGATTCGATCACGCGCCCTGCTCGTTCGATCACGCGATGGCTCGCGCGATCATCGGGGGCTGGCCTTGTGAATGGTGTCGAGCTCCTGCCAGCGGGTGAACAGGCGCTCGACGTCGGCGCGCGCGGCGTCGAGGTCGGCGATGAGGGCGGCGACCTGGGTGGGGCGGTCCTTGAAGACGGTGGGATCGGACAGGGTGGCCTCGAGGGTGGTGACGCGGTCCTCGGCGGCGGCGATGGCGTCCTCGATGCCGTCGAGCTCGCGGGCCTCCTTGAAGGTGAGCTTGCGCGGAGCGGCGGCCTTGCCCGCGGCGCGGTCGTCTCGGGGCTCGCGCGGCGGTCGCGCGTCGCGGTCGGCGCGGTCGGCGCGGTCGGGGCGGCTGCCGCGGTCGGGCGCGGGTCTGGGGCGGCGCTCGGCGTAGAAGGAGTAGCTGCCTTCGTAGAGCGTGAGCTTGCCGTGGTCTTCGAAGGCGAGGATGGCGGTGACGACGCGGTCGAGGAACCAGCGGTCGTGCGAGACGATGAGGGCGCAGCCGGCGAAGTGGGTGAGGCCGTCCTCGAGGGCGCCGAGGGTGGGGAGGTCGAGGTCGTTGGTGGGCTCGTCGAGGACGAGGAGGTTGCCGCCGCGGCGGAGCAGGCGGGCGAGCTGGACGCGGTTGCGCTCGCCGCCGGAGAGCTGGCCGACCTTGGTGTCGGCGACGGAGTCGGGGAAGGCGAGCATGCGGAGGAAGCTCTTGACGTGGAGCTTGCCGTCGGGGAGATCGACGTAGTCGTAGCCGTCGCCGACCTCCTCGAGCACGGTGAGCTCGTCGCGCAGGTCGCTGCGGCCCTGCTCGAAGTAGGCGGGCCGGGTGTTGACGCCGAGGATGACCTCGCCGGCGTCGGGGGCGGTGAGGCCGAGGAGGGTGCGGAGCAGGGTGGTCTTGCCGGCGCCGTTGGGGCCGACGATGCCGATCCGGTCGCCCGGCTTCATGACGAGGGTGAGGTCGCGGAACAGGAGCTTGTCGCCGAGGGATTTGGTGACGCGGCGGAGCTCGACGATGGTGCTGCCGAGGCGGGGGCCGCTGGGCAGGCGCAGCGCGGCGGTGTCGGGGCGCTTGTCGTCGGCGGCGGGCGCGGCGGCGATGGCGGCGTCGAAGCGGTCGATGCGCGCCTTGGCCTTGGTGGTGCGGGCGGGCGGGCCGCGGCGGATCCAGTCGATCTCGCGGCGGATGAAGGAGACGCGCTGGTACTCGGCCTCGGCCTCGGCGGAGAGCCGGTCGGCTTGCTGGAGGAGGAACTCGGCGTAGTCGCCGTCGTAGGCGTAGACCTTGCCGCGGTCGACCTCGAGGATGCGGGTGGCGACGCGGTCGAGGAAGTAGCGGTCGTGGGTGACGACGATGAGGGCGCCGGGCCAGCGCGCGAGGCGGGTCTCGAGCCACTCGACGGTGGTGGCGTCGAGGTGGTTGGTGGGCTCGTCGAGGGCGAGCACGTCGGCGCGGCCGAGGAGGGCGCGCGCGAGGGCGACGCGGCGGCGCTCGCCGAGGGAGAGGGTGGCGATCGGCTGGTCGGCGGGCGGCAGCTCGAGGGCGTCGGCGATGGTGGCGACCTCGTGATCGGCGACGCCGGGGCGGGCGACGGCGGCGCCGACGGCGAGCGCGAGATCGAGGATGGGCTCCTGGGCGACGTACTCGAGCGCGAGGTCGCGCTTCCAGGTGACGAGGCCGGCGTCGGGCAGGAAGGTGGGATCGTCGCCGCCCATGGCGCGATGGACGACGATCTCGAGGAGGGTGGACTTGCCGGCGCCGTTGGCGCCGATCATGCCGATGCGGTCGCGCTCGTGGACGGCGAACGACGCGCCCTGCAGCACCTGCCGGTTGCCGAACCGCTTCTCGAGCCCCTGGACGGTGAGGATCGCGGTCACGACAGCCGGGCGAGATCGGTCTGCACGAGCAGGTAGGTCAGCCGGAGCAGGTTCATCCGCGCCTCGGGGGAGCGGACCTTGTTGGCGAGCTCGCCCAGGCGGGTCCGGCCGTCGAGCAGGCTGTAGACGCGCAGCAGGGCATCGCCGAGGCCGAACTGGGCGAGCTCGTCGTCCTGGATCGGCTCGCGGACGACGAAGCGCGTGAGGTTGGCGGACAGCCAGTCCTCGATGAGGGGCTCGCCGAGCTGCGCGGCGCCGGCGCCGATCACGCGGTAGGCGTCGAGGTGCAGCGACCGCGCCCGCCACGGGTTGGGGTGGCGCGGGGTCCAGGTGTAGCGGCCCTTCGGCCACGAGAACGCGTCCATCAGCTTGGCGGCGACCTGCTTGGCGAGCAGGCGATAGGCCTCGAGCGGCTCGAGGATGTCGAGGCCCACGAGGGTATCGGCGAGCCGGCCGCCGAAGTGGTGGACGACCGAGGTCGCGCGCTGCAGCGCCTGCGGGGTCAGCGCGCCCTGCTCGATGAGGTAGTTGCCGAGCCGCTCGCTCTCGACGTTGGAGCTGACGAACTGGGGCTGGCCGTCGACGAGGTAGACCTCCTTGAGCACGCCGGCGCGGCCCTCGAGCGCGAGCATGCCGGTGCCCTTGGCCCTGGCGAGCCGGTAGACGACGCGCAGCACGGGCTGCTGGGCGATGTCGTCGGTCTCGCGCGGCCCCGACGGGATGTCGACCTGCTCGGGGGCGACGTCGTCGCCGGGGATGACCTGGAGGATGCCGCTCGAACCGATGTCGCCGGTCACGCCGGCGGGGATGGCCTGGCCGGAGATGAACTCGGCGCGCGCCCGCGCGGCCTCGGCGTCGGCGTGAGCCTGGCTGATCCGGGTCATCGGCCCGGACAGGGCGCCCTCGTCGCTGGGCGGCGCGACGACGCCCGCGCCGTCGCCATGGAGATGGGCGGTCGGCGCGTTGATGACCTGGCCGAGCAGCGCGGCGAGGTGGCGCGCCGAGACCCGGGTGGTGCGCCGCAGCCACTCGTCGAGCGCGTCGCGGAACGTGGCGGCCGTCTGCCAGCGGTCCTCGGGGCGGCGCTGCAGCGCGCGCGTGGTCAGCACGCGGAGCTCGACGGGGAACTCGGCGGCGTACTTGTGCAGCCGGTCGAGCCGCGCGTCGCGCACCATGAGCAGGATGTCGAGGTCGTTGGTCGAGGTGAACAGCCGGCGCGCCATCACCATCTCGGCGAGCAGGATGCCGACAGAGAACAGGTCGGAGCGGGTGTCGACCTCGCTGCCGGAGACCTGCTCGGGCGACATGTAGCCGTACTTGCCCTTGAGGGTGCCGGCCTCGGTCTTGTGGCGGCGCTCGGCGGCGCGCGCGATGCCGAAGTCGGTGAGCTTGACGTCGCCGCGCCACGACAGCAGCACGTTGCCGGGCGAGATGTCGCGGTGGATGATGCCGAGCGGCCGGCCGGCGGAGTCGACGGCGTGGTGGGCGTAGTCGAGCGCGTCGAGCACGTCGCGCGCGATCAGCGCCGCGAGGTCGGCCGGCAGGCGGATCTGGGTCCGCGCGCACTCGCGGAGCAGCGCGAG
>VBLP01000478.1 GCA_005887925.1 Deltaproteobacteria bacterium | reverse complement strand
CGCCGTCGACCGAGACCGTCCGGCTCAGCACGCCGATGCGCTCGAGCACGAGCGGACCCATCGCCGCGGTGAGGAACAGCGTGCCGACCGAGGCGGCCGAGCCGACCCACGACAGCCGCGGCGTGAGGATCATCGCCATCGACAGCACCGAGGCCACGCCGGGCGCGACCAGGAGCGGCGAGTACATCCGGGACAGCGCCGCGATGATGATCATGTTGCCGACGATGACCAGGGCCGGCCTGGGGGGCGCGCCGCGGTAGGCGAGCAGGTACAGCGCACCGCTGAGCAGCAGCGCGCCGGTGAGCGCGGCGACGTGGGCCGATGCGTGCGGCGCGATCCACCACAGCAGCGGCGTGAACGCCAGGCACGCGAACAGCGCCCACAGCCCGGCGTGCGCGTCGGCGCGCACGGTGCGGATCTCGTCGACGGCCATCGCCTCGTCGACCTCGCGCGGCGTGGTGCGCGGCGGGTCGAGCATGAGCCGGCCGACCAGCGCGGCGGCGCCTTCGAGCGCGGGGTCGAGCGCCAGCGCGGCGGCGGCCTCGCGCATCGCGGTGCTGCGCAGGCAGCGCGAGGTCGCGATCGCCGTCGAGGTAGCGCTGCACGCGGTCGCCGAGATCGCGCGCGGTCGCGATCCGCTGGTTGCGATCGCCCGCGGTCGCGCCGGCGCACAGCTCGTCGAGCTCGGGCGGGATCGAGCGGCCCACCGCGCGCTGCGACGGCCGGGCGACGCGCTCGATCGTGGTGCGCTGCGTGGTCTCGCCCCGGGCGTGGAGCGGCTCGCCGGTGAGGATCTCGAACAGCACGCAGCCGAGCGAGTAGATGTCGGCGCGGCCGTCGATGTCCGGGATGCCGAACGCCTGCTCGGGCGCCATGTAGCCGGGCGTGCCGATCGCGGTGCCCGCCGCGGTGCCGTGCCGGCCGCTGCCGCTGCCGAGGTCGGCGAACTCGCCGTCGTCGTCGTCGCCGATCACCTTGGCCACGCCCCAGTCGAGGATGTAGACCTCGCCGAAGTCGCCGAGCAGGATGTTGTCGGGCTTGAGGTCGCGGTGGACGATGCCGCGGACGTGCGCGAGCTCGACCGCGAGGCAGACCTCGGCGAACGCGCGCAGCAGGCGCTGCTGGCCGGCCTGGGTGCGCGCGGCCGGCTCGCCCAGCATCTTGCCGAGCGTGGTGCCCGACAGCTTCTTCATCACGAAGAACGGCAGGCCGTCGTCGTCGCGGCCGAGCTCGTGGACCGGGACGATCGCGGGGTGCTCGAGCCGGCCCTGGATCGATGCCTCGCGCAGGAACCGCCGGATCGCGCGATCGCCGGGCGACGCGGCCCGCATCCGCTTGATCGCCACGTCGCGGCCGACCTGCTCGTCGCGCGCCGCGATCACCTCGCCCATCCCGCCCTTGCCGATCCGGCGGCCGAGGCGGTAGCGGCCGGCCAGGACCGGCGGCGCGGCGCGGGGCGGCCTCGTATCCGGCTCCTCCGCCCCGGTCGTGGGCGGAATGACCAACGTGCCGTCTTCGCTGTGCATGCCGCACGATACTCCCAGGCCCGACCGCCCGGCGCCAATCGCAGCCACTGCGCGGCGGCGCTCGCCATGGGCGCTGTTGGCGATGTGAGTCACGCTAACGTGATCACAGCGAGTGATCGGGAATCGACGCGCGGTCAGATCCGTTACCATGACAGGACGCCGTGGCCTATCGCGATCGCCCCCCGGCCTGCCCGCGCTGCGGCGTCGAGTTGATGCGGCGCCAGCGCCGCGACATCTGGCGCTGCTCGCGGTGCGCCGGGATGCAGCTCGCGGCCGGCGAGCTCGAGCGCCGGCTTCGCTTGCTCGCTCCGGATATCTCGGAGGACGTGATCCGCGACGTGATGACCGCGCGGCGCGCCCGGGCGCTGCGGACCAGGCCGACGATGTGCCCGACCTGCCGGCGGCCGATGCAGCCCGTCGCGATGGGCGGCGTGCGCGTCGCGCGCTGCGAAGCCGACGACCAGATCTGGTTCGACGCCGCCGAGCTCGATCGCATTGTCGAGCTGGCCGGCGCGCGCCACCAGTCGCAGCGCTCGTGGCTCGCGCGGCTGTTCGCGCACCTGTTCGCGTCGTAGCTCAGCCGAGGCTGCGGCCGAGGCTGCGACCGAGGCTGCGACCGAGGCTGCGATCGATCGCCGCCACATCCCACGCGTCGATCGCGCGGGCGAGCTGGGCGATCCGGTCGGCCGGGGCCCCGGCCCGGCGCACGTCGGCGAGCGCGGCGGCCGCAGGACGGCCGAGCCGGTGGATCGCGGCGGGTCGGCCGAGCGGGACGCGGCGCAGCTCGTCGCGGCCGATCCACCACGCGACCGCCAGCGCGGGCAGGCACAGAAGGTCGCTCGGGTCGAGCACGATCGCCGCCGGGCGGACGTGCGCGAGCACCGCCACCAGCGCGCGGGCCGCGACCGGATCGAGCTTGACCGCGGCGAACCCGGCGCCGATCGCGATCGTGCACGCGATCAGCCGGCGGCGCGACAGCGACGGATCGATCCGCGCGCCGAGCCGCGCCGCGGCGTGCAGCACCAGCCCGATCGCGGCCGACAGCACGACCGGCGCGAACACCAGCCCCGCGACGTCGCTGAGCTTGCCGGTGACCGCGCCCGCGATCGTGGCGCCCAGCCGCGGCTTGAGCACCCAGTCGTTGACCGCGAGCAGCGCGACCGCGGCGAGCGCGACCGGATGGACCGCCTCGCCGAGCGGCAGCGCCGGCGCCTCGGCGTGATCGGCGCCGCGCAGTGCGCGCCGGAGGCGCTCGAAGATCGATCCGCGGCCGCGCGACGCGACGCGCGGAGGGGTCTCTCGGCCGGCTTTGCCGGCCGAGAGGGGGCGGGAAGGCCCCCTATTGATCGAGGTGCGCGCCCCATTGCCCTCGGCCGGCACGCGTATACCATGCCGGTCGTGTCGGAGTCCGGCAAGCAGTCAGAGAGTGCCAGGCAGCTCGCCGCCGCCGAGCAGCAGGCCAAGGAGCGCTTCGAGCGTGCGACCAAGGAGCTGCGCGAGGGCACCTACCGCTTCAGCTCGCGCGCGCGCGGCCAGTCCGAGCTGATCATCGAGGAGCTGATCGATCCCGAGGGCGAGACCGTCGCGTCGATCGCCGAGGTCGAGGGCGATCAGGGCGCGGTCGCGCTCGCGCAGTCGCTCGAGCTCATCACGTTCGACACCTGGCTGTTCGGCCAGATCGGAGACAAGGACGAGCTCGACCTCAAGTCCGAGGACCACTGGGAGGTCTGGTTCTCGTACGGCGCGTGGATCGGCGAGACCATGCGGCGGCGCCACGGCGGCCACTGGCTGATGATGGGCGACGATCCGCACACCTGGCGCGTCGGGTTCTCCAAGATCTTCCTCGAGATCGCGCCGTTCGTGTTCGCCGAGCAGCTCCTGCGCATGGGCTCGGGCGCGACCCGCAAGATGGTCACCGAGATCGAGCGGATCCGGCAGCTCCACGTCGAGCAGGCCGAGCGCGACAAGGGCCAGTCGCTCGACCGCTTCCTCGCCCAGCACTACGTCCGGCTGCACTCCGTCCCGCTCGGCCAGTGGATGGCGATCGACTTCGCCCACCTCGCCAGCATGTGGAACGAGGCGCCGGTCACCAAGCTGATCGCCGACATCCGCGAGAAGGGCCCCCGGCTCGGCCCGCAGAACGCCTCGATCATCGAGCAGGTCTGCGGCGCGCTCGGCCGCGCCAAGCCCGACGAGCCGGTCGCCAAGCAGAACGCCGACCGCGGCCTGTTCGAGGCGGTCGCCCAGATCGTCGGGATGCGCCGCGCCACAGCGCCGGTCGCGATCGACATCCTCGAGCGGGTCGTCATGCCGGCGCTCCACGTCGGCGTCCCCGACAAGTTCCCGCCGCTCGACGACGACGACCTCGGCAACCTGCGCAAGGGCATCGAGCTGTTCGCGTTCTTCGTCGAGGTCATCCCGCACAAGTTCCAGGCCGACGACGAGGGCTTCCTCGGCACCATCCCGCACGATCAGCTGACCACCCCCTACGCCGACCGCAACACCCTCGAGATCGGCAAGGGCGACTGGGTCGTCGTCAACCCGACCCACTTCCTGCCGATGCTGCGCGACCTCGATCCGCAGAAGCTGCTCGACAAGTACGACGAGTTCGTCAAGTACCTCGCCACCATCCCCGATGCGCCGCGCCGCCGCGACGACGGCCGGATGCTCGCCGAGACCGCCGTCCGCGCGCTCGCCGATCTCAAGCAGTGCGTCGCCACCGCCGCGCAGAACAAGGACGCCCTGCTGTTCCGGCTCCTGCCCCCGCCGGGCTGACCGTGCGCCGCGGAGGCGCTGGCCTCGCGAGCGGCGGCCGGCCGGAGCTCGTGGTGCTCGTTCGCCAGAGATGCGGAAGGGGACACGTGGTCGGAAAATTCCGCCACTCATGAACGAGGTGGGTTCCGGAGCCCGGATACGCGTTGATGCGTGGTGGAGCGACCTTGGCCAAGACAGTCGGCACTCGCAGGTGCGGGCGGTGGATTGTGGACTCGTCTCGGCCGTGACCGCTTGCCTGGTCGAGCCGGATGCCGGGCGCACCGTATCGCCGGGCATCGCTGCGCGATGGCTCGCGTTCGACTCGGATCGCGGCAGCTTCAACCGCGACCTCTACCTCGTGCGCGGCGACGGGTCTCAGCTCACCCGGCTCACCACGGAGTCATCGATCGAGCAGCACCCGGCGTTCTCGCATGACGGCGCCCGCCTTGCCTTCGCGTCGGACCGCTCGGGGTCGATGCAGATCCACGTGATGGACCTGGCCCACGGCGGGGTCAAGCAACTGACGTTTCTCGCGGCGGGTGCAGACGAGCCGAGCTGGTCTTTCGACGACTCGAAGATCGTCTTTCACAGCGGACCTTCCGTATATGTGATGACCTCCGATGGCGGTACGCCGGATGTGCTGGGCACCGGCCTCGACAACTTCAACGCGTACAAGTATCCATCGCTGTCCCACGACGGGATGGAGGTGATATTCAGCCGCAACAACGAGATCGATGCACGCCAGGTCAACCAGAGCGCGCAGCGCTATGTCGTTCAGAACTGGACCACGACCGAGGAGACGCCGGCCCTGTCGGAGGATGGACGGCTGGTTGCGTATGCAGTCGGCTGCGATGGCCTGGAGGTCCTCGCTGTCACACCGTTCTCCAGCTACGCGCCCGACCCGTGCGCGACGCAGCGAGTGACACCGCGCTCCGCCGGCTCCGCGCGCCGCCCGTCGTGGGTCGGGAACGACGCCATCGCGTTCGAGCGCTCGGCGAGCTCCGACACGCGCCTGACGCCGGCGGTCCTCTCGGTCACCGAGATGCCGGGCGGGCCCCCGATCGACATCGTCGGCCCACCCGGCGACCACCGCGACCCGTGCTGGGCGCCGGCCGGCTTTCAGCCCCCGAAGTAAGACGTGTGTTCGCCTCGAACCGGCGCGCAGCACCGAAAAGGACCGCAGCGGCGCTACGCCAGGAGCTGGGCCCGGAGGCCGGCCGCGTCGTGATCGATCACGAACGTCATGCCGTTGGCCACGATCGGAACGCTCGGGCCGAGCATCTGCATCGGCCACAGCCGCATCACGCCGCCGTGCGACACGACCAGCACGCAGCTGGGTGAACGTGCCGGGGTCGGCGACCTCGATGCAGCCCTGGCCACCACGTGCGAGGGCGAGCGGCGCGCTCAGCGCGGTCCACGTCGGCCGGTAGCGCCGCGGCCCGAAGCCGTCGCGGGCGACGCCGCGATGCCAGCCGCGATCGAGGTCGTCGAAGCGGGCGATTAGGTCAGCTCATGGGCGGAATCGCCTGTCTTCGATCACGCCAGCGCAGGAACTCGCTCAACCGCAAGCGGTAGCGTGCGAGGTTACCTTCGTGCAGTCCGCCCAGCTCATAGATCGCCATCGCAATGAAATCCTCGAGGTCGGAGGGATCCACGATCGGCGTTGCCAGCTGGCGGATCCGTGCTCCGTCGATCGGAGACTCATCGCGGACGATCGCGTTCACGACCTGCGTGAGTTGTTCGCGATTGCGTAGGCGCAGCGGATCTGGCTGGGGAAGCGCGTCTCGGACGACGGTGTAGCGCCGGCACGAGCGTTCGTATGCCCATGCAAAAACATCTCGCAGGAGCTCGACTCGCTGGAGCTCGTACACGCCGAGGATTCCGTCGATGTAGTCGCGTTCGGGGACATCGACGAACGACAGCGGGGCGAGGTTGCGCTTGACGAACGGTATGTTCGCCGCGAGTCGCGAGACGCGCTTGTTGACGTCCTCGAACGGCTGGAGGTAGGGCAGATGGACCATCGCGAAGAATGCCTGCTCGAACGGATCCGCGATCTCCGAGGCCTTCGCAAGGAATCGATCGAAGAGCTCGTCGATCTGCTGAGGGATGGCGAGCGGCTGGTACACCGTTCCGGAGGTCGCGACTTCGATCTTGCGAACCCGCCCGGCGGCCGACGAGTCCGCCAGCAGGTTATCGGCGAGTAGCGCGTGCAGGTTGCAGATCGTGTAGCGGTCGAACCCGACCTCCTCGACGCTTTCGACCAGCATCTCGATCGCGGCCTTGTGGTTGAGGATCATCTGCGCTTCGCGCTGGTCCTTACCGGGTGCGCGTCGACCGAGCTCGATCAGGTTCTGGGCATCGAGCCGGGTGTAGGTGTTGCCCTCGAGGCGGCTTGATGCCCAGGACAGATCGACGAGGAGGCGGCTCAGGATCTGCCGTGCGTAGGTGCCGGCCGGTCGCTCCGCTCCCGGTGCACGACCGACGTCCTGCAGGCGGGACCGCAGCTTCTCGTCGAGATAGAAGTTCCGATTCGGTCGATATTCCTCAAGGAGGCTCGCAACATAGCCTATCGGAGTGCGATGAAGCAGTGGCCGTCGAACCAAGGAACGGACCTGCTGGCCGGACTGCGACACCGACAGCTCGTCGCGAGCCGCCTCGGCGCTGCCGGGCTGGTAGCGGCGCTGTTTGCCCTGACCCATCGCCTGGATCTCGCCGTCGGCGACGAGCCGAGCGAGCCTGCGCTGCAGGGTTCGGCGGGGGAGTTTGACCACCTGGGCGATCTGCTCGACGGTGACGCCCTCCGTGTGCCGGCCGATGATATGGAGGACCTCTTCCATGCTCCTGGGATCGTTCGGACGGGCCACGGCCCCATTGTGGCGCGAATCGGCTGATTCGCGCCACGATTTTAGCTAGTAGAATTAAACGCATATGGTCAATAGTGGCGCGATTCGAGGATCAGCGCCACCATGCGCGCCATTTCGGCAGAGCATGCTCGCCGAGACCGCCATCCGTGCGCTCGCCGATCTCAAGCAGTGCGTCGCCACCGCCGCGCAGAACAAGGACGCCCTGCTGTTCCGCCTCTTGCCCTCGCCGGGGTAGCTCGCCTCCCTCGCCGTGCTCAAACAGTCCTCGCGCTGACTCGACCGCGGACGGTCGGTTTGCACGCGCCTCGCCGTTTCTCGTTCGGCGCGTGGTGCGCTGCGGAACTGCGCGCGGCGAGGGGGCTCGTCGCAGCGCGCCCGCGATGACGTCCTCCGTGTGCACCCAGTAGCCCCCCAGTAGCCCCCCAGTAGACCTGCAAGCGAGGGGACGCTGCGCGATCTTCGGAGGGCCTGCGGGCCTTGCAGGAGATGCTGCCGGATTCGCAGCGCGGTGACGTCGAATGATTCGGGATTCCGCGATGTTGTGGTCGGCCCGCCGGCTGCACTGGAGACGGACGGGAGGTTTCAATCATGTCCAGAATCACTGCACTGGTCACAGTGCTCGTCCTCGGATCATCCGCGACGGCGATGGCATCGCCGGCGCGGTCGTATGACGGTCGCCGGGACGAGCCCGGCCATCTCGAGCGAAATGGTGGCTCCAGCTACCTCGAGCGTAGCCGTATCGAGCGTAGCCGCATCGAGCGCAGCCG
Organism: Deltaproteobacteria bacterium; assembly: GCA_005887925.1. Lineage (GTDB taxonomy): Bacteria > Myxococcota_A > Polyangia > Haliangiales > Haliangiaceae > JABFXX01. The sequence goes on along the minus strand of VBLP01000478.1, from coordinate 3,560 downwards.
CATCGAGCGCAGCCGCATCGAGCGCAGCCGCATGCCAAGCTATGTCGAGCGGACCCGCATCGAGCGCACGCGCATCGATCCGAGGCCCGTCGAGCGGACGCCCGAGCGCTTCGTCCGCCTTGTGAGCGCGCCGCTCGCGCTCGCACGGGGCGGCCGGGGCTGCGTCGAGGTCGCCGACCCGGGCACGTTCACGCAGCTGCGGCTGCAGACGGAGGGCGGCATCGCGCAGATCGATCGCGTGGTGATCGAGTTCGCCGACGGCTCGGATCAGGTGGCGTACCCGGAGCGCGTGCTCGATGATCGCGGCGACCTGCTCGAGATCCCGCTCGACGGCAACAACCGCCAGATCGATCGGATCCTCGTGACCGGCGCGACCCGCGGCGGCGCCGTCGAGGTGTTCGCGATCTAGCGCCGGATAGCGGCGCGTGACCGGCTCAGCGCGCGCTGCGACGCTTGCGACGCGCCATCTTCGCGCCCTGCTTGCCCAGCGCGGTGCGCGTCCGGGCCGGAAGGTTCGCGATGGTGCGTTTCTTCCGGGCGGCGGTCGCTGCTTTCTTGATGTTGCGGCGAGCGGCAGTTCGTTGTTTCTGGCTCGGCATGCAGGAGTGCCGTGCAAGCGCCGGACCGCCGGGCGTGGATCCGGGATCTCCGTGGTACGCTGGCGCACGCGGTATGCGTCGGATCCTGCTCGCGCGCCATGGGCAAACCAGCTGGAATGCACTCGGCAGGCTGCAGGGACACACGGACATCGAGCTGAACGATGTCGGCCGCGAGCAGGCCCGCGAGCTGGCCGCGCGGCTGGCCTCGGCGGAGCTCACGGCGGTCTGGGCGAGCGATCTTGCGCGCGCACGGCAGACCGGCGAGATCGACGCGGCCGCGCTCGGGCTGGCGCCGCCGACGGTGGATCCGGATCTCCGCGAGCGCCACTACGGTGTGTTCGAGGGGCTGTCACGCGACGAGTGCACGGCACAGCATCCCGAGGCCTGGCAGGACTGGGTCGCGCAGAAGGGTGCACCGCCGGGTGGCGAGACTCGACCGGATGCGGCGGCCCGCATGGCGCGCGCGCTCGACCGGATCGCGGCCAGCAGCGGCGGCCCTGTGCTGGTGGTGTCGCACGGCGGCGTGATGCGACTGTGGCTGATGAACGTGCTCGGCCCGAGCGTGCCGATCGTGGCCAACGGCATGACGTTCGTGATCGATCGCGACGGGGCCGGCGTTCGCGCCGAGCTGCTGGCGAGCGCCACGGCGACGCACTGATCTCGATCGGCATCCCGTTCCACTCGGTGGCCGCAGACCCGACGCGCGTCGAGAAGCGAGGTGTCGAGCCCACAAGTCCTCCGCAGATCGCGGCGGTGGAGCGCGATGGCTCGTGGCACGTCGTCTGCTTGACCGACCGCAGGAGCGAGCCATGTCGAAACAAATGTGGTGCATTGGAGTCTCGGCGGGCGCGGCGTGGGGGATGTTTGCGCTCTCTGCGTGCGCTGGCGATACATCGCCACAGACCGGTCGGGCCGTCGCGGCGCTGGATTCCTGCAATTCCGGAACGTCGCGGCCCTTCGATCAGGCGCCGGTGAACGGTAATCCGATCCCGATCGCGAGCAGCGGCACTACCGCCTTCGAAGCCGAGCACTTCAACTGCGGCGGCGAAGGCCAAGGATATCACGACACCACGACGACGAACAATCCAGGACAGACGTTCCGGTCGACGGAGGGCGTCGAGATCATCGATGTCAGCCCGAGCGGGCTGGCGACCAACCAGTTCGACATCGGGGAATGGCTGGCATACACGGTCAACGTCGCAGCCACGGGGACATACGATCTCGGAATCCTCGCCTCGTCGAGCCCGTCGGGCGGCGGGACCGGCGCATTTCGCATCGAGATCGACGGTAGCGACGTGACGGGCAGCATCGCCGTGCCGGTGACGACCGGCTGGGACGACTACCAGTGGGTCACCAGGACCGGCGTTTCTCTCACCGCGGGGACGCACACGCTCAAGCTGGTCTCTCTCGGGACCTACTTCCGCACCGACAAGCTGCGCGTCGTGTCCGGTGGTGCTGACGATTGCACGCGCTCCGGTGTGGATCTCTGTCTTCGCTTCGAAGCAAACCCCGATACGATGTTCCAGGGCATCGACTTTCCTTGCAACGACGCCGGCAGGTGCAACGAGGTCCACATGCAAACGGTGGGCGGGGCGAGTGTCACGGGATTCGTGCTCAATCAGGCAAACAATCAGTGCAACGGCGACCGCGCCGATGATACCAGCCGGATCGCGCTCGTCGACGGTGGGCGCGATGGCGGAAAAGCGATCAAGTTCACTGATCCCGGCAGCTGGGAGCGCTCGATGATGGAGACGACCAAGGAGATGACCGCGGCGAGCCAGGGGGTCGAGCAATGGTGGGCTCACTCGATCTATCTGCCACCGGGCTTCACGATGCCATCGGCGACGTGGAACGCGCACCTGTTCCTGGAGTTCCATCGCACACGGATCGATGGTGTGCCGGGTGGCAGCTATCCCATGATCAGCGTCCACCTGTTCAACCAGCCGGGGACCTCGCCGCACACCGTCATTCGCGTCGCCGCGAATGGCGCCGGCGGCGTGCCGGGATCCGACGACGGCCGCCAGTACACCTACTCGGTGCCCGGCGCCGCCAACATCGATGGGCAATGCATCTTCGATAATCCGCAGACCGGCGTCTGGTATGACTTCGTCCACCACATCCGCTGGTCGGCCACCGGCGACGGCTTCCACGAGATGTGGATGCGCGAAGGGAATGGACCTCCGAGGAAGGTGCTGGACAAGCACAACATCAATCCGCTGATCAATACCAGCGAGCAATCCTACCTCGTGATCGGCGCCTATCACGATCCACAGCCCGGCGTGGCGACCTCGATGATTCACGACCGGATCCGCCGGGGGAACAGCTTCGCGGCGGTCGCGCCGCCCGGCTTCACCCAGCCGGCCGGCGGCGTGGTGATGTGCAGCGGCGCGACAGTGCCATAGGCCGCCCTCGGGTCACGAAGACCTGGAGATCGCGCAGCGGGTATGATGAGAAAATCAATCTGAGCAACGCGGCTTTCGTGGGTCCTTTGATCGACTGCGGCGCGTGAGCCCCCACAACAGCCCGAGCTCGCGGTCCAGCAGCGTTCGTGCGTGCTCGCTATCGATCGGCCAGCCCCACGCGTCCGCCACATCGAGCGCACAGCGGATCTCGCCGGCGCTGCCATGTGCCATATCGAAGAAGCGCTTCGGGTCGCGGCCATTGCGACGCTCGCCCTCGGCGAGGTTGTGCACGATGCTGCTGGCTGCACGCTCCACTTGATCGGCGGTGTCGGAGCTGTACTTGCGAAGCTCCGCAACGACGGGGCGCAACGCGCGGATCAGGTCCAACGCAACGGTATAAGCCACGAGCTTCATCTGGTTCTCCTTGTGAATTGGTTCCGGAAGGAACGCCCTCTCGCCGACGACCTCCGCGGCTGGGCTCCGCCCGTCGCGACCGAAGCCGCGCAAGACCCGTGACGAACGCTATCGTCTGGAGAACGTGTTCGAGTCGACACACATC
>VBLP01000477.1 GCA_005887925.1 Deltaproteobacteria bacterium | reverse complement strand
GCCGGGCCCGCCGCCGTCTCCGCGGCCGAGCCCGCCGCCGTCTCCGCGGCCGAGCCCGCCGCGATCTCCGCGGCCGAGCCCGCCGTCGTCTCCGCGGCCGAGCCCGCCGCCGTCTCCGCGGCCGAGCCCGCCGCCGTCTCCGCGGCCGAGCCCGCCGCCGTCTCCGCGGCCGAGCCCGCCGCCGTCTCCGAAGCCGGGCCCGCCGCCGTCGCCGCGGTCTCGATCGCCATACCTGCCACGGTTTCGACCGCCACACCCGCCGCGGTCTCCGAAGCCGAGCCCGCCGCCGTCGCCGCGGTCTCGAACGCCATACCCGCCGCAGTCTCGGAATCCGAGCCCGCCGCAGTCTCGATCGCCATACCCGCCACGGTTTCGACCGCCACACCCGCCGCGGTCTCCAAAGCCGAGTCCACCGCGGTCTCGGAGGTCAAGCCCGCCGCGGTCTCGGAGGCCATACCCGCCGCGGTTTCGACCGCCACACCCGCCGCGGTCTCGGAGACCAAGCCCGCTGCGGTCTCGGAGGCCAAGCCCGCCGCAGTCTCGGAAGCCGAGCCCGCCGCGATCTCGAACGCCATACCCGCAGTCTCGGAAGCCGAGCCTGCCGCGGTCTCGAACGGCGTACCCGCTGTCGTCACGGAGGCCAAGCCCGCCGCGGTCTCGAACGCCACACCCGCCGCGGTCTCGGAGACCAAGCCCGCTGCGGTCCCGGAGGCCAAGCCCGTCGCAGTCTCGGAAGCCGAGCCCGCCGCGATCTCGAACGGCGTACCCGCTGTCGTCACGGAGGCCGAGCCCGTCGCGGTCTCTGGCGCCGAGCCTGCCATGGTCTCCATGGCCGAGCCCACCGCGGTGTCGAACGGCATACCCGCCGCGGTCACGGAGGCCGAGCCCGTCGCGGTCTCCAAGGCCGAGCCCGCCGCAGTCTCGAACGCCACACCGGTCGCCGTCTCGAGCTCCAGGTCCGCCGCCGTGGCCAAGACCATGCCGTCCCGGGATGCCCCCAGCGCCGCGTCCGAGGCCAGGCACCGCGGCTCGGCGATCGCGGTACGCGAATCAGATCGGGGAACCGGCAGCGCCGTCACCGCGCGGGCCGACGCTGGCGCTCCCGCTGCCGGTATCCCCGAGATCGCGCACGATGCACCGCCGCTCGTGGGCAGTGGCCCCACGCAGACCTTTGCAGAGCCTGCCGGCGCGCCGTCCGCCGAGCCCGGGGAACAGGGACGGGACGCGCCTGCGCCGGAACCTGCCCCTCCGCCCACCGCGGTTGCGCTCGAGACACCGGCGAGCTCGGAGATCACCGCGGAGCGCGCCGCCGTGTCCGCCGCGCTCGCCGCCGCCACGATCGAACCCGCTCGAGAGCGGGCTGCCGAGCCCGTCGACGAACCCGGTAAGGCCGCGCCTGCGGTCACGGTGCGATCGCGGTCGCAGGACGCGGTGTCGCCGTCCGCGCTCGGCCGGGTCAAGCTGGTGCCGCGCGTGGTGACGCGACCGGGGATGGGAGCGCCGCAACCGGCGGTCGCTGCCCCGACTCCTGTGCAGGACGCGGCCGATGATGGAAGCGGAGACTGGCAGTCGGTCTCCAACCCCGAGCTCAAGTCGGGTCCGTGGATGCCCTCCGGCGCCGTCGAGCCGAGCTCGAGCGCGGAGTCCGAGCCCGCAGCCGCGAGCGCCCGCGGGGTCACCGAGCCGGTCCTGCCGGCGGTGCCCCCGCCTCCGCGCACCCTGGTGGGGCCACCTGCATCGCCTGCCGACGGCGACGCGGCTCGCGGCGATGCCTCCGATCGGGCCGCCCAGGCCGCACAGGGCGCGGGGTCCCTCGCGTTCGCACCGTCGGTGGAGATCACGCCGCCGGATGCCGAGCGAACCATCGACGAGGTCCGGCCGGGAGGCATCGCGCCGAGCGGCGCCAAGGCGCCTTCGACCGATCGGCGGTTCCCACCCGCCCCTCCCGCGCCGGCCGAGCCGGTCACGGCGGCGCCGTCGGTCACGATCACCGGCACGCCCGAGGAGACCGCGCTCGCGCTGCTGCGCGCCGCCGCCTCCGCCGATCGCGAGCGCCTGTTCGCCGCGCGCCGCGCCGATCCCGATGATCCCGCCGTGCTGCTCGCGCTGCTCGCCCACCTCGGCGAGCGCGAGCCCGCCGTCCGCCGCGAGCTGCTCGACGAGGCCGTGCGCACCGGCCACGGCCGCGCCCAGGCGATCGCGCTGCACGAGCTCGCCTTGATCGCGCGCGACAACCGCGATGCGACCCGCGCGACGGCGCTGTGGACCCGCGCGTATCAGACCGATCCCAGCTATCCGCCGGTGTGGATGCCGCTCGCCGATGCGTTCGCCGCGAGCGACGACTACGCCGCCGCCCGCGAGCTGTACGAGGCGATCGCCGTGTCGGACAGCTACGACTCGACGCGCCGCGCGTTCGCCGCCGAGCGGGCACAGGCGCTCGGCCGCGACGACGCCGTGGTGTCCGGCGAGATCGATGCGCGCGGCATGACCGACCTCGAGGAGGCCCAGCAGCTCGCCGCGGCCGAGGACTGGCCCGGCGCGATCGACGCCGCCGAGCGCGCCGCCGCCGCGCGCCCCGACGACCTCGCCGTCCTCGAGGTCCTCGAGCGGATCTACCTGGGATCGGGCAACGTGACCGCGGCGTCCGAGGCGATCGGCCGCCAGCTCATGCTGGTCGACGAGCCCGGTCGCCGCTCCTCGCTGTGGCGCCGCCGCGCCCGGATGTACCGCGACGCGCTCAGCCGCGACGCCGAGGCCTACCGCTGCCTCAAGGAGGCGCACGCCTGCTCGCCGGCCGACCCGGAGATCGCGTACCAGCTGCGCACGGCGGCGATGGTCCGCGGCGAGTGGGCGCTCGCGGCGTCGCTGATGTATCGCGAGATCGCGGCGGCGGCCCACCCGCGCGACCGCGGCGCGCTCCATCTCGAGCTCGCGATGATCTACGAGGAGCGGCTCGACGACGCCGTGCAGGCCCAGACCAACTACGAGCAGGCGCTGGCGTTCGACCCGACGATCCCGGCGGTCAAGCTGCCACTCGCCCGGCGCTACGAGGCGATCGGGCGGTGGAGCGACGCCGCGCGGCTCTACGAGGACGGCGCCGGCCACGCCCGCCCCGCCGATCGCGCCGGCCTGCTGGAGGCCGCCGCGCGCTGCCGCCAGGCCGCCGCCGAGGCCGCCGAGCCCGACCTCGCCGCCCAGCTCGATCGCGCCGAGGCCGCCGGCGATCTCGACGGGGCGCTCGACCTCGCCGGCCAGCTGTGGCGCAAGGAGCCCGGCCACGCGGCGGCGTTCCGCGTGCTGGCCAAGATCCACCGCACCTCCGGCGACCTCCCGGCCCTCACCGAGCTGACCCAGGCCCGCGTCGACCGCGCCGAGACTCCCGACGAGCGCGCCACGGCGTGGCTCGAGGTCGCCCGGCTCGCCGAGGAGATCGGCGCGCTCGACCAGGCGGCGCGGACCTACGATCTCGCGCTGATCCAGGACCCCGGCCACATCAGCGCGCTCGACGCGCGCGGCGCCCTCGCATTCCGGCTCGGCGACTTCGCCACCGCCGACCTGATCTACCGCGACCTCGGCGCCGGCGAATCCGTGCTCGGCGACGACGAGCTCGCGCTGCGCCGGTCGATGATCGCCGAGCAGCTCGGCCGCGACAGCGAGGCGCTCCAGCTCGCCCAGACCGCGGCGAGCCTGGCGCCCGGCCGCCGCGACGTGCTGGTCCGCGTCCAGGAGCTCGCCACCCGGATCGGCGAGCTGCCGGTCGCGCTGGCCGCGGCGCGCCACGTCCTCGAGCTGATCCCGCTCGACGACGACGAGGGCCAGCTCGCGACCCAGTTCGCGCTCGTCGAGCTCCTGCGCGAGACCGGCCAGCTCGACGACGCCGCCGTCCAGCTCGAGCGGATCCTGCGCGATCACCCGGTGAACGCCGCCGCGATCGAGGCGCTCGCCCAGGTCCACACCGCGCGCGGCGACTGGCCCGCCGCCACCCGCTACCTCTATCAGCTCGTCCCGCTCGCGCCATCGCCGGCGGAGCGCGCCGAGCGCCTGTATCGCCTCGGCGAAGCCGTGCTCGTCCACCTCGGCGACACCGACCGCGCCGACGACGTGTTCCTCCGCGCGTCCGACCTCGACCCCGGCCACGTCCCGACGCTGCGCCGGCTGCTCGACGTCTACTGGCGCGCCGACGACCCGGGCGGCATCGTCGAGGTCGCCACCGAGCTCGCCGACAAGGGCGCCCTGATCAACGGCCCGACCCCCGAGACCGCCCTGGCCCGCGCGCTGATCGCGGCCGCGCTGATCGGCGACGTCGAGCTCGCGCAGCAGCTCCACGGCGCGCTCGGCGACGACGCCTCTCGGCAGATCGCCGATGCGCTCGGGGAGCTCGCCGGGCGCTCGGGCCGCCTGCAGCTCGGCACCGCCTCCACCGCGATCGCCGAGCTCGCCCGCCGCGGCTTCCTCGATCTCGCGAAGCTGCGGGCGGCGACCGCCGGGACTCCCGCCGCAAACGCGCTATAATTGCGGCGTAACCCCCCCGAGCAACTGACGTATTGACGCCACTGTAAGCGTGGTTACGTTGGCTTCGCCATGAAGCTCGACAAGCTCACCGTCAAGGCTCAAGAGGCGATCGCAGCGTCGCGCGATGCGGCGATGACCCGCCATCACGCCGAGGTTCGACCCGAGCACCTCCTCCTGGCGCTGCTCGAGCAGGACGGCGGCGTCGTACCACGCATCCTCGCCAAGCTCGGCGCCGACGCCCGGGTGGTCCGCGCCGATCTCGAGCGCGCGTTCGAGAAGTTCCCGCGCGCCCGCGGCGCCGCGCTCGACATCGACGCCGGGCGCGCGTTCAAGGACGTGTGGGAGGCGGCCGGCCGCGAGGCCGAGGCGATGAAGGACGAGTTCATCTCGACCGAGCACTTCCTGATCGCGCTGGCCGCGAGCAAGTCGGGCGCCGGCGAGGCGCTGACCCACGCCGGGGCGACCAAGGAGGCGATCCTCGAGGCGCTCGTCGCGGTGCGCGGCAACCAGCGCGTCCAGGACCAGGACCCCGAGGCCAAGTACGAGGCCCTCGAGCGCTACGCGCGCGACCTCACCGCGCTCGCCCGCGCCGACAAGCTCGATCCGGTGATCGGGCGCGACGAGGAGATCCGCCGCACGATCCAGATCCTGTCGCGGCGGACCAAGAACAACCCCGTGCTGGTCGGCGAGGCCGGCGTCGGCAAGACCGCCGTCGTCGAGGGCATCGCCCAGCGCATCGCCAAGGGCGACGTCCCCGAGTCGCTGCGCGACAAGCGGATCTGCTCGCTCGATCTCGGCGCGCTGATCGCCGGCGCCAAGTACCGCGGCGAGTTCGAGGAGCGGCTCAAGGCGGTGCTCAAGGAGGTCGCGGCCGCCGAGGGCGCGGTCATCATGTTCATCGACGAGCTCCACACCCTGGTCGGTGCCGGCGCCGCCGAGGGCGCGACCGACGCGGCCAATCTATTGAAGCCGGCGCTCGCGCGCGGCGATCTGCGCTGCATCGGCGCGACCACGCTCGACGAGTACAGGAAGCACATCGAGAAGGACAAGGCGCTCGAGCGCCGGTTCCAGCCGGTGATGATCGAGGAGCCGTCGGTGTCCGACACGATCGCGATCCTGCGCGGCCTCAAGGACAAGTACGAGGTCCACCACGGCATCCGGATCCGCGACGGCGCGCTGGTCGCCGCCGCCCGGCTGTCGCATCGCTACATCCCGCAGCGTCAGCTCCCCGACAAGGCGATCGACCTGGTCGACGAAGCTGCGTCCCGGCTCAAGATGGAGATCGAGAGCGTGCCGACCCCGATCGACAACCTCGAGCGCCGGGTGATGACGCTCGAGGTCGAGCGCGCCGCGCTCGAGCGCGAGAACGATCGCCGCTCCAGGCAGCGGCTCCCCGAGGCCCTACGCGAGATCGCCGAGCTCAAGGAGCAGGCGTCCGGCATGAAAGCGCAGTGGCAGCGCGAGCGCGAGCTGATCAGGAGCCTGCGCACCAAGAAGGAGAAGCTCGAGCAGCTCAAGGCGGAGGCCGACCGGCTGCAGCGCCAGGGCGATTACGCCCGCGCGTCCGAGCTCCGGTTCGGCTCGATCCCCGCGCTCGAGAAGGAGACCGCCGCGGGTCACCGAGGACGACATCGCCGCGGTGGTCGCCAGGTGGACCGGCATCCCGGTCGAGAAGATGCTCGAGGGCGAGGTCGAGCGCCTGGCGAAGATGGAGGACCGGCTGCGCGAGCGCGTGGTCGGCCAGGACGCCGCGGTCGGCGCGGTGGCCGCCGCGGTGCGCCGTGCCCGCGCCGGGCTCAAGGATCCCAACCGACCGATCGGAAGTTTTCTGTTCCTCGGGCCGACCGGCGTCGGCAAGACCGAGCTGGGGCGCGCGCTCGCCGAGTTCCTGTTCGACGACGAGCACGCGATGATCCGGATCGACATGTCCGAGTACCAGGAGAAGCACACCGTGTCGCGGCTGGTCGGTGCCCCGCCCGGCTACATCGGCTACGACCAGGGCGGCCAGCTCACCGAGGCCGTCCGCCGCCACCCCTACGCCGTGGTCCTGCTCGACGAGATGGAGAAGGCGCACGCCGACGTGTGGAGCGTGCTGCTCCAGGTGCTCGACGACGGCCGGCTGACCGACGGCCAGGGCCGCACGGTCGACTAGCTGTCCCAGACCTTCCGCCCCGAGTTCCTCAACCGGATCGACGAGACGATCTTCTTCGAGCCACTGGGCGAGGCCGACCTCAAGCAGATCGTGCATATCCAGCTCCGCCGGTTCGACAAGCTCCTGGCCGAGCGGCAGATCACCCTGCACCTCACCGACCAGGCAGTCGCCCGCGTGGCCGAAGCTGGCTACGATCCGGTGTACGGCGCACGGCCGCTCAAGCGTGCGCTCCAGAAGCTCGTGATCGATCCGCTCGCCAGCCACCTCCTCGCCGGGGACTTCCAGCCGGGTGACCAGCTCGAGGCCACCGTCGAGGGCGACCACATCGCCTTCCACCGCGCCACGAAGGGAGCCGCCGCATAGCCATGCCGCAGCAGATCGACTTCGATCCGAGCGTCGATTACTACAAGGCACTCGGAGTCAGCCAGTCGGCCACCGCCGACGAGATCAAGAAGGCGTACCGCAAGCTCGCCAAGGCGAACCATCCGGATTCGACCGGCGGCGACAAGGCGAAGGAGTCGCGGTTCAAGGACATCTCGAACGCCTACGACGTGCTCGGCGATGCCAAGAAGCGCGCGATGTACGACGAGATCCGCGCCAACGGCGGCCTGCCGCGCGGGTTCCCCGGCGGCGGATACACGTACACCTCGCAGGGCGGCGGGCCCGGCGTGTTCGACCTCGGTGATCTTTTCGGCCAGTTCTTCAGCAGCGGCGGCGGGCGCGGTCCGCGGATGCGCGTCGAGCACGCCGAGTTCGAGGATGGCCGGCGCGGCCGCGGCCGGCGGCGCGACGCCGCCCAGGACGCCGAGTTCGCCGAGACCGTCAAGGCGAGCGACGGCAGCTGGCTGCGCGTCGACGGCAACGACGTGTACTCCGACGTCCGGATCGCGTTCGATCGCGCGATCCTGGGCACGGTCGCGACCGTCGCGACGATCGAAGGCAAGGCCGAGGTCAAGATCCCGCCCGGCACGTCGAGCGGCAAGAAGCTGCGGCTGCGCAGCAAGGGAATCCCGGATCGCACCGGCGGCCACGGCGATCACTACGTCACGGTACAGATCGACGTTCCACACGAGCTCGATGACGAGGCCAAGAAACTCCTGATCCAGCTGGTAACTCGCCTGCGCAAACGCGGGCACAACGACTGAAACGTCGTAGACTCGAGGCGTCGTGACCAGACACAACGAGACTGCCGGCCAGTACCCCGTCATCCCACTCCGGACCGAGGTTCAGCTGCCGGGTCACGTCGGCCCGCTCGAGATCGGCCGCGAGGCATCGGTGCGCGCGATCGAGGCCGCCACGCGCGATGACAACCTGACCGTCATCATTCCGCAAAGTAATCCGGCGGTGCGCGATCCCGGCCAGCGCGATCTCCACGAGGTCGGCGTGCGCGCCGAGATCGTCCAGGTCGTCAAGCACTCGCCCGGCCGGTTCACCTGCGTGATGCGGTTCCTCGAGCGCGTCCACATCGATGCGCTGGTCGCCACCGAGCCGTTCCTGATCGCGAGCGTGTCGGCGCTGCAGTCGACGTCGGGCGCGTCCGCCGAGCAGCTGATCGCCACCACGTCCAAGGTCCGCGACTACCTGATCGCGGTCGTCACCGACGCCCAGGCCAAGGAGGCCAAGCCCGAGCGTGAGCGTGAGCGCGAGCGCGAGTCCCGCGAGGCCAAGGAGCACAAGGAGCCGCGCGGCGATCTGACCCGCGCCCAGGTCCAGGCGATCGTCGATCCCGACAAGCTGGTCGACTCCGCCGCGCCCTACCTCGAGCTCGAGCGCGACGATCTCACGGCGCTCCTGATCGAGACCGACACGATGCGGCGGCTCGAGCGGATCATCCCGTCGCTCGAGCGCCAGGCCACCGTGCTCCGGCTCAAGGCCGATATCGGCGCCGAGCTCGAGGGCGAGTCTTCGCGCACTCACCGCGAGCGCGTGCTGCGCGATCGCATGCGGCAGATCCAGGAGGAGCTCGGCGAGCAGGACGACAACGCCGAGATCGACGAGCTGCGCAAGAAGATCGAAGACAGCAAGATGAACGACGAGGTCCGCGCGGTCGCCAAGAAGCAGCTGTCGCGGATGAGCCAGATGGCGTCGTCGTCTCCCGAGTACAACATCGCGCGGACGTACGTCGAGAACCTGCTCGAGATCCCGTGGAACGTCTTCACCGACGACCGGCTCGACGTGTCGGCCGCGCGCGCGATCCTCGAGGCCGAGCACTCCGGCCTCGAGAAGGTCAAGCGCCGGATCCTCGAGTTCCTCGCGGTCAGAAAGCTCGCTCCCAACAAGCATGGCCCGATCCTCTTGCTCGTCGGCCCGCCCGGCACCGGCAAGACCTCGCTCGGCAAGTCGATCGCGTCGTCGCTCGGCCGCAAGTACGTGCGGGTCTCGCTCGGCGGCGTGCGCGACGAGGCCGAGGTCCGCGGCCATCGCCGCACGTACATCGGCGCGCTGCCCGGCCGGATCGTCGCCGGGCTCAAGAAGGCCGGCTCGATGAACCCGGTGTTCGTGCTCGACGAGATCGACAAGCTCGCCGCCGACATGCGCGGCGATCCCGCCGCCGCGATGCTCGAGGTGCTCGATCCCGAGCAGAACAAGGACTTCGTCGACCACTACGTCGAGGTTCCGGTCGACCTGTCCAAGGTGATGTTCATCTGCACCGCGAACCAGATCGACACGATCAGCCAGCCGCTGCTCGATCGCATGGAGATGGTCGAGCTGTCCGGCTACACCAGCCTCGAGAAGCTCGCGATCGCCAGGAACCACCTGGTGCCCAAGCAGCTCGGCGAGCACGGCCTCGCCAAGGGCCAGCTCGAGATCGACGACGACGTCCTCACCGACATCATCCACAGCTACACGCGCGAGGCCGGCGTGCGCAACCTCGAGCGCGAGATCGCGGCGGTGTGCCGCGGCGCCGCCGTGAAGATCGCCGAGGGCGCCACCGACATCTCGTTCGACCGCGGCCAGCTCGAGGACCTGCTCGGCCCGCCGCGCCACGTCAGCGACACCGCCGGCCGCAAGCCCGAGATCGGCGTCGTCACCGGGCTCGCCTGGACGCCGGTCGGCGGCGACATCATGTTCGTCGAGTGCCGGATCTACCCCGGCAAGGGCGAGGTCCGGCTGACCGGCCAGATGGGCGACGTCATGAAGGAGAGCGCCCAGGCCGCGTACTCGTGGACCCGCGCCAATGCCGCCCGGCTCGGCATCGATCCCGAGAAGGTCGCCAACAGCGACGTCCACGTCCACCTGCCGCAGGGCGCGATCAAGAAGGACGGCCCGTCGGCCGGCGTCGCGCTCGCGCTGGTCATCGTCTCGGCCTTCACCGGGCGGCTGGCGCGGCACGACGTGGCGATCACCGGCGAGATCGACCTGCGCGGCCATGTCCTGCCGGTCGGCGGCATCAAGGAAAAGGTGATCGCGGCGCACCGCGCCGGCATCGACATCGTGTTCCTGCCCGAGCGCAACCTCAAGGACATGGCGGACATCCCCGACGAGGTCAAGCGCGAGATCGACATCCGCAGCATGACCAAGATCGACGACGCGCTGGCCGTCGCGCTCGGCGATGCGCCGGCGACGCCGGAGCCCGAGCCGGCGATCCCACCGCCGACCGCGCAGTCGCGCGGCAACTTCGGCGATCGCCTGCCGAGCTGAGCGCTCCTCGCGCCGGTGGCGCTACCACCAGCCCAGGCGGCTCTGCATCCAGGCGGCGCGGTGCGCCAGGTGCGCCTCGTAGCGGGCCACCGCATACGGGTTCGCCGCCGCCCACGGGTTCGCCGCCGCCCACGGGTTCGCCGCCGCCCACGGGTTCGCCGCGGCGCAGCGGTTCGCCATCACGTACGGGTTGTACGCGCCGGCAACGGCGTAGGGGCTGTACAGCCACCCCCCGTTGACCTCGTCGAGCGCGACGGCCTCGAGCGTGGCGATCGCATCCTCGGCGGCCTGGGTATCCGTGGTCTGGTCGATGGCGTTCGTGGTGATCATGGTGGTCTCTCCTGTTGCCGGGTCGATGTGCAGCCGGCGGGCCAGCCCTGAAGCGCCGGGCAATCGCGCACATCGCCGTGTGCGGCCCGGCCGCCTTGCTCACCGAGGTTGACGGCCCGCCCCCCTCCTCGCACGCAGGTCATGGACCGCGCTGGACTTTTGCCCGCGCCCGCGGCGTCGCCCGCGAGTGACGCTTCGATCGCCGCTCACGCCATCGCGCGGATCACCGCGTCGGTGTACTGCGCGGTGCTGGCCCGGCCGCCGAGATCCCCGGTGCGGGTCCCCGGGCTCGCCAGCGCGGCCGCGATCCCGGTGCGCAGCCGCGCCGCCGCGTCGCGTTGCTCGACGTGATCGCGCAGCATCGCCGCCGACAGCATGAGCCGGCCTCGACCGCGCGCAGCGTCGCCTCTGTGATCTCGGGGCCGATGCCGTCGCCTTCGATCAAGCTCACCGTCGGGACCGTCACGACTTGCTCCTTGGCTGCCCCATCTGCGGGCTCGGATCGACCTCGATCCGGTCGCCGACCACCCGCACGCGATAGGTCGCGAGGCAGAACTCGGATGCTTCGGCCTGGCAACCGGTTTCCGTCGAGAACCGCCAGGCGTGCTGCGGGCAGATCAGGTGGCCGCGCGACACGATGCCCTCGGCGAGGTCGCCGCCGCGGTGGACGCAGCGCCGCTGGGTCGCGAAGTAGCGGTCGCCGTCGCGGCCGACCACCATCTCGGTGCCGTCGACCACGACCGCGATCACATCGTTGGGCTTCACGTCACCGACGCGTGCGACCATACGCCAGGTTTCGGTCATCACAGCACCCCGGCCATCTTACCGCGACCGCACGGCCCAGCCGCCTCTCAGCCGTCGAGCTCCGGATAATGGCGGAAGATGCCTTGCTCGTTGAACGGCAGCCGGCGCGGTGAGGTCAGGTAGCGCAACAGGCGCGGCCGCTGGGCGACCCGGTCGCGCAGCGCCAGGAACCTGGGGACGTCCGCCGACATCCGCTTCATCGCACGCGGGAACGCATACGACAGCCCCTCGACGACCTGGAATGCTGCGAGATCCACGTACGACACCGCCGAGCCCACCAGCACGTCGCCGTTGCGCTCCAGGTTGCGCTCGAGGTAGCCGAGGAACTTCGCGAGCCGGGTGCGCCGGAACGCCGCGGCGCGGTCCCTGGCCGCCTCCTTCTGCGTCTCGTAGCCCTGCTCGACCGTCGTCGGATGATGCGTATCATGGACCTCGGCGACCAGGTCGGCGATCGTGAGCGCGATGGTCAGCGCCGCGAGCCGCCCGGCCTCCGAGCTCGGCGCGAGGCCGTGGCGGCCACCCAGGAAGCTCGCGATCGCCGCCGTCTGCGCCACCACGATCGATCCCGCGTACAGCACCGGCGGCGCGAGCGGCAGCACGCCGTCGCGCTCGCCCGACAGCACCGCCTGGATCCGGTCGTAGCCATCGGGCTCGCGCCCGACGTCGACGTAGTCACAATCCGCGTCCTCGAGGACCAGGCGCACGAACTCGCCGCGCCCCTGGATCTCGGGCCAGTAGTAGAGCTCGTATCGCATGGTCACAGCGTACCCCGCGTTGCGCCGGGCGCCGGCCGCGTGCCCTGTCGACCCGGTCGATGGCGACGATTCAATCCGCCGAGCTGCCGTCCGGGCCCAGGCTGTAGGTCTTCATCTTGTTGTAGATCGAGGCCCGGCTGATCCCGAGCCGGCGCGCCGCCAGCGCCGGGTTGCGATCGCGGCGAAGCACAGCGATCAGCGCCGCGCGCTCGACCGTGCGCACCGCGCGCTCGGTCAGGTCCTTGAGCCCATCGCCATCGCCGAGCCGGTCGAGGTCGATCGCGGGCAGCTCGACCCGCTGGTCATCGGCCTCGGCGCCCGACCCCGACGCCGGCCGATCGAGGCCGAGCATGTCGAGATCGTGCGAGCGGATGGTCTCGCCGTCGCACAGGATCGCCGCGCGCGACAGCACGTTCTCCAGCTCGCGGATGTTGCCCGGCCAGCGGTACGACTCGAGCC
>VBLP01000090.1 GCA_005887925.1 Deltaproteobacteria bacterium | reverse complement strand
ACATCAGCTTCTTCTTCCGGCCCCGCGTACAGCCGGCCGAGGCGCTGGTGACCGAGCTCGGCGTCCAGAGCTTGTTCTTCGTGCTGAGCGCCGCGCACGGCGTCCATCGCCGGGTCCGCGTCGGCCGCAAGCGGATGCCGGTCGCCGCCGGCGAGCGGATGTGGGCGCGGGTCGAGCGCGTCGGCTCGCTGCAGCGCGTGCTCGCCGACCAGCTCGAGGCCGAGGAGTATCGCACCAAGACGCGCGGCGAGCGCTATCAGCCGGGCGCGCGGCCGATCGGCGAGGGCTGCTACGCGTTCGCCCGCCACGACGATCACGTCCACCTCGTGTATCGCATCGACCGGCCCGAGGCCGACGTCCCCGACGAGGTCCGCGTCGCCGATGCGGGCAGCGACATCGTGCTGTTCGAGCGGATCCCGCGGGGGACCGCGGTGTGGACCACCGAGGGCGAGCCGGCGCGCCTCGACGAGGAAGGCGCCGAGATCGTGATCGTCGGTGTTGCGGATGGGGAACACGATCTCGGGGTCGATGTGCTGGCGTCCGCTGCGTCGCCCGAGGTGGTCCATGCCGCGGCAGATCCGGGGCCCCGCTGAGCCGTGCGAGCCTGCCGGCGCTGAGGCCCGGAATGGCGAGCGAGGCGGCTGCGAGCTCTGCCGAGCTGAGCCGGCTCGGAACGGGGCCACCCGCGGCGCAAGGTTTCGCAGCCGCCGGGTCGCCGAGCCGAGCTGACCGGGCTCGAGCCGCCGTGCTGACGTCCGCCGGCCGGACAGTCACAGCCGCAGCGCGGCGGCCCAGCGCCGGAACGCGGCGTCGTCGACGTACGCGGTGAGGATGGTGCGCTGGGCGTCGGTGTCATCGGCCGCGCCGCGCAGCCTGGCGTAGAGCTCGCCGAGCTTGCCGGCGCGATCGAGGTAGAGCAGGACGTAGCGCGCCATCGCGTACCATGTCATCGCGCGCGGGCCACGGACGTCGTCGGCAGGAACTCGAAGCCACGCTTGCCGGCCCGCGCGCTGCCGTAGAGCGCGGCGATGCCTTCGTTGAGCCACGCGGGGATCTGGGGAAAGTCGTCGCCGAGCAGGGGATGGACGAGTTCGTGGCGCAGGTTGCCGATGCTGTTGCCGAGGTTGGCGAGCGCGACGCGGTGATCGGGCCGGTAGAAGCCGAGATCGGACGGCGTGTCGCCGAACGCGGCGAGCGCGACGGCGCGCAGGCGAGCGTCGTCGGGAAGCAGGCACAGCGTGATGTCGCGATCGGGAGTCCGGGCGCGCGCGGTGAACCTGCGCTGGACATCGCCGACGACCAGGTCGACCAGCGCCATCGCGTCGCGCGCCCGCGCGGCGGTGACCTCGCCGCGCACGACGATCCGCGCGCGGCCGTGTGCGACGGTGCCGAGGACCGGCAGCGCCTGGATGGCCGCATCGACCCGATCGGGCGCGCCCTCGACGGTGGCGGCCAGCGTGATCAGAACAACGAGGACCAGGCGCGACATCGGCCGAGCATGACGCGCGGCGGGAGCCGGCGCCGGCCCAATGTGATCACCGACATCCTGCGATCTCCGAGGTGCAGGTTTCTCACAGGGTTCCGTCGGCGCGCGATGAGGCGGTGGGCCCCGGGTCCAGCGTCACAACTGGCCGAGATCACAGCGAGGCGCGGTGGCACGCCGCGTGATGCAACCCCGTTGCGCGTGCTCGAAGCTATCTCGACTCGGTCTTACCGGTTTGTCGCGGTCGTCGCGACGTTGCTCGCCGGCAACGGCGCCGCACACGCGGACGTGCACGGGGTGTTCCGCATCGGGGTCGAGCCGCTCGGGCTGGAGCCGTCGGACGGCATGCCGTTCATCGGCAACCACGTCGGCGAGGCGGTGACGGCGTACAACGCGGCGGCGACGGCGTACAACCGCGCGCACGGCTACGCCGCGGGCTCGACGATGGCGAGCGCGACGATCGATCGCAGCGACCTCGGCCTGCACACCACGCTGGTGACGTTCGCGCCGGGGCTCGACCTCGGCGGCGAGCACGTGCGGTTCCGGATCGAGGGGCTGCTCGGCGTGTCGGATCGCGTCCGCGCGATCGGCGCCGGCATCTATCCGCTCGAGCTGGCGCTGCCGCTGCGCGGCGGAGCGATCACGCCGTACCTGATCGCGGGCGGCACGCTGCGCTGGCTGGGCCGCAGCGACAGCGACGGCGAGAGCGGCGGGCTGGTCACGCTGCGCGCGGCGGCGGGGACACGCATCGGCGACCACATGGTGGTCGAGCTCGGCGTCGGGCTGTACCTGCTCGGCGGCGTGTACAACAGCGCCGTGCTGCAGTCGATGTCGGGCTACGACCCGCGCGGCAGCGCGCCGCCGCCGCCGGCGGATCGCGCGGTCGCGGGCGGCGAGCAGACCGGGATGATCGAGTATCGGTCGGCTTCGTGCTGTAGCTACTTGAGGTCCTGGAACCGCTTGCCGTCGGCGGCCATCTGGCGGAGCAGCGGCGAGATCGCGAAGTCCTTGCCGAGCCGCGGGCCGTAGTCCTCGAGCCTGGCGACGACCTCGTGCAGACCGACGGTGTCGGCGTAGAACATCGGCCCGCCGCGATACACCGGCCAGCCGTAGCCGTTGATCCACACGATATCGATGTCGGACGGCCGGATCGCGATCTTCTCCTCGAGGATCTTGGCGCCCTCGTTGATCTGGGCGTAGAGGCAGCGCTCGAGGATCTCCTGCTGGGAGATCGTGCGCTGCGGCTGGCCGGAGCGCGCGGCGAAGTCCTTGACGATCTTCTCGGTGACCGGCGACGGCCGGGGGTTGCGCTGCTCGTCGTAGTCGTAGAACCCGGCGCCGGTCTTCTGGCCGCGGCGGTTCTGCTCGCACAGCACCTCGCGGATCGAGCTCTTCGACTTCTCGGCGCTCCAGCCGATGTCGAGGCCGGCGAGATCGGACATCGCGAACGGCCCCATCGGCAGGCCGAAGTCGTAGATCGCCTGGTCGATGTCCCACGGCATCGCGCCCTCCATCAGCATCGCGCTGGCCTGCTGCGAGCGCGCGTAGAGGATGCGGTTGCCGACGAAGCCGGGGCACACGCCGACCAGCGCCGCGATCTTGCCGAGCTTCCTGGCGAGCTGCATCGAGGTCGCGATCACCGGCTTGCTGGTGTGCTGGGCGCGCACGACCTCGACCAGGCGCATCACGTTGGCCGGCGAGAAGAAGTGCAGGCCGATCACGGCGTCGGGGCGCTGGACCGCGGTCGCGATCTGGTTGATGTCGAGGGCGGATGTGTTCGTTGCGAGGATCGCGCCGGGCTTGACGATGCGGTCGAGCTTGCCGAACACCTCGCGCTTGATGTCCATGTTCTCGAACACGGCCTCGATCACGAGGTCGCAGTCGGCGAGCTGCTCGAGCGCGAGCGTGCCCGTGAGCAGCTGCATGCGCTGCTCGACGCCGGCCATGGTGAGCCGGCCGCTCTTGGTGCTGCGCTCGTAGTTCTTGCGGACCACGCCGAGGCCGCGGTCGAGCGCGTCCTGTTTGGTCTCGACGATCGTGACCGGCATGCCGATGTTGGCGAAGTTCATCGCGATGCCGCCGCCCATCGTGCCGGCGCCGATCACGCCGACCTTGCGGATCGGGATCGCCGGCGTGTCGTCGGGCACGTCGGGGATCTTCCAGACCTGGCGCTCGGCGAAGAACACGTAGCGCTGCGCCGCCGACTGCGTGCCCTGCATCAGCTCGATGAACAGCTTGCGCTCGATCGCGAGCCCCTCGTCGAACGGCTTGTCGACCGCGGCCTCGATCGTGCGGATGTTGTACTCGGGGGCGAGGAAGCCGCGGAACTTCTTGGCGTTGGCCTTGCGGAACGCCTCGAAGATCTCGGGCTTGCCGCGCGCCGCGGCGACCTTGTCGTCGAGGTCGCGGACGCGCCGCAGCGGCCGGCCCTCGGCGACGACCCTGCGCGCGAACCCGATCGCGCCGCCGCGCAGGTCGCCCTCGGCGACGAGCTCGTCGATCAGGCCCGCGGCGTGCGCGGCCTTCGCGTCGACGTGCTTGCCGCTGGTCACCATGTCGAGCGCCTGCTCGACGCCGACGATCCGCGGCAGGCGCTGCGTGCCGCCCGCGCCGGGCAGGAGGCCGAGGTTGACCTCGGGCAGCCCGCACCGGGCCGACGGCACGGCGACGCGGTAGTGGCAGCACAGCGCGACCTCGAGCCCGCCGCCGAGCGCGGTGCCGTGGATCGCGGCGATCACCGGCCGGGGCGAGCCCTCGAGCGCGTCCTCGACCTCGGCCAGGCTCGGCGCGACCGGCGGCTTGCCGAACTCGGTGATGTCGGCCCCGGCGATGAACGTCTTGCCGTCGCAGATCAGCACGATCGCGCGCACGGCGGCGTCGCCGATCGCCCGGCGAATGCCGTCGAGCAGGCCGGCGCGCACCTGCTGTGACAGCGCGTTCACCGGCGGATGGTTGACCGACAGGATCGCGATGTCGCCGTCCATCGCGAGATCGACCACTGGATTGATGGCTGCCATGGCCGGACTATAGGCCCAACGCGCAGAAAGCTCGATCTCACCGGCCCGGGAGTCGCCGCGGTCACAGCCCGAACAGGAACACCGCGCGCCCGCCGGCGATGGCGATCACCTGGTGGCCGTCGACCGTGAACGAGATCGGCGCGGCGAAGGTCATGCCGCCGAGGCCGACGCGCCACAGCTCGGCGCCGGTCCGCGCGTCGAGCGCGAACAGCTGGCCCTCGTTCGCGCCGAACACCAGGTCGCCCGCGGTGGCGAGCAGGCCGCCGTGGCCGCCGACCCCGCGGGCGCGCGGCGGCCGGTACTCCCAGCGCTGCTCGCCGGTCGCGGCGTCGAGCGCCTTGATCATCGGCTCGAACTCCTGGCTGGTGGTGCCGCTGGCGGCGAACAGCGTGCCGGGCTGGCGGCGCTCGGGCGGCGAGCTGGTGAAGATCGAGCTGCCCTCGGTCGCCGGGATGAAGATCGCGCCCAGGCCGGGGTGGAACGCCGCCGGCTGCCAGTTGGTGCCGCCGGCGACGCCGGGGAAGACCAGCGCGCCTTTCTTGGTGGGCCGCCCGCCCTCGGCCGGGATCGGTCTGCCCTTGGCGTTGAGGCCCTTGGCCCAGGTCTGCTTGACGAACGGCGTGCCGACCAGGAACTCGCCGGTCGCGCGGTCGAGCACGTAATAGAAGCCGTTGCGGTTGGCCCAGCAGATCACCTTGCGCGGCTTTCCCGCCACGGTCAGCTCGGCGAGGATCTTGGTGTAGAGGTTGTCGCCGTCGCGATCGACGCCCGAGTAGATCGGAGCCGGGTTGCCGACGCCCCAGTAGATCAGATCGAGCTCGGGGTCGTAGGCGCCGGTGACCCAGGTCGGGCCGCCGCCGGTCTTCCACGAGTCGCCCGCCCAGCCGTCGTGCCCCGGCTCGTCCGGGCCGGGCACGGTGTTGAACCGCCACACCTCCTTGCCGGTATCGGCGGCGTAGGCGGCGAGGAAGCCGCGGATGCCGAACTCGCCACCGGACACGCCGACGATCACGAGGTCGCCGACCGCGAGTGGCGCTACCGTGATCGAGTAGCCGTCGGCGACGTTGGCGACGCCGGTCTCCCAGCGCTGGGTGCCGTCGCCGGCGTCGATCGCCACGAGCTTGGCGTCGAGCGTGCCGAGGAACAGCGTGCCGCCGAGCGCGGCGACGCCGCGGTTGACCCGGCCGCAGCACAAGGACAGGTTGCCCGGCATGTCGCGGCCGAAGTGCCACAGCGCGTTGCCGGTCCTGGCGTCGAGCGCGACCACGCCGCTCGGCGGCTCGGACACGAACATCGCGCCGCCGGCGACGATCGGCAGCCGGAGCGCGCCGACGTTGTCGTGCGTGATCTCGGTCAGCGGGCTGTAGCGCCGGCCGTCGAACGTCCGCGCGTGGGTCAGCCACTCGTCGGGCTGGCCCGGGGCCGCGACGAGGTCATCGTGGCGGACGTTGACCTGCACGCGGGCCGCGGGCTCCAGGCGCGTGCGGCCGGCCGATTCATTCTGGCGCATGCGCAGGAACGCGATGATCTGCCAGATCGCCATCTCGTCGAGGCCGGACGCCGGCATGCCGGTGCCCGAGATGCCGCGCTCGATCCAGCGGTACACGACCCAGTCGGCGTTGCCGTGCGCGTAGGCCGGGCGGTTGAGCGGCGGCGCGCGGTCGCCGACGCCGTCCTGGCCGTGGCACAGGGCGCAGCGTGCGCGGAACAGCTTGTTGCCCTGATCGATGTCGGCCGCCGCGGAGTACGGGTTCTGGATCGCGCCGTTCAGGCTGCGGCCCTCGGAGATGATCGGCCGCAGGTAGTACCGGCTGTTCGGGCCGATCATGCGCAGCAGCTCGCCCCAGCTGACCTCGTGGACATCGCCGCGGAGCTTCCTGCCGATCAGGTACAGCCGCCAGCGCGTGGACTCCACCGACAGCCCGACGACCGTGGCGACGACGAGCACCGCGAGGATCGCGAGCCCGATCCGGACTGCCCATCTGACCACACGGCGCCTGAGTTGCACGAATTCCAACGCTAGCGAGCCGGCTCGGCGAGCGCAACTGGTCGCCATTCGAACCCGCAGCAATCTGCGGCGGCTGGCGATCGGCGGGCGCGGCGCTCAGCCGGTGCTGCGCGACGCCCACTCGGTGTGCACCGCCTCGCGCAGCGACGGTGACACCAGCAGCTCGACCGCGGTCTTGGCCATGGCCCGGGCGGCGGTGAGTGCGGTCTCGGCCGCCTGGTCGCTGGCGGCGGCGGCGGTGAAGCGATGCTCGTGGCACAGCGCTTCGCCCTCGCCGACGATCGCGAGGTAGGGGTGGATCGCCGGCACGACGTGCGACACGTCGCCCATGTCGGTGCTGCCGGCGCCGATGTGCGGGTCGGTCTCTCGCGCCTTGCGGCCGCCCGCGGCGAGGTGCTCGCCGAACACGCGCGCCATCGTCAGGTTGTTGCGCATGTCCTTGTAGCCTTGCCGGGTACTGCACTGGAGCTCGACGCCGCTCGCCATCGCGGCGCCGCGTGCGCAGCGCTCGACGATCGCCCGCACGCGCGCGAGCTCGGCGACGTCGCGCGCACGGACGCTGAACTCGCAGGCGGCGTGCTCGGGGATGATGTTCACCGCCTGTCCGCCGTTGGTGATGTAGCCGTGGACGCGCACGCCGTCCTTGAAGTGGACGCGCTGGCCGTCGATCAGGCGGAACGTGTCCATGCATGCGGTGAGCGCGCTCGCGCCGATGTGCGGCGCGGCCGCGGCGTGCGACGGCACGCCGGTGAACTTGAAGGTCAGCCACAGGCTCGCGAGCGCCGTGTGGGCGAGCAGGTCGCGATCGAGGGGATGGAACATCATCGCCGCGTCGAGCCCGTCGAACGCGCCGGCCTCGATCAGCTTGATCTTGCCGCCGCCGCCCTCCTCGGCCGGTGTCCCGAGCAGCACGACCTCGCCGCCGGTCTGCGCGACGACCCGCGCCGCGCGTGCCCGATCTCGGGCAGCGCGTCGTACTCGGCGAGGATCGCGACGCGGGGGCCGCCGGCGGTCCCGGCCCGCGCGCGCAGCGACGTCGGCATCCCGCCGAGCCCGCGCTCGACGGCGATGTCGTGCGACGCGACGAGCTCGGTGATCCACGCCGCGGCCTTGACCTCCTCGAAGCGGAGCTCGGGGTTGGCGTGCAGGTTCGCCGATAGCTGGATCAGATCGCGGGCATCGGCGGACACCGCGTCATCGATCGCTGCGCTGAGCTCTTGCGGAATGGCCATGCCGCACGATTGACCAACTCGGCCGGCTCGTCAACCGATGCGGCTCACGGCGCCGTCACGGGGCTTCCGGCGGCGCCGGCACGCGCCGAGCATCGCGGCGAGCATGCCCAGCCCGGCGCCCGGCCCCGCGGCGCAGCCGCCGTGCGCGGATCGCGGTGGATCCTCGATCGGCGGCGCGCCGTCGATGCGCGTGAGGCGGACGGCATCGAACACCAGCTGGGCGCCGGTCGCGGCCGACTCCCCGGTGTTGTCCGCCAGGTGGATCCACTGCGGACCGCGCGCGGCGAAGTCGAGATCGCCGAGCACCTGCCAGCCGTCGCCGGCGGTCTGGTCGATCACGAACGTGTGCCCGGCGCCGCCGGCCTGGACGGTGTACGCGGCGCGCGTCGAGGTCGCGAACGCGTGCGCGGTGTAGGCCTCGACGCGGTAGCGCCCGGCCTCGGCGAAGAACAGGTTCCACTGCGCGAAGTTCGCCTCGGTCGCGCTCGCGGTCGCGTGCGTCCAGATCAGGTCGCCGCCGTCGCCGCTGCCCGCGATGTGGCGGAGGTACTGCGCCGGGCCGCCGGCGAGGAAGCAGGCGTCGCCGTCGTCGATGATGCCCCCATCGGGGCCCAGCGTCCCGCACGGCGGGCAGTCCGCGGGGCAGCTGTCGGCGGTCTCGCCGGGGCTGCACTGGCCGTCGCCGCAGCGGGCGTCGGCGAAGCCGCGCAGCTCGTCGAGCGTGCCGTTGAACACGTCGACATCGAGCATCGATCCGGGGATCCCATCGACCGTGCCGGTCGCCGAGTACTGCCAGAACATCCAGCGCGTCCACGGCACCGGGATGTTCGGGCACGGCGCGGTCGTGTACTGGGCCACCCACAGCGGCGACGTCGTCGCGTCGGCCGAGCCGGTGAGGTCGTGCCACGAGTACAGACCGGCGTAGATGATCGGCGGCCGGCCGAGCGCGGCGGTCACGCGCGCGACCCACGCGGCGACGCTCGCCGCCACCGCATCGGTCGACAGCCCGCCCGACACCTCGACGTCGAGCACCGGCGGCAGATCGCCCGGCGCGGGTGGTCCCATCCGGTCGAGCAGCAGGTCGGCCTGCGCGATCGGGTCCTCGGCGGGCCGGAAGAACTGGTACGCGCCGCGGATCACGCCGGCGGTGCGCGCGCCGTCCCAGTACGCGGGGAACTTCGGGTCGATGAACTGCAGGCCATCGCTCACGCGGACGAACGCGAAGTCGATCCCGGCGGCGTGCGCCGCGGCCCAGTCGACGCTGGTCTCGTAGTACGAGACGTCGATGCCGCGCACGGTCGGGCCGTCGCCGCAGACGATGCCGGCCTGCTGATCGGTGGACTCGGCCTCCGGCTCCTGGCCCCCGGGCTCGACGCAGCTGATCAGGACGGCGCACAGCGCGCAACGCAGTAACCCGGGACTCGCCATCGCAGCCGTCCGGGAGGCTACCCTACCTGCGCCCCTCGCGAAAGCCATCACGGCAAGCACGCTCGCAAGACGACGCCAGTTCGCCGCGAAGATCTGCGCGCGCGCCGTCAGCCCTGGATCGAGTAGCCGCCGTCCACGGTAATCGCCGCGCCGGTGACGAAGTCCGACGCGGATGCGCCGAGAAACACCGCGACGCCGCGGAGATCGTCGATCGTCCCCCAGCGCCCGGCGGGCGTGCGCCGCAACACGCTGTCGTGCAGCCCGGGGACATCCCGGCGCGTGCCCTCGGTGAGCTCGGTGTCGATCCAGCCCGGCAAGACCGCGTTGACCTGGATGTTGTCGCGCGCCCACGCCGCGGCGCATGCCTTGGTCAGCTGGACGATGCCACCCTTGCTCGCGGCATACACCGGGCTGAACCCGGTCGCGAAGATCGACATGATCGAGCCCACGTTGATCACCTTGCCGCCGCCGGCTTGCTTCAGGACCGGATACGCAGCGTGCGAGCACAGGTAGACGCTGGTCAGGTTGGTATCGATCACGCGGTGCCACTCGGCCAGCGACAGCTCGTGCGGCGGCTTGCGGATGTTCATGCCCGCATTGTTGATCAGGATGTCGAGCCGCCCGCACCGCGCCACCGTCTCGGCGACCAGCGCCGCCACCGACGCCTCGTCCGTCACGTCCACGTCCACCGCGAGCGCCCCGCAGGCGCGGATCTGCTCCAGCTCGGCGACCGCGCGGAGCGACTTGTCGCGGTTGCGGCCGGCGACCACCACGCGCGCCCCGGCGCCGGCCAGCCCGCGCGCCATACCCAGCCCGATGCCCCCGTTGCCCCCGGTGACGATCGCGACTTTGCCTGCGAGGTCGAACATCGCGGCGCCGACGCTACCACCGATCGCCGCGCGCCGTGACGCGGTCGCCGCCATCGACCCGAGGGCGGTTACCAGCCGCCGGAGCCTGGGTCACCCGACCCGCCGCCCGCGGGCGGAAGGTAGCTCTTGCAGACGGCGCTGGCGCCGGAATGGTCGCAGTGCGCGCCGAGGAGGGTGCCCGGGTCCACCATCGCGCCGTCCTGCGCCACGAGCTTGGGCTGCGTCGCGCAACCGAGCGCGCACGAGCTCGCCGCGGCGTCCTCGCAGTTTCGCGCGGTGGGGGCGTACTTGCGAGCCACGCCGTTCACCGGCTGTGCGCCGCAATAGCACCCGATCGCGACGGTCATGCAGTCGGTGTCGACCGAGCATCCGGCCAGATCGGCGGGAGGAGACGCGCAGACGTAGGAGACGCTGATCATCTCCGGGGTCGACGAGCCGCAGGACCCGAGGAGCAACCCGATCGCGCAGGCCACGATGGGCGTGACCACGCGACGCCGACGAGAGGTGTGGTGGTGCATGGCGTTACCCTATCAGCCGCGAGAGGCCGTCGCCACGGCTCTGCGAGTCGTGATCGGGCACACAGGTGCACCGGCTGAAGCCGGTGGCCAAGGTCGACATGATCGGGCCGCGGTGGTGACGGTCGGCTCCGAGCGCGGTGGCGGGGAAGCTTGACGTGCGCCCTCTCGGGCGACTTGAAGTGGTCGCCGATCAGGTCCGAGTGCAGGAAGCGGTCGACTGGGATGCCCGCAGGCGAACGCTCGACCGAACTCCTGCGGGCGGCGTGTAGATCGTATCGATCGGGGCGCGTTCGAACGGTGGGTACCGTACTCGGACTGTATTCGTGAACATCGAACAGAACTACAAATAACTAGCAGCAGAATCACCAATATCGACCAAGATCTGCTTTACAAGCAGTGCCAGAGCGAGTATCTCATATCGAGGCCTTTACCTGCCTGCGGCATTGCGGCGGCGACGGAGGCGGTGGTGTCGGGAGTTGATGACGTCTGCGGCATGCGCAGGTTGCCCATGTGATTACATGGGCACGGAAATTGAATGAGCTTGGGAGGCAAGGGCAAGTTGGTCATCACGCCGGGAGGGCCGCGTCCGCCCGGAATGGTTCACAGTGTGGGCCCCGGACAGGCGGTCCACGTCAACAAAGAGGGAGGGCTCGTCGTGGCAGAACAAACAGTACTGACTCCTGGCGGACATCGCTCCAAATCGCTGGTTCATCATATCGAGCCAGGCTATGGACTGCGGCATGAACAGGGACGGCTGCGCAAGTTCAATGTCGCCTCGAACACGGTGACCGACTTCCCACCTGTGGTCGTGGGAGCCGCGGTACCCAAGCGGCAGGCCTTCGTCGCCGCTCGCACCGGAGCGGCCATGGAGGGTGAGACCCCCGGCCCGGTTCCGGCTCTCGGCAGCGGCTGGATCGTCTACACGTGGTGGGATAGTGGATCGAGTACTTCGATCAACACGTTTTCGACCACCTGGGTTGTTCCACACGCTCCGGCCACCTACTCCGGACAGACGATCTTTCTCTTCAATGGCATTCAGAATACCGGGGCCGGGTTCGGAATTCTCCAGCCTGTACTTCAATATGGCCCATCCGCCGCCGGTGGAGGCAGCCACTGGTCGATCGCGAGCTGGTACGTGACCTCCGACGGTCAAGCATTTCACACATCGCTGGTGAATGTGAATCCGGGCGATACGCTGATAGGCGTGATGAGCCTGACGGGGCACAACGCCAGTCAATACAATTACACGAGTCAGTTCCAAGGGATCGCGAACACACAACTCCCTGTTCAAAATATCAATCTGCTTCACTGGGCCAATGAGACCCTCGAGGCATACGGCGTGAGTCAGTGCTCGGATTACCCCGCCTCGCCGAGCACCCCACTCAAGGGGATCAACCTCCTGGTCGGGGCCAGTCACCCCAGCGTCAGCTGGACGCCGGTGAACCGTGTCACGGACTGTGGCCAGCATGCTGCGGTCGTCAGCAACTCATCGGTGGAGGGCGAGGTCGACCTCTGGTACCGGACCGTGACTGGGACCAAGTCACTATCCGTCGCCCGGCTCTCCGATGGGCGGCTGCAGCTTTGGGGACTGGGTCAGAACGGTAGCTTGTACAGCTGCTGGAAAACCACGACCAACCCCAGTGCCCCCTGGACCACCTGGGGCACGTTCCCGGCGCTTCCCGGCGGCAATGGGCAGGTTCCTCACGGCGGAAACATCTCCGATCATCGCCCGCAGATCTTCGCCACGAACGGGAGTGGCACGCTGTATAGCTGCTGGAAGCAATCCACCGATGCGAGCTCTGCATGGACGGCGTGGAGCCCGTTCGAGGCGATCCCCGGGGGCGGGGCCCACGCGGTCGCAGCCGGCCGGTTGCCTGATGGCCAGCTGCAGCTGTTCGCCGCGAACGCCGCAGGCACCGTCTACACGTGCTGGAAGAGCACCACCGACCCGAGCGCCTCGTGGACTGCATGGAGCGCATTCAACAATGTGGGCTCGGGGGTGACGCAGCTGGCGATCGGTCCGCTGTCCGACGGGCGCTTGCAGCTGTTCGCGATCAATTCCGGCGGCAGCATCTCCAGCTGCTGGAAAGCAACGACCGATTCGCACTCGGCGTGGACAAGCGGCAGCGCGTTCTCGCCACTGCCGGGCGGGGCAGCCGTGATCGCGATGGCCCCTCTATCCGACCGGCGGCTGCAGCTATTCGCGGCAAACCCGGCAGGAGCGCTGTACAGCTGCTGGAAGCAGACCACCGATTCCAGTGCGCACTGGACTGCATGGAGCGCATTCGCACCGGTGCCGCAGTCGACCGTTGGACTTGCCGCTGGCAACCTCGAAGACGGGCGCATTCAGCTCTGGTCAGTCGCAGCGAGCGGTACGGCGTACAGCTGCTGGAAGCAGACGACCGATTCCAGCTCCGCTTGGACGCCGTGGAGCACCTTCCCGCCGCTGTGATAGATCTCCGACCTCGCGGATGTGTCATTCCGCGCGGGCGGGGGGCGCCTGGGTGGCGCGCCAGGCGGCGATGAAGGCCGAGGCGCGCGCGGCGACCTGGCGAGCGGATGCGCCGGGGCGGTAGAGGGCGGAGCCGAGGCCGGCGCCGGTGGCGCCCGCGGCGACGAAGGCGGCGAGGTTGTCGGGGGTGATGCCACCGACGGCGACGAGGGGCGTGCCGGCGGGCAGGACGTCGCGCCAGGCCTCGAGGGTCGCGGCGCCGAGGAGATCGGCGGGGAACACCTTGAGGGCGTCGGCGCCGGCGGCGAGCGCGGCGAGGGCTTCGGTGGGTGTCGCGACACCGGGCGCGACGGGGAGGTGAGCGGCTCTGGCGGCGCGAATCACGGCCGGATCGGCGTGCGGCATGACGATGAGCTCGCCGCCGGCGCGCCGGACGTCGTCGACCTGCGCGGGGATGAGCACGGTGCCCGCGCCGACCAGACACGCGGCGGGCAAGGCCGCGCGGAGCAGGGTGATGCTCGCGAGGGCGTCGGGCGAGCCGAGCGGGACCTCGATGATGCGGAAGCCGGCGGCGAACAGCGCGGCACCGATCTCGGCGACCTCGCGCGAGGTGACGCCGCGGAGGATGGCGATCAGGCCGGTCCGGCGCAGGAGATCGATCAGCATGTGTGGCTCCGGGGAACGAGGCCGGCGGAGCACGCCACGCGCCAGAGGCCGCGCTCGGTGGCTCCGGAGGCGATCGCGGCGCGGGCGTGTCCGAAGGCGGCCAGCGCGCGCTGGTAGCGGAGGCAGAGCTCGTCGCTGCCGACCAGCACGATGGGCTCGAGCCGCTCGGCGAGGTGCGCGAGCGCGGCGAGCTCGTGGCCGACGAGGAGACCGGACAGGTAGTCGGCCTGGGCCTCCGCGGCGAGGGCGCCGACGAGGCCGAGCGTGCGGGTGCTGAAGATGGTGGACAGGAGGCCGGCGCGCGCCTCGGGGGAGCGAGCGACGGCGACGCCGCGATCGAACGCGGGAAGGTCCGGAGCCGCCGGGCGCTGCATCGTGCGCCCCAGGAGGGTGTGCGCGCACAGGGCCGCGAAGACCTCGCCGGTCATGAAGGTATGGAACGCGACGATGCGGCGATCCTGGACGCGGACCCACTTGGAGTGGGTGCCCGGCAGGCCGATCCACGCGTCGGCGCGCTCGATGGCGCCGGCGACCTGGGTCTCCTCGCCGCGCATGACGTCGGGCAGCGGCCCGCGGTGGATGAGCCCGGGGATGATGTGGAGCACGGCCCCGCTGCGGGTCTCGACCTCGGTCAGCGCGCGGCCCAGGTCGTCGAGATTCGCCGGAACGTCGAGGTACGCGGCCTCGCGCCAGCCTTGCGCACTCCCGATCATGCCGCATGCAATGATCGGGCTCGCCGGCGAGGCGCGCCGCCAGTCATCGCACGCCTGCTCGAAGGCGCGCTCGAAGCCGGCCGCGCCGTCCTCGGTGGTGACGCGCATGATGCCGGAGGCGAGCTGTCGCGATTCGGCGACCTGCCCGCCGCCGTCGAAGCGATAGGCGCGCAGCGACGTGGTGCCCCAGTCCAGCGCGATGAGCGGCGTGTCAGGCATGGTCGCCAGGGAGAAGGTAGGGAACCTCCCTGGAAAACTCCAGGAGCGATTGACAGCCACGATTTCGCCGCCCTACGCTGCGTGCGGCCCATCGAGGCGGCCGATGACGGCGGCCCGACGACGGCGCCCGATACTACCCAGAGGGAGAATCGCGATGGATCGTCTCAATCTGATCCGGCTGATCCGCCGTCCGATCTGGCGCCTGGGCCGGCCGGCCATCGTCGGCGCCTCGCTGGTGTTCGTCTTCGTGGCGATCGCATTCGCCGCCGGGCCGGACACCGTGCAAGGCCCCGGCGCCGCCCCCGACTGCTTCAAGCCGTGGGGCAAGGACACCAAGTTCTATCAGTGGAAGAAGAAGCCGGGGCCGTATCGCATCGCGCTCGATAACGGCTTCATCGGCAACACCTGGCGTATCCAGATGATCAAGACGGCCAAAGCGTATGCCGAGCAGCCCGAGGTCAAGGCGAAGCTGAAGGAGTTCAAGGTGATCTCGACCGGCGAGGACCTCCCGGCGCAGATCGCGGCCGCCAACAACCTGATCGACGCCGGCTACGACGCGGTGATCGTCAATGCGCTCAACCCGGCGGCCTTCGCGCCGGTCGCCAAGAAGGCCAAGAAGGCCGGCGTGGTGCTGCTGTCCTTCGACAATGTCATCGAGTCCACCGATAACATCGTCATCAATGTCGATCAGGTCGAGCTCGGCCGCCTCGCGGCGCGGTGGCTGCTCAAGGAGGTGAAGACTCCCGGCGGCAAGCTCCTCGAGGTCCGCGGCCCGTCGGGCAACTCGGTCGACCGCGATCGCCACACCGGCTTCCACGAGGTCCTGGGCAAGTCGGGGAAGAAGTTCGAGGTGGTGGAGGTCATCGGCAAGTGGGACGACGGCACGGCGCAGAAGGCCACCGCCGACGCGATCGCCGTGCACAAGAAGTTCGACGGCATCTACGTGCAGGGCGGCTCGACGGGCACGGTGCGAGCGCTGCTCGACTCGAAGCATCCGATGATCCCGATCTCGGGCGAGACCGAGAACGGGTTCCGCAAGCTGTGCGCGCAGAACGCCGCCAAGGGGCTGCATTGCTCGTCGGCGGGGACCGGGCCGGCCCAGGTCGCCGTGACGATCAAGGCGGCGATCGCCGCGCTCGAGGGCGAGAAGGTCCCGCAGTCGATCTCGCTGCCGGCGTCGTACGTCGAGTACCCGAACATCAAGGAGGGCTCGGACTTCTATCCGGCGCTGTCCGACAACTTCTTCGTCGGGAACTCGTTCCCGGGCTGCAAGATCGGCCTGTCCGCAGAGGAGATCATGGGCAAGTCAGAGGCCAATCAGTAGTCCGGCGCATGACGCCGCTCCTCCGCATGGAGGGCATCTCGAAGCACTACGGCGGCGTCCGCGCGCTGGAGGGTGCCCGTCTGGCGTGCGCGCGCGGCCGGATCCACGCCGTGCTCGGCGAGAACGGCGCCGGCAAGTCGACGCTGATCAAGGTGCTGGCCGGTGTGGTCCAGCCCGACGCGGGAACGATCGAGCTCGCGGGCGAGCCGATCGCGCTCCCGGATCCGGCGGCGGCGAGCCGGGCCGGCATCGTGAGCGTGTTCCAGGAGCTGTCGCTGCTGCCCGACCTCAGCGTCGCGGACAACATCGGCATCGTCGACCCGCCCCGGATGTGGCACCGGACGTGGGGCCCGATCGACCGCCGCGCCCAGCGCCGCCGCGCGGAGGCCGCGCTCGCCAGGGTCGGCGCCGGCGACATCCACCCGCTCGCGCAGGTGCGCGACCTGCCGCTGTCGCGCCGGCAGATGGTCGAGATCGCCAAGGCCCTGGCCCGCGATCCGAAGCTCCTCCTGCTCGACGAGGCGACCTCGGCGCTGACCGCGGCCGACGTCGCATCGGTGTTCCGCGTGCTGCGGCAGCTGCGCGACGACGGGCTCGCCATCGTGTTCATCTCGCACCGCATGCAGGAGATCGCCGAGCTCGCGGACGATTGCTCGGTCTACCGCAACGGCTGCCACGTCGCGAGCTTCCCCGCCGGCAGCAAGACCTCCGGCGAGATCATCGAGATGATGATCGGGCGAGAGCACGAGAGCGTGTTCCCGCCGCGGCCGGGCCGCGCGTCGAGCGAGCGGCCCGCGCTCGCGGTGAAGAACCTGTCCTGGGCGGGGCGGCTGCGCAACATCGACCTCGAGATCCGCCCCGGCGAGGTCGTGGGCCTCGGCGGACTCGATGGCCAGGGCCAGCGCGACCTCCTGCTGGCGCTGTTCGGCGCGCTGACCGGCGTCACCGGCTCGGTCGCGGTCCACGGCGTGCCGGTGACGCTGTCGAGCCCGCAGCGCACCCGGCTCCCCGGCGGCGGGATCGCGCTCATCCCCGAGGACCGCAAGACCGAGGGGCTCATGCTGCCGATGTCGGTGCGCGAGAACCTGTCGTTCGCGGCGATCGATCAGTTCAGCCGGTTCGGGTGGATCGACCGGCGCGCCGAGGAGGCGGCGATCGCCTCGATGATCCGGCTGCTCGGCATCCGCGCCGACGGGATCGACGGCCCGGTCGCGGCGCTGTCGGGCGGCAACCAGCAGAAGGTGGTGATCGGCAAGTGGCTCATGACCCGGCCGCAGATCATCCTCCTGAACGATCCGACGCGCGGCATCGACGTGGGCACCAAGCAGGAGCTCTACCGGCTGTTGCGCGAGCTGGCGGACGGCCGGGCCGCGCTGCTGTTCTACTCGACCGACTACGACGAGCTGATCGGCTGCTGCGACCGGGTGCTCATCCTCTACGACGGCGCGATCGTCAACGTGCTCGAAGGCGACGCCCTGACCGAGCACAACATCGTCGCCAGCGCGCATAACCTGACGGCCGCGGGCGCGGCCGGGGCGCCGCCGTGACCGCGGTGACCGGCCCGCGCGCACAGGACGCCCGCTACTGGCTGGCGTCGCATCGCGGTCCGATCCTCGCCGCCGCGCTGTTCCTCGCGATGTTCGCCGTGTTCGTCACCGAGCATCCGGCGGGCCTGAGCGGCAACGTCGTCAACACCGCGGCGAACAAGGGCGCGCTCCTGGCCCTCGTCGCCGTCGCCCAGACCATCCCGGTCCTCACCGCCGGCCTCGATCTCTCGGTGGGCAGCGTGTTCGTGATGACCAACTGCCTCGCCTCGACCGTGGTCACCGGGACGCCGCGCGAGGTCGGGCTCGGCGTGGCGCTCGTGGTGGTGGTCGGCGTGGCCTGCGGCGCCCTGAACGGTCTCGTCGTCGTCGTCGGGCGCCTGCAGCCGATCATCGCGACCCTGGCGACCGGCGCGATGTACCAGGGCATCGCGCTGTGGCTACGCCCGGCCCCGGGCGGCGAGATCGACGAGGACTTCGCCGACTTCGTGACCGGCTCGCTCGGCGATGTGATCCCGTTCTCGATCGTCGTGCTGATCGCCGCGGTCGTGGTGATCTGGGTGCCCTACCGCCGGTCGGTGCTCGGCCGGGCGGCCTATGCGATCGGCTCGTCGGAGCAGGCGGCGTACATGTCGGGCGTGCCGATCGCGCGGGCGAAGTTCCTCGCCTACGTGCTCGCCGGGCTGTTCGCCGCGCTCGCCGGGCTCCTCTTGACCTGCGTGACCTACTCGGGGGAGGCCAACGCGCTGCTCGGCGGCAGCTACACGCTGAGCTCGATCGCGGCCGTCGTGGTGGGCGGGACCTCGCTCTACGGGGGCTCCGGCGGCGCGATCGGCACCATCTTCGGCGCCTTCGTGCTCCGCACGATCGGCGATCTCCTGTTCGTGTTCGACATCGACCCGCTGTCGCAGCCGCTGTTCCTCGGGGTCGTCCTCCTGATCTCGGTCAGCCTCGGCTCGTTCCGGCTGCTCCGGGTCAAGAAGCGCCTGGATCTCTACCGATGACGGCGCGGGTGCTGGCCGGGCGGATCGACCGGGCGCTCGCCGCCGCGATCGGCTGCATCGTCGTCCTCCTCGTCGCGGGCGCGCTGTACGACCGGAACTTCCTGTCCGCCGACTACCTGCTGCAACAGCTCCAGGTCGCCTCGTTCCTCGGCATCATCGCGACCGGCGTCATGCTGGTCGTCCTCCTCGGGCACATCGATCTCTCGATCCCGTGGGTCGTGACCATCGGCGGCATGATGTCGACGGCGGCGGCGGGGCACCAGGGCTGGGCCGGCGCGCTCGCGATCCCGTTCGCCATCGCGTGCGGCCTCGGGATCGGGATCGCGAACGGCATCGGCGTCGCCTACCTCCGCGTGCCGTCGATGATCTTCACGCTCGCGACCAACGCGATCGCGCAGGGGCTGATGGTCGTCCACACCAGCGGCTTCGCGCCCCAGGACCACGCCACGCCCGCCATGCACTTCCTCGCGGTCGAGCGCTCGATCCTGGGCATCCCCAACGCGGTCTGGGTGTGGGCGGCGATCGGCGCGGCGACGGTGGTGCTGCTCGGGCGCACCCGCTTCGGCCGCCGGATCTACGCGATCGGAAACAGCGAGCGCGCCGTGTTCCTGTCGCGGGTGAACGTCCGCCTCGTCGTGGTCGCCTGCTTCGCGATCTCCGGCGCATGCTCGGCGTTTGCCGGCGTGCTGCTGGCGGGCTACTCGACCAAGGCGTACCAGGCGATGGGCGATCCGTACCTCTTGCCGGCGATCGCGGCGGTGGTGCTGGGCGGGACCAGCATCCTCGGCGGTCGCGGCAGCTATCTCGGCACCATCGCGGGCGTGGTCCTGGTGACGCTGTTACAATCGATCCTGTCCATCGTGCAGATGCCCGAGGCCGGGCGGCAGGTCATCTACGGCGCCGTCGTCATCCTCATGCTGCTCGTCTATGGCCGTAGCGCGAAGGTGGTGAGCTGATGGCGCCGACCTGCACCGTGCTCGACGATCGGTTCGAGCGCCTGATCCTCGGCACCGCGCGGCTCGAGACGCTGTGGACCGGATCGCGCTGGGCGGAGGGCCCCGCCTACTTCGCCGCCGGCCGCTACCTCGTCTGGTCGGACATCCCGAACAACCGGATGCTGCGCTGGGACGAGACCGACGGCTCGGTGTCGGTGTTCCGCCAGCCCAGCCACAACACCAACGGTCACACCGTCGACCGCGAGGGCCGCCTGGTGTCCTGCGAGCACCAGAGCCGCTCGGTGACGCGGACCGAGCACGACGGCTCGCGGACCGTGCTCGTCGACCGGATCGCGGGCAAGCGGTTCAACTCGCCCAACGATGTGGTCATCAAGTCCGACGGCACGATCTGGTTCTCCGATCCGACCTACGGCATCGACTGCGACTACGAGGGCGACGCCGCGCCGTCGGAGATCGGCGCCAGCCACGTCTACCGCCACGATCCCGCCGGCGGCACGTGCGCGGCCGTGACGACGGACTTCGTGCAGCCCAACGGGCTGGCGTTCTCGCCCGATGAACGGCTGCTCTACATCGCCGACACCGGCGTGAGCCACGTCAAGGACGGCCCCCGCCACATCCGGCGGTTCGCCGTGGCCCGCGATGGCCGGACGCTCTCGGGCGGCGAGGTGTTCGCGACCTGCGATGCGGGGCTGTTCGACGGCTTCCGGCTGGACGTGCTCGGCAACCTGTGGACCAGCGCGGGCGATGGCGTCCACTGCTATGGGCCAGACGGCGCGCTGCTCGGCAAGATCGGTGTCCCCGAGGTCGTCGCCAACGTCTGCTTCGGCGGACCCAAGCGCAACCGGCTGTTCATCTGCGCGACGACGTCGCTCTACGCGATCTTCCTGCGCACCCAGGGCTGCGTGCGTCCGCCGGCCCCGGCCGTGGGCCCGGCGGGCCCCACCGCTGGATGAGTCAGTGCGAATGGCGCGGCCGGAACCGCGCAGCGATGTCGTGGTAGCGGGTCGCGAGCTCGAGGCACGCGCCGGTCGCATGCTGCCCCACCGTGATGCGGTAGAGCTCCTGCCACGGCGTGTGGTTCTCGGGGCTGGGGAAGCCGCCGCGGGCCGCGAGCCGCGCGCGCCGCTGCTCCAGCTCGTCGGGTGAGATCAGGATGTTGGCCTGGCCCCGGGCGAGATCGATGCGTACGCGGTCGCCGGTCTCGAGCAGCGCGAGGCCACCGCCCGCCGCCGCCTCGGGCGACGCGTTGAGGATCGACGGGGTGCCCGACGTGCCGGACTGCCGGCCATCGCCGATGCACGGCAACGAACGCACCCCGCGCTGGATCAGCGCCACCGGCGGCTGCATGTTCACGACCTCGGCGCCGCCCGGATAGCCGATCGGGCCGGTGCCGCGGATGAACAGGATCGAGCGCTCGTCGATGCCCAGCGCCGGATCGTCGATGCGGTGGTGATAGTCCTCGGGGCCTTCGAACACGACGGCGCGGCCCTCGAATGCCATCGGGTCGTCGGGGTTCGACAGGTAGCGCTCGCGAAACTCGCGGGAGATCACGCTCGTCTTCATGATCGCCGAGTCGAACAGGTTCCCCGACAGCACGAGGAAGCCGGCATCCGCGACCAGGGGCGCGTCGAACCGCCGGATCACATCGCCGTCGGGCAGTGGCGCGTCGCGGCAGTTCTCGCCGATCGTCCGGCCGTTGACGGTCATCGCATCGGTGTGGATCCGGCCGTGCGCCATCAGCTCGCGCACCACCGCGGGGACGCCGCCGGCGCGATGGTATTCCTCGCCGAGATAGACCCCCGCCGGCTGCAGGTTCACGAGCAGCGGGATCCGGTGGCCCACGGTCTGCCAGTCGGCGATCGACAGCTCGACGCCGATGTGGCGGGCCAGCGCGTTGACGTGGATCGGCGCGTTGGTCGAGCCGCCGATCGCCGAGTTCACCACGATGGCGTTCTCGAACGCCTTGCGGGTCAGGATGTCGGACGGCTTGAGGTCCTCCCACACCATCGCCACGATCCGCACGCCGGTCTCGTAGGCGATCTGGGCGCGCTCGCGGTGCGGCGCCGGGATCGCCGCGCAGCCCGGGAGCGACATGCCGAGCGCCTCGGCGAGCGAGTTCATCGTGGTCGCCGTGCCCATCGTGTTGCAGTGGCCGGCCGACGGCGCCGACGACGCGACCAGCTCCATGAACTGCTCGTAGTCGATCTCGCCGGTGGCGAGCCGCTCGCGCGATCGCCAGACGATGGTCCCCGACCCGGTTCGCTCGCCACCGAACCAGCCGTTCAGCATCGGCCCGCCCGACAGCACGATCGCCGGGAGGTTGACCGTCGCCGCCGCCATCAGGAACGCCGGCGTGGTCTTGTCGCAGCCGGTGGTCAGCACGACGCCGTCGAGCGGATAGCCGAACAGCACCTCCACCAGCCCGAGGTAGGCCAGGTTGCGGTCGAGCGCGGCGGTCGGCCGCTTGCCGGTCTCCTGGATCGGGTGCGTGGGGAACTCGATCGCGACCCCGCCGGCCTCGCGGATGCCCTCGCGGACGCGGTGCGCGAGCTCGAGGTGGTGGCGGTTGCACGGCGACAGGTCACTCCCGGACTGGGCGATGCCGATGATCGGCTTGCCCGATTGCAGCTCGCGCCGGGTCAGGCCGAAGTTCAGGTAGCGCTCGAGGTAGAGCGCCGTCATGCCCGGGTTGTCCGGATCGTTGAACCAGCGCTGCGAGCGAAGCGCGCGCTTGTCGTTCGGTGCACTCATCGCGCGCGATTGTGTCATTTCCGCCGATCGAGTAGAAGTCGGGGACATCGGCGGCCAGACGATCCGAGATCTCGTCGAGCGCGGCATCACCGCGGCGCGCTGCTGGAAGGTCCGGACCTCGACGGGAGCGAGGCCGGTCGCGTCGCACGCTGCGGCCCAACTGGGCGTCGTCGTGCTCGTGTCCAGCCGTGAGCTGAACATGTCCGGTCCGAGGCTGAACGTGTCCAGCGCGTGCTCCGCCGACCGCGCCTGTCCCCGGCGCGACATCGGCCGGCGGTCCATCCGCCCCCTACGCTTCGACAACTCGAGACGATATCGCTGGATCGCGCCGCGCCCGTGACGCGATCACATCGGTCCACCTGACGACGCGGATCAAGCGTTGCGCGGCTCGTGGCTTGCACAACGACGACATGGATGCGGTGGCGGAACCACGCTGCGCGCGCATATCGCCATGTCGAACAGGAGCCTGGAGGATGGTCTGCAGCCCGGTCGCGCGTCGGCGCCGACTCACGCGGACACGCGCGCTGCCACGGTCGACGTCCGACGTGGACGCGGTGTGGACGGGACGGCCAGTCGCACCGACGCGACGGTCGGCGCGCCACGCATCGTCGACACCCTGGCAGCGGTCAGCGTGCTCGATCAGATCTCCACCCAGCCGCCGCCGGTCATCGCCGCCGGCACCGATCCGGGCGCGCCGATGTCCGACGCGTGCTTGCCTGGCAGCAGGCTCGGCCAGTACGAGCTGGTCCGACAGATTGGCCGGGGCGGCATGGGGACCGTCTATCTCGCCCGCGACCTGCGGCTGGGCCGCCTGGTTGCGATCAAGCTGCTGTCGCGGCTCGGCATCCATGACAACGCGCGCTTCGTCACCGAGGCCCGCGTCACCGCGCGCTGCAACCATGAGAACATCGTCGTGATCCACGACGTCGGGGAGCACGACGGGCAGCCGTACATGGTGTTCGAGTACGTCGCCGGCCAGACCCTGCGCGCATGGCTCGATGACCGCACCCGGCGCAGCGCGGATGGCGTCACGCCGATCGAGCCCAGCCTCGCTGCCACCCTGATGATCCCCGTCGCGCGCTCCCTCGCCTACGCGCACGGCATGGGCATCGTGCACCGCGACCTCAAGCCCGCCAACATCATGCTCAGCGACGCCGGCACGATCAAGGTGCTCGACTTCGGCATTGCCAAGCTGGTCGCGGGTGACGACGCCGCCAGCCTCGCCTTTCACCTGCCGCTGATCAGCGAGCTCGGCGTGATCATGGGACGCTGCCGTACATGTCCCCCGAGCAACTGGAGGGCGGGCCCGTCGATCATCGCACCGATCTGTGGGCGGTCGGCATCATGCTGTACCAGATGGTCACCGGGGCCCATCCGGTGATCCGCGACGGCGCCAACCTCCAGCGCGCCCTGCTCGACATCGCGTCGCTCGAGGTCGCGATGCCCAGCGTCGAGGCGCGTCGCTCCGACCTCGGCCCACTTGCCGGTATCATCGATCGCTGCCTGCTCAAGGACCGCGAGCACCGCACCCGCGACGCCCACGTGCTGGTCGAAGAGCTGGAGGCGATCGCGGTCGACCGCCGCGTCGCCGTGCTTCGCGACGATGGCAACCCGTTCGCCGGGCTCGCCTCGTTCCAGGAGACCGACGCCGATCGGTTCTACGGCCGGTCCCGCGAGATCGGCGCCGTCCTGGCGCGCCTGCGCAGCTGCCCGCTGGTCGCGCTCGCCGCTCCGTCGGGCGTGGGCAAGTCGTCGCTCGTCCGCGCCGGCGTCATCCCCTCGCTCAAGCGCTCGGGCGAGGGCTGGGACACGTTCGTCGTCCGCCCCGGCCGCAGCCCGCTGGCGTCGCTGTGCTCCATCCTGCTCGATCTGTCGACCTCGAGCACCGCTCCGATTCGCCGCCGGCGCCGCCGTCCCCGACGAGCACGCCGCAGGCTTGCGCGCAGCGCCCGGCCAGCTCGGCGCCGCGCTGCGGGCGCACGCCCATAGCAAGCGCCGCCGCGTGCTGGTGTTCGTCGATCAGTTCGAGGAGCTCTACACGCTGTGCGCTGATCCAGCCGAGCGCGCCGCGTTCCTCGCATGCCTCGACGGCGTGGCCGACGATGCCAGCTCGCCGCTGCGCGTGCTGATATCGATCCGCTCGGACGTCCTCGACCGTCTCGCCGAGTACCGCGACCTGGCCCACCGGCTCAGCCACGGCCTGATGTTCGTGCCGCCGCTCGATCGCGACGGCCTGCGCGATGCGCTGATCCGCCCGGTCGAGGCCGCGGACTGCCGGTACGAGGACCCCGGCATGGTCGACGAGATGCTCGCCGCCGTCGCCGCGGCCCCCAGCAGGCTGCCGTTACTCCCGTTCGCGGCGGCCCGGCCATGGACCGAGCGCGACCGCGACCGCCGGCTGCTCACCCGCGCCAGCTACGCCGCCATGGGCGGCATCGCCGGGACCCTCGCCAGCCACGCCGACACCGTTCTGGGCGCCATCCCGACCAGGAACGCCCGCTGGTGCGAGCGATCTTCGAGCGCTTGGTCACGCCTGGGTCTCGAGCGCTTGCATCCGCGTGTGGACCTCGCACAGCCGGTCGGGGCCGAGCGCGACATCCCAGCGGAGCATGGCCTCCAGCTGCTGGTATCCGTGTTCCGTGTGCCGGTGGTGGCGGTTGCGGCCCGCGTCTCGACAATCCGAGACGACATCGGCGGATCCCGCCGCACCGATGACGCGATCCGCTCCGCCCACGGAGTGATACCGATGTGCGCCAGCACCGGCAAGCTGCTTGCACAGGGGGCAAATGGTCACGGTGGCGGGCCACGCTGCGCGCATCGGACATCACCACGCAACAGTTCGAAAGGAGACATCATGTCAATGACACAAGGCGGCTTCGTGCCCAGCGGATGGATCTCGGGCTACGTTCCCAATACGCTGGACAAGCAGGAATCTATCTATGTCGACCCGGGTCTGCCGCCAGGCGACACGATACTCGGCTTGACGCTATTGCCGATTCATATCTTCGATAACGATCCGCATCCCGAGCCGTTCCCGGGCTTGACCGTGGACTTCGCGCCGTTCGGGCGGGAATTCCTGATCCGGGCAAGTACGTACAACCCGCGGGACTCGATCCAGTTCTTCGAATGGCAGGTGACGTATGGCAAGGCTCCTGCCGACTATCTGCCGCTGCGCTGGCTGTCCGGATCGACCAGCCACGGCAACGTGCCGCAGCGGATCGCGACGCGGGCACCCGAGGGCACCGCCCTAAACGGGCTGACCGTGCTGCCCATGCACGTGTTCAACAACGATCCCAACCCGGAGCCGTGGCCGGGCCTGCGGGTCGATTTCGGCGAGGGCGGAGACGTCTGGCTGTACGACGACGGCGGGCCCGGGCCGCGCGATTCGATCCAGTTCTTCATGTGGCAGGGCGTGCTGGGGCCGGCCAGCAGCAAGCCCGGCCTGCGCGGCTACGTCTCCGGGGCAACCCAGCACGCCAAGCTGCCGATCACGGTCGAGCCGAAGATCCCGGAGGGCAAGCGGATCGTCTCGGTCGACGTGTTCCCGATCCATGTCTACCACAACGACCCGAAGCCGGAGTGGTGGCCGGCATTGCGGGTGACGTTCCCCACGCCGCGCAGCTTCGAGATCAAGGCCGGTGACGGGCCGGGGCCGCGCGATTCCATCCAGTGGTTTCTCTGGCAAGTCACCTTCGCCGATGGTGAATAGAACAGCAGCGCCGCTCGCCGCAGATGTTCAACGACCGTGTTCCAAGATGGGAGATGACTGCCATGGACGCAATGGATGATGACAATACCGGATCCGCCGACATGCAAGCACAGGCTCGCCAGCTGATCGAGCGGCTCGACCGCAAGCTCGGCATCAAGCTGCACGAGATCATCGATGACGACCAGCTGTCGCCGAGGGACAGGCGGAGGCGCGTGGTCGGCCAGATCTTCGAGGCGGCGCTGGCCCGGGTCCAGCCCGAGGCCGGCGCCGCCACCGTCGGCGCTGCGCCGCCCGGCAGCGCCGGCGACGATGTCGAGGTCGAGCCCAACATCGCTTTTGCTGCGGAGAATGCTCGCTACTTCGCGTCTCTGAGGGGTAAGGAGATGCACGAGTTCGTGTTTTCGCTGACCAAGCGATTCGAGAACATGGTGTCCGCGACCGGCCCGGCCGAGCTCGCGTATCAGGTCGTCGGGGCGGGGATCGTCGGCCTCACCATCGAGGGTGGTATCAACACGCTCGCGGGTCTGCGGAACCGCCTTCCGCTGCTCAAGGCCGTCGAGGCTGGGATCCGGAAGATCGGCATGCGCGGCGCGCTGCTGGCGGCGGCGGCCGCGCTCGGTACCCTGATCGTCTTCTTCCTGTCGGGGAATCAGAAGGCGATCTTCGCCATGATCTTCAACGATACCGACGAGGATATGATCGTCCGGAACTGGCAGGAGGCGCTCGACGGCGGTCAGGGTGACGTCTACCTCAAGCACGGGAGCGTCGTCGCGTTCCCGCAAGACTGGCGGATCCGCGATGGCGGGCATACCAAGGTGCAGCTCTATCGACGGCTGCGCGACGGCACGAAGACCATCGTGTACGCCGGCTTGCTGTTCGGGCAGAAGAACGTCGGCCCACTGGGGGTCGAGGGCCTCACGCTGTTCACGCTCGGGCAGGACAAGGGCTGGGTGTCGCACCTGTTTGCCGTGCCGTACGCACGGAACAACGGCACGAACATCGAGTACCTGCGCCAGCGCCCGGCCAGCCTCAAGGAGCTCTACGAACCGCTGTACCAGACGCGCCAGGTCGCGGTCGATCGGGTGCAGGACGGCGTGCGCGTGATGTCGGCCGTCGACGGCGCGAGGGGCGGGCTGGTCACGCTGATGGCGATCATCTCGACGTAGTCACTGACGCTGCTCATCTCTTGATGAACTGCTTCGGGCTGGTCATGTGATAGATCACACCACCCTCACCGCCGACGATCCGGGTCCTGCCGTTGACATCCCCCCAGATGCTCTCGAACCTCGCGGACGT
Organism: Deltaproteobacteria bacterium; assembly: GCA_005887925.1. Classification (GTDB taxonomy): domain Bacteria; phylum Myxococcota_A; class Polyangia; order Haliangiales; family Haliangiaceae; genus JABFXX01. The sequence continues at coordinate 959 of VBLP01000090.1, read as the reverse complement.
GCCAGACTCCATGGGCGACCAACCATGACCATCATAGTGCAGCAATGTACCAGTTGCCCCAATGGCATAGACATCGTTGGGTCCAGATCCCCATATTCCATATATCCATTCTATCGTGCCAGAAGCCATCGTTATCCAGTGCTGTCCATCATAATGGACGATCATGCCGTCCGATCCGACGGTATACACATCATCGGAGCGGCTTCCCCATACTGCGATATGAGAGCGTCCATCCCCGACGTTGATCGGGCGCCATGAAGTCCCGTCGTAATGGAGCATTTTGCCTCCGGTGGCATAGATATCATCAGGGCTGCTACCCCAGATCCGGCGAAGGAATTGTTGGGTCCCGGACTCCATCGGACGCCAGCGCGCACCGTCGTAGTGCAATATGGTGCCCTGCGCACCGACTGCATAGACATCGCGTGGCCCGGTTCCCCACACTGCAGAAAGCTGCACTTGCGTGCTGGAGTCCATCGGTTGCCAGTTCGTCCCGTCGTAATGCATCACAACCCCCGATCCCCCGACGGCGTAGATATCCCGAGGTCCACTGCCCCATATCCCGGAGAGGCAAGTCTGGGTTCCAGAGCTAATCGGCTGCCAGCGGACGCCGTCGTAGTGCAAGATCGCGCCGTTGCAAGGGCTTGCAGATCCGCCTGCCACGGCATAGACGTTGTCTGGCTTGTCGCTCCATACATCCTTGATATCCGTAGTGGTCCGGGAATCTTTCCGCAGCCAGTCGGTTCCGTCGTGGTGCATCAAGGTGCCGTCGAACTTGATGACATACAAGTCCTCGGAGCTACTGCCCCATACTCGCGCGATGCGCGAATGTATTGGGTGCAGATCGGCCCATGTCACGCTGCCTCGATGAGGGTGGGGAGTTCCGCAGCCGTTGAAGATTGCAGGCGAAGTCGCGTGCCATCGCGTTGCGCGTCCGCCTGCATCCGGTAGTGGACGAATTC
>VBLP01000089.1 GCA_005887925.1 Deltaproteobacteria bacterium | reverse complement strand
TGAAGCTGCGGCTCGACAGCAGCGCCTGCGCCTTGGCGACCTTGATCAGCGCGATCGATGCGCGCACCGACGCGCCGTTGTCGATCAGCGGCGCGAGGTTGGGCAGGCCGGCGGCCTTCGGATCGCGGGTCGCGGCGACCAGGTCGACCGCGTAGCGCTTGACCTTGTCGTCGACGAACACCTGGCGCGCCACCTCGCGCGCCGCGAGGATCTCTTCGGTCGACATCACCTTGCTCGCGGTCGGCTCCGCGCCGGCGCCCGCCATCCGGTCGATGATCTTGACCTCGTCGTCGCGCGACGGGTAGCCGACCTTGACCTTGAGCATGAAGCGGTCGAGCTGGGCCTCGGGCAGAGGATACGTGCCCTCCTGCTCGATCGGGTTCTGGGTCGCGAGCACCAGGAACGGCTCGGCGAGCCGGAACGTCTGATCGCCGAGCGTGACCTGCTTCTCCTGCATCGCCTCGAGCAGCGCCGACTGGACCTTGGCCGGCGCGCGGTTGATCTCGTCGGCGAGGATCAGGTTGCCGAACACCGGGCCCTTGCGCACCGTGTAGGTGCCCTCGCGCGGGTTGAAGATCTGCGTGCCGACGACGTCGCCCGGCAGCATGTCCGGCGTGAACTGGATGCGCGAGAACGACGCCTCGACGGCGTCGGCCAGCGTGCGGATCACCAGGGTCTTGGCAAGGCCGGGCACGCCCTCGAGCAGGATGTGGCCGCCGGCGAGCAGGCCGAGGACGAGGCGATGCAGCATGTCGTCCTGGCCGACCAGAACTTTGCCGACCTCGGCCTTGAGCGCCGCGAACCGGCCCTGGAACTTGGTGACGTCTTCAGTGAGGCGATCGGACATGGCTACCTTGGAAGGCCGGAGCAAACCGCCCGGCTTGCGGGCTGTCAACCGGGGCCGCGGCCACTGCATTCCCGCGCGTGCGACACGTGGGACGACCGCATGTGACGTCGCAAGCGGTCCGGGCACCCTGCAGTTTCGGCGACTTGGTGCGCCGGCGCGCTGGCACGCGGCGTGGACGGCGCACTGTTCGCGAAAAAGGGAGGCTCTGTGAAGGAGCCCGATGTTCAAACTAGCTGGTGCCTTGTGCTTGATGCTTGCGGCGTGTGCGACTGGTGGCGTGAGCGCCAATCGCGAGTCGGCAGCGCATGCTGCGCCGCGGTTCGAGATGACAGCGCCGGTCACCGACACGCCGCGGGTGTTTCCCGTGGCGACCGATCCGCAGCTGCCGAGCGCGGATCGGATGCAGCGCGAGATCCGGTCCGAGCTCGGCGAGGTCGCGTCGCTCGACGTCCGGATGTGCGTCGCGCCGGACGGCCGGGTCCGCAAGGTCGAGGTCGTGCGCGGTTCGTCGCTCGCCGAGTTCGATCAGGCGGTCGTTCTACAGAGCTGCGAGATCGCCACGATCAGCTATCGTCTGCATCCGTAAAACAAGGTCACATATCGATTACGATGCTTGACCTCGCGCGCACAGTGCGCGAGACTGGCATCACCGGTATCAGGGAGAGTTCATGAGCAGCGCCAAGTATCCGCGTACGTGCCCGTCGACGAAGGCCATGGCGATTGTAGTCGCCGGCAAGGTCGACAATGGCACCGCCCGCGGCGGGCGAGGCTGATGCGAGCTTCTCTCCGCTGACCGACTCTCCGTCGCGGGCTCCTAGTCGAACTGACCTGGAGCCGCTTTCATTTTCGGTCAACAGACGGCTCCGGTGTGTGTGTGTTGGTGTTTGCCGCCGTGCCGCGGGCACGGCCCGAGGTCGTCATGTCTTTGCCTTCGAGATCGCTTTCGCCACCTTCGTCTCTGGACTGGACCGCGCGTCCCGGTCGCGAGCTGCTCCGGCTCGCCTGGCCGATCACCAGCTCCATGGTGTCGTTCTCGATGATGACGCTGACGTCGACGGCGTTCGTCGCGCACCTCGGCGCCGACGAGCTCGCCGGTGTCGGCCTCGCCGGGATCGTCGGGTTCACGCTGGTGTGCTTCGGCATCGGCCTATTGCGCGCCGCCAAGACGCTGGTGTCGCAGGCCGTCGGCGCCGATCGCCGCGACCGCCTGCCGGAGCTGTTCGGCGCGGCCCTGGGGCTCGCCGTCGCGCTCGGCATGGCCGCGATGATCGCCGGTCATCTCGTCGCGCCGCTGCTCGCGTCGTTATCGGCGTCGCCGCGCGCCGGCGGGTTTGCGGCCCAGTACCTCGCGATCCGCTCGCTCGGCGCGCCGCTGGTGCTGCTCTACGCGGCGCTGCGCGAGGCGCGCTACGGCGAGGGCGACAGTCGCACCCCGATGCGCGCGTCGCTGGCCGGCAACGCCGTCAACATCGCTCTCGATGCCACGCTGATCCTCGGCCTGGGCTGGGGCGTGCGGGGCGCCGCGGTGGCGACGATCTGCGGCAACCTCACCGAGCTCGCGCTGCTGGCGTGGCCGATGCGCCGCGCGCTGCGCGGTGTGCGGTGGCGGCGCACCGCCCTGCGCGAGGTCTGGGCGCAGGGCCTGCCCAACGGCTTGCAGTTCGTGCTGGAGGTCGGCTCGTTCCTGATCCTCACCGTGATGGTCGCGCGGATGTCGGCGATCGACGCCGCCGCGCACCAGATGGTGCTGCCCCTGGTCAACGTGTCGTTCCTGCCCGCCCACGCGCTCGCCGAGGCGTCGGCCGTGCTCGTCGGTCAGGCGGTCGGCGCCAACCGCGACGCGCTGGTCGCCCGCGTCGCCAGGCGCGCGCTCCTGCTCGGCGCGAGCTACGCCGCGATCTGCCTGGCGATCTACGCGGTGCTCGGCGGTGCGATCGCGCACGCGCTGGCCTCCGGAGACAGCGCGCTCGCGGCGCACGCCACCACGCTGATCCACGTGGCCCTGGCGTTCCTGATCGCCGACGCGGCCAACGTGATCGCGCGCGGCGTGCTGCGCGGCGCGAGCGACGTGCGCTACGCCGCCGTCGTCGGGATCGTGACGTCGTGGCTCACCACGCCGCCGCTGACCTGGGCGCTCGGCGTCGGCCTCGGGCTCGGTGTCGTCGGCGGCTGGATCGGGGTCGCGGTCGAGATCATCGTCGGTGCGAGCCTGTTCTGGCTCCGCGTCGTGCGCGCCGGCTGGGGTCCCGCGGCGGCGGCGGCGCGGCGCTCGATCGCCGGCGGCGCGGTGTGACGGGTTTTCGACCGCGTGGCTGCTATGGTCGGGCCATGCGCACCGCCGGCATCCTCGCCACGACCGCCCTGTCCCTCGCCGCCCTGGGTGGCCACGCCCGCGCCGACACGGCCCGCGCGTGGGCCGCCGCCAAGGCCGCGCTGCCGGCGGACGCCAGGCTCGTGATCGGCATCGACGTCGCTGCGGTCCAGAAGACCCAGCTGTTCCAGACCTTCTACGCCAAGCTGCACGACAGCACCGACGTCAACGAGATCCTCGGCGCGATGAAGGATGGCTGCAAGCTCGAGCCGCTCTCGGTCATTCGCGGCCTGGTGGTCGCGACGTCGAGCGATCAGCAGGAGGGCGCGGCGTACGTCGCGCTGGCGGGCGCCGACCGCGCCCGGCTGTCGTCGTGCTTCCAGCGCGTCGCACAGATCGGGCGCAAGGACGTCAAGATCGCCGTCAAGCAGAGCGGCGACATCACCGAGCTGACGATGGGCAGCGACACCTCGTTCGTCGGCTGGGTCGGCAAGGACGTGCTCGTCGTGTCCAAGCGCGGCCAGGACAAGGCGTCGCTCGTCAAGTGGATGGGCGGCAAGGGAGCGTTCGCGAAGTCCGATCTCGCCCGGACGCTCGCCAAGGTCAACACCGGCACCGCGATCTGGGGCGCCAGCGACAGCGCCACCGAGCTCCAGCCCGGGATGAACCTCAAGGGCGGCTACGGCACGGCCGCGCTCGCCGGCGGCAGCGTCGCGATCGACTTCCACGCCGTGATGGACAGCGCGGAGCAGGCGACCGCCGCGGCCGGGATGGCGAACCTGATCACGGCCAAGCAGGCCACGCAGGCGCCGCCGGAGATCGCCCCGCTGCTCAAGGCGATCTCGATCGCGGCCGACAAGGACGAGATCCGCATCAAGGCCAACGTCGACGAGAAGGACCTCCTGGCCGCGATCCAGCACGGGCTCGTCGGCATGGGTGGGCCGTGACCGATGACATCAAGCGCAAGGCGGCGGTGGCCGCGCTCGCCGAGCTACCGGACGCCGGCATCATCGGCATCGGCACCGGCTCGACCGCGCGCCTGTTCATCGCCGCGCTCGGCGAGCTGGTCGCGGCCGGCCGGCGCTACACCTGCGTGCCGACGTCGGAGGCGAGCCGGGTCCAGGCGCGCGAGCTCGGCATCCCGCTCCTGCCCGACGACGGGCCATGGGACATCGCGGTCACCGTCGACGGCGCCGACGAGGTCGACGGCGCGCTCCACCTGATCAAGGGCGGCGGCGGGGCCCACACCCGCGAGAAGATCGTCAACTTCAGCTCGCGGCGCAACGTCATCATCGTCGATGCCTCGAAGCTGTCGCCGCGGCTCGGCGAGCGCTGGCCGGTGCCGGTCGAGGTCCTGCCGTTCGCGCACCTCGCGACGCGATCGCACCTCGCCGGGCTCGGCGTGCCGGTGATGCGTATCCGGGACGGCTCGCCGGCGCGCAGCGACGCGGGCAACCTGATCTACGACGTCGCGTGCGGGCCGATCGCCGATCCGGGCGCGCTCGACACCGCGCTGCGCGCGATCCCCGGCGTCGTCGAGACCGGCCTGTTTGTCGGCCGCGCCGACGTCGTCCTGGTCGCACACGCCGATCGCGTCGAGCGCCGCGTGCGCTGACCGGGCCGTCGGCTCGCGGCCCGTGCTATTTGGCCGGTGGCTTGGGCGCCTCGGCCTTGGGCGCCTCGGCCCTGGGCGCCTCGGCCCCGGGCGCCTCGGCCCTGGGTGCCGGTCTGGGTGCCTCGCCCTTGGCGGTGTCGTCGCCGAGCGAGGCCGGCAGCGGTGGCAGCTCGTTGATCGCCGGCAACAGCGCGATCTCGATCCGGCGGTTCTTCGCGCGGTCCTTCGACACCGGATCGCTATCGCCGGCGCCCGCGGCGACGAGGTTCTTGGGGTCCATGCCGGCGGTCACGAGGAACCGCGTGACGGTGAGAGCGCGCGCGATCGACAGCTCCAGGTTGTCCTTGTAGACGCTATTCTTGAGCGGCTGATCGTCGGCGTGGCCGACGACCAGGAACCGGCGCTCCGGGAACTTCTTGAGCGCGAAGCCGACCTCGTAGATCGTCATCTCGCCGGGCTTGGACAGATCGGCAATACCCGACGGGAACAGCACCTCCGACGGCAGCGACAGCACGAGGCTGCCGCGCCGCGCGGTCGCCTTGAGCTGCCCGGTGTCGATCATCTTGGCGAACTGCCTCTGGATGTCGTTGATCGCGGCGAGCCGCTTCTCGGTCTCGGCGCGCTGGGCCTGGAGCGCCGCGAGCTCGTCCTTCGAGGCGTTGAGGTTGCTCGACAGCGCCGTGAGCTGGATCTCCTGGTCCTTGGTCTTCTTGTTGTTGGCGTCGAGCAGGTTGATGCAGTCGGTCTTCTTCTTGACCGCGTCGTCGGTCTCGGCCTTGAGCTTGCTCGTGCTCGTGCGCAGCGTGACCGCCTCGTCGTCGGCCGCCTGCGCCTTCTGGCGGAACTGCCAGGTGTAGTAGCCGCCGGCGCCGGCGCCCGCCGTCATCAGCAGCGCGAACAGCCACAGCCGCCAGGGGAACGGCCGGGCCTTGGGCGGTTTCCCGGGCTTGCCGATCTCGTCGGTGTCGAACTTTGCCATACGGGACCTCCGGACCAGACGATAGCGCCCCGATCCGGCGGCGCCAGTGGCCGAGGTAGTCGCTGGTGCCGCATTGTGTGCTGCGCAAGGAATGGCCAGCGCCGCCATGCGCGGCCGGTCATGCGGTCGTGCGCGGCGTCAAGTCGGCGGCCGACAGCGTCTCGCGATAGAACTGCTCGCCGCGTTCGCCCAGGCCGATCAGCGTCAGCTGATCACCTGCGATCTCGATCAACCCGACGTTGTAGCGGACGGCGCGGAACACCACGCCGGGCGCCGGCGCGCCGGGTATGCCGAGGCCGCGGGCGAGCGGGCCGATCTGCATCTCGCGAATACCGAACGCATGGCGGTTGGCGGCGAAGAAGTGCTGATCGCCGCTGACGAACACGACGCCGGGCACGCCGAGCAGCGCCGCGAACATCGCGTCGCGCTCGGTCCTGAACGAGGCCCAGTGGTCGTCGCCGGTGCCGAAGTCGAGCGGCACGCTGGTCAGCACGAGCTTGAACGTCGCGGTGCTGCCGGTGATGCCATCGATCAGCCAGCGGTGCTGATCGGCGCCGAGCATCGTCTTGTCGGCATTGTCCGGGGCGGCGTTGGCGCTGCGGAACCGCCGGCAGTCGAGCAGGAAGCACTCGAGGTGAGCGCCCCATCGCCAGCGGCGGTGGTCGTGCCATCCCAGTCGTTGCGGACCTCGTGGTCGTCGTAGATCGCGTACAGCCCGGCGGCCTCGAGCAGCGCGCGCACGGGAGGATGCGTGCGCAGCTCGACGTGGCGCGCGCGGTACTCGGCGACGGTCTGCGCCGGTGGCCCGTTGTCGGTGTACGGAAAGTCGCCGATCGAGATGACGATCTCCGGCTCGGCGGCGATGACCGCGTCGATCACGTCATTGGCGAACTCCGGGCTCGGATCGCAATCGGCCGACACGGCGATCCGCACCGGCCGTGGATCGTCGGCGCGCGGCGCGGTGCGCAGGCGGTGCGCGCCGAGCGGCAGGCCGGCCACGATCACCGTGATCTCGTAGCGCGTGTCCGGCGCGAGGCCGCTCACGACGAGCCTGCCGATCTCGCCATCGAGCATGAGCGGCATCGTAGCGACCGTCTGGCCATTCGCGCGGACCGCGACCTCGGCAGGATGGTCTGCGAGCCGGCTCCAGATCGCGACCACCAGCGACCTCTCGTCAGGATCGAGCACGGCGCTCGCCGCGACCAGCCCGCCGTTGTCGCCGCACCGGATCTGCCAGGCCGTCATGCCTGCGCCGAACCATCGCAGCAGGTCCCGCCGGGTCGGTGCCATGGCAGGAGCGTAACCCAGGCGGTCGAGGTCGGCTCGGCTCGGCCGGCCTCAGCTTCGCCCCGGAATGGTCAGCCCGCGGACCACCGCGGGCCGGGCGACGAACGCATCCAGCGCGCGCGCCACGTGGCGGAAATCGTCGAACCCGACGAGCTCGCGGGCGCCGTAGAACCCGATCAGGTTGCGAACCCAGGGGAACGTGGCGATGTCGGCGATGGTGTACGCATCACCGATGAGCCAGGTGCGGTCGGCGAGCCGGCCGTCGAGCACGCCGAGCAGCCGCCGCGACTCGGCGACGTAGCGGTCGCGCGGTCGCTTGTCCTCGTAGTCCTTGCCGGCAAACTTGTGGAAGAAGCCAACCTGTCCGAACATCGGACCGACGCCGCCCATCTGGAACATCAGCCATTGCAGCGTCTCGTAGCGGCCGGGCGCGTCGCGCGGGAGCAGCCGGCCGGTCTTCTCCGCCAGGTAGTACAGGATCGCGCCGGACTCGAACAGCGGCAGCGGCCGGCCGTCGGGGCCATCGGGGTCGAGGATCGCCGGGATCTTGCCGTTGGGATTGAGCGACAGGAACGCCGGCGACAGCTGGTCCTGGCTCTCGAAGCTCACCAAGTGCGGCTCGTAGGGCAGCCCGATCTCCTCCAGCATGATGGAGGCCTTCACGCCGTTGGGGGTGGGCAGCGAGTAGAGCTGGAGTCGATCCGGATACCGGGCGGGCCACTTCTGGGTGATCGGAAACGCCGTGAGATCGGGCATGCCAGTCCTTACGATTCGGGGCCGAGGCCGGCAAGCGAACGCGAACCGGTTCGGCATATGCTCGACCGGTGACGCCATTCGTGCGCGGGCTCCACGAGCTCGGAGACCAGTGTTACGCGTACCTGCAACCCGACGGTAGCTGGGGATGGAGCAACGCGGGACTCGTGGTCGGCGACGGTGCGTCGCTGCTCGTCGACACGCTGTCGATCTCGAGCTCACCGCGGCGATGCTCGAAGCGATGGCACAGGTCCGCGCGGCTGCGCCGATCTCGACGCTGGTCAACACCCACGCCAACGGCGATCACTGCTACGGAAACCAGCTGGTGAGCGGCGCCGACATCGTGGCGTCGACGGCCACCGCCCGCGAGATGGGCGAGGTCACCCCGGCCATGCTCGCCGGCCTCAACGCCGCGCCGGGCGAGATCGGCGAGCTGTTCCGCGGGTTCTTCGGTGCCTTCGACTTCAGCGGCATCGAGCTGACGCGGCCCACGCGCACGTTCGACGGCCGGCTTGAGCTCGACGTGGGCGGGCGCACCGTGGCGCTGATCGAGGTGGGCCCGGCGCACACGCGCGGAGACACGCTCGTGCACGTGCCGGAGGCGCGCACCGTGTACACCGGCGACATCCTGTTCATCGGCGGGACGCCGGTCGTGTGGGCGGGGCCACTATCCAACTGGATCGCGGCCTGCGATCTCATGCTCGGCATGGACATCGCGACGGTCGTTCCCGGCCACGGCCCGGTGACCGACAAGCGCGGCGTCGCCGCGGTACGCGACTATCTCGCGTACATCGATGCCGAGGCCACGGCGCGGTTCCGCGCCGGCATACGCGCGTGGGACGCCGCGCGCGATATCGCGCTGGGCGAGTTCGCCGAGCTCCGCGAGCGCGGCCGGATCGCGGTCAACGTCGAGGCCGTGTACCGCGCGCTCGACCCGGCGCATCGTTCGCCGAGCATCGTCGAGCTGTTCCAGCGGATGGCTGCGCTCGAGCGCCCCGGCGCCTGACCGTGGCGACGCCGTCCCGTCCCTCTGATTCGGCTTTCTGAACACGGCAGCCGGCCAGCGGCCGGCGAGAGCTCAGCGGCGCTGGAGGCCGAACAGGATGGCGCCGAGCCGGTCACGCTCGGCCGCCATCGGCGCTTCGGCGAGCCAGCCGAACGCGACAGCGGCCAGCAGGATGCCGTTGACCTCGCGCAAGGAGCCGAGCGCATAGCGGTAGAGCGCTGGCCGATCGCCGCCGGCGCGACCGCTGCCTTCGCAGACGTTCTGCACGATGCCGGCGAGCGAGTCTTCGAGCTGGCGCCGCAGCCGCGGGCTCTTGCGGCGAAGCAGCTCGATGGTGGGACGTAGGCCGCGGATCAGATCGAGGGAGAGATCGAGGGCGAGAAACGGCATGAGCGAAGTCCTGTGGGTGGTTTCGCAGCCCCAAGCGGAAGCGCCGTGACACGCGCTGGGATGAACCGCGGGTGATCTCCCGAGGTCGTCGCGCGCGTGGCGCGTGCGGTTCCGCGACAGGGCGAAGAACCACCACAGGACGAGAGCTCATGCCGGTCGCTCGCGATCTCGCTCGCGAATCCGCGGCCCGCCCACCATGGAGCGCGCAGTCGCCGGCGGCTGCCTCGCCAGCCACGGGCAAAGCTGGTTCGTGCAGACCTGGCGCGG
>VBLP01000088.1 GCA_005887925.1 Deltaproteobacteria bacterium | reverse complement strand
ACGGACACCGAGCCCGACACGGACACCGAGCCCGACACGGACACCGAGCCCGAGGCGGACGATCAATGGGGCTAGCCGCTTGGAGCGCAGGCCCGCATCACAGGCCGAGCTGCATCATCCCGCAACCGCAGCCCGCGCGGGCTGACCTCGAGCCGCGCTGCGATCGCATCGGTGTGCGAGCGCGATCGGCACACCGTGCGCAAGATCGCTCCCGGCGATGCGGAGCACGCCGCCCGCGGGCACCGCGGCGCCGCCGACCGTGACATCGACGCCCGGGCTTGCGACCTCGATCGCACCATCGGCCAGCCGGCGCAGCGCGATCGGCTGCCGGCTGACGAACGGATCGTCGATCGGACCGCTGGCGTGGCCGTCGTCGCCGACGAACGACGGCGCGAGCCGCGAGATCTCGGTGACGCCGCGGCCGAGCGCCAGCGTCTCGCCGACCCGCGCGAGCATCGGGTGATGCGCCAGGACGATCACCGGGTCGCGGGGCCGATCGTCGCCGGTGTGAGCGCCGGGCTCGCGCGTCGACTCGACGAACCTGGGTTCCATAACCACCGCGCCGAAGCATGCCTGCGACCCGCGCGAAACACAAAGCGCGCCTACCGCCCGGCCGGGCGCTCCGGGCAATATCTCCAGGGTGTTGGCGCGCCCACGCGCGGCTGCCCCGGAGCTGCACAGCCGCATGTTAGGATCGTGGATGCCATCGATCTCCGGATCCTCGAGATCCTCCAGCGCGACGCGCGAGCGACGCAGCAGGAGATCGCTCGCCGGGTCCGGCTGTCGCAGCCGAGCGTGGCCGATCGCATCCACAAGCTCGAGGCGCGCGGCGTCATCCTCGGCTACATCGCAAAGGTAGATCCGGCACACCTCGGCAAGGACATCACCGCGTTCATCGGCGTCGGGATCTCGCACCCGAAGTACTTCGACCAGTTCGGCAGGAAGATCCTCGCCCTGCCCGATGTCCTCGAATGTCACCGCGTCGCGGGCGGCGATTCGTACTTGCTCAAGGTCCGCACCGCGAACACGCGCTCGCTCGACCGTCTGCTCGTCGAGCAGATCCGCGCCATCCCCGGCGTGTACCGCACGGAGACCACGCTGGTCCTGTCATCGATCAAGGAAGACCTCGCGCTGTCGATCAACGCCGAACAGGAGTCGTCGCCATGAACTCCGACCGATCCTACTCCGGGCTCCATCCCATCACGATCCCGCCGCTGGATCCGGCGCTGCCGACCCAGGCACCGCCGCCCAGCCCGCGGCTGCCGCGCCTGGCGCTGCGCATGGCCGACATGCCGGCGTCGGCGGTCCGCGAGATCCTCAAGGTCGCCGAGCGGCCCGACATCCTGTCGTTCGCCGGCGGGCTCCCGGCGCCCGAGCTGTTCCCGGTCGAGGCGATCGCCGAGGCCCACGCCGAGGTGCTGCGCGACGCGGGCGGCAAGGCGCTGCAGTACTCGACGACCGAGGGCTTCGGCCCCCTGCGCACGTGGATCGCCGAGCACCTGGGCAAGCGCGGCATCCCGGCGCGCCCCGACGAGCTGCTGATCACCAACGGCTCGCAGCAGGGCATCGATCTGGTCGCCCGCGTGTTCCTCGATCCGGGCGACGTCATCCTGGTCGAGAACCCGACCTACCTCGCGGCGATCTCCCGGACCTGATCGCCGCGCATCGGCCCAAGCTGATCTACGTGGTGTCGAGCTTCCAGAACCCGCGCGGCACGACGCTGCCGCAGTCGCGCCGGATCGCGCTCGCCGAGCTCGCCGCGCGCCACGGTGTCGCGATCCTCGAGGACGATCCGTACGGCGAGCTGTCGTTTGCGGGGCCGCCGCCGCGCCCGATCGCGGCCGCCGGCCAGGACAACGTGTTCTACGTCAGCACGTTCTCCAAGACGCTGGCGCCCGGGCTGCGGATCGGCTGGCTGTGGGGCGATGCCAGCATCATGCGCAAGGCGACGATCTGCAAGCAGGCCGCCGACCTCCACACCGCGACCTTGTCGCAGCGCGCGACCGTCGCGCTGCTCGACCGCTTCGACTACGCAGCGCACGTCGCGCGGATCTGCGCGGTGTACCGCGAGCGCTGCCAGACGATGCTCGCGGCGCTCGCCGAGCACCTGCCCGGCGGCTGCCGCTGGATCGCGCCGACCGGCGGCATGTCCGTGTGGCTGCAGCTGCCGGCCGGCCTCGACGCCGAGACGCTGTTCCCCGGCGCGATCGCGCGCAAGGTCGCCTTCGTGCCCGGCGTCGCGTTCTTCGTCGAGGATCACCGCCGCGACTTCGTGCGCCTCAACTTCTCGAACCAGCCGCCGGCACAGATCATCGAGGGCATGAGGCGGTTCGGCGAGGTCATCGCCGAGGGCCTCGCCGCCCTGTAAGCCGGCGCGAGAACTTCGCAGCTGGCCGATCGGCCAGGGCCGGGATGGCCGGTTCTCGCCGGGCGCGGCGATTTGACAAGCGGGCGGCCGTGCACATGTTGTACCCATGTTCACGTCGTGGCGCATCGGGCGGATCTTCGGATTCCCCGTCGAGATCAACCTCAGCTTCATCCTGCTCACGCTGGTGTTCGTGGTGTACACGGGCAATGTGCTCGCGGGGTTGCTCATCATCGCGCTGCTGTTCGGCTCGGTGCTGCTCCACGAGGCCGCGCACGCGCTGGTCGCGCGCCGGCTCGGAGTCCATGTCTCCGGCATCGAGCTGTCGTTCTTCGGCGGCGCCGCGAAGATGGTGGACATGCCGCGCTCGGCCGATCACGAGATCGCGATCGCCGCGGCGGGTCCTGCGCTGTCGCTGATCCTCGCCGGCGCGGGCTTCGGGCTCGGCGCCGTGACGCACGTGCCGCTGCTCACGTACATCGGCTGGATCAACCTCGTGCTCGCCGGCTTCAACCTGATCCCGGCGCTGCCGATGGACGGCGGCCGGATCCTGCGCGCGCTGCTGACCCGGCGAATGGACTTCGTGCGCGCGACCGACATCGCCGTCGACGTCTCGCGGGTCGCCGCGATCGGCTTTGCCGTCCTCGGTCTATTCGGACAGTTCCAGCTCCTGGTGCTCGCGCCGCTGCTCTGGATGATGGGCACCCGCGAGCGCATGCTGGCCCGCACCATGGCCGACCGCTACGCCTCGCACGGCCGCGGCGGGGTCGACGTGTTCCGCCGGGGCGCCGGCCCGTTCGACCGGCCGAGCTCGTTCCGCGGCGGCTCCGATCCGTTCGACCGCTGGCACGGTGGGTACTCCCGCGGCCACGGCGAGCCGTCGGTCCAGCGGTTCACGATCCGCCAGGTCGGCGGCCGGCTGGTGATCGAGACGCACGACTGACGGCCGAGCCGGTGCCGTTCCAGATCCGGCTCGCCTCGCGCCGGCCTCCGCCTGATCGCGCGAACCGGTGGCCAACTGATCTGACGCCGCGTCGGCACAGATGCTAGGCAAGGGCATGGCTTCGCTCAGCGACGTGTCCACGCCGCGCCTGGTCGGCGACCGCTATCAGCTCGACGTCCCCACCGGCTGGCGCATCGGACGCGGCGCGTTCGGCGGCCTCGTCGTCGCGTCGCTGGTGCGCGCGATCGAGCAGCACACCGCGGATCCCGCGCGCAGGCTTCGCTCGGTGACGGCCGAGCTCCCCGGTCCGGTCGAGCCCGGCGCCGCCGACATCGCCGTCGAGACCCTGCGCCGCGGCAACAACGTCTCGACCGTGCGCGCGGTCCTGTCGCAGCACGGCGAGATCCGCAGCCACGCGGTCGCGGTGCTCGCGATGGCTCGCTCGGCCGCGGACGCCGGCGCGACTGCAATCCGCTGGAACGACCTGCCGCGCCCCACCGCGCCGCCGTGGACCGAGATCGCGCCGATCGATTTCAGCCCCGCAGGCCCGCCCGGTCCCTGGCCGGAGTTCGCCCAGCACTTCGAGTTTCGCGTGGTCGAGGGGCTTCCGGCGAGCGGCGGCGCGCCCCGCGCCATGGGCTGGATCCGCGCCCGCGATCCGGGCCCCGAGCGCGGCGCGGCCTACGTCGCCGCCCTGATCGACGCATGGTTTCCCGCGTCGGCGATCCGGTTCACCGCGATGCGGCCGATGGCGACGATCGCGTTCACGCTCGACATCGCCGGCAAGGTCGACGACCTCGCGCCCGATGCGCCGCTGCTGTATCGCGCGGCCGCCCCGGTGTGCGGCGACGGCTATGCGTTCGAGACCCGCGAGCTGTGGAGCGAGGACGGCCGGCTGATCGCGCTCAATCACCAGACCTTCGTCGTGATCCGCTGAGCGGCGCCGCGCGGGCGGCCGCGGTCACGGCCGCGGCGCGGGCGGGTTGGCGTGATGGTCGGCGTGGTGGGGATGGGGGCGCAGCCGGACGTCCGCGACCAGCGGCCGGTGGTCGCTGGCGCGGCGCGCGAGCTCGCTGTCGCAGCGCGCGAGCCGCACGAAGTCCATGTCGCCGCGCACGAAGATCGCGTCGAGCGGGCGCACCGGACCCCACGCCGGGAAGGTGAGCGGTCGGCTGTCGATGCCGCGGAACCCGGCGGGGACCAGCAGCTCGCCGAGGCCGCCGTAGACGTCGTTGAGGTCGCCGCCGACGACGATCGGCGTGTCGTGGTGGAGGTTCTGGAACGGATCGCTGTCGAGGAACATGCGGAGCTGGCGCCGCCGCTCGTAGCGCGCGAGGCCGAGGTGCATGTTGTAGAGGTGGACGGTGCGATCGACGTCGTCGTGGCGGACCCGAAGCACCGCGTGCAGCGCGCTGCGCCGCTTCTTGAACCGGATCGACAGATCGAGGTTGGTGCTCTCGATGATTGGATAGCGCGACAGGATCGCGTTGCCGTACTGGCCGCCGCCGCGGACGTCGACGTTGGGGAACCAGGTGCGGTAGCGCAGACCGAGCTGCTCGGCGAGCAGGTCGACCTGGTGATCGTGGTTGGAGCGCGCGGCACCGCCGTCGACCTCCTGGAGCATCGCGATGTCGACGTCGAGCTTGCGGATCACCTCGATGATCCGGGTCGGATCGTAGCGCCGGTCGATCCCGCCGATGCACTTGTGGATGTTGTAGCTCAGGGTGCGGAGCCTCACGGCGCGGCCTCGCGGGCGAGCTGGGCGACGACCAGGGTCTCGTCGTCGGCGAGCGGCCGGCCGGCGCGGTGGGCCGCCACGCGGCGGAGCACGAGGTCGTGGACCGCCGCCGCGGTCAGGCGTGGCCGGTCGAGCTTCTTGAGCAGGTGCTGCAGCCTGCGATCGCCGAACGTCGCGCCAGATGGGTCCTGGGCCTCGACCACGCCGTCGGTATACCAGACCACGAGATCGCCCGCGTGGAGCGGCCGGCGCTGGACCCGCGCAGCGGGCTGGCCGGAGCCGAGCGGGTTGCCGCGGCCGACCAGCGCGTGGAGATCGATCGTGGCCGCGGGCGTGGCCGCGGGCGCGGCCGCTGGCGCGGTCGCTGGCGCGGCTGCCGGCGCAGCTGGCGTCGCTCCGTCCGTCGCGCGGCACAGGTACGGCGCCGCGTGACCGCACGACACGAACCGGATCTCGCGACGGTCGGGATCGAGGATCGCCGCGGCGCAGGTCGCCGCGAGCTCGCCGCCGCCGACCCGCCGGGCCGCGGCATCGAGCGCGGTGATCAGCTCGCCGAGGTCGAGGCCCGCGCCGCTGCGCCGCACGCATACGTCGCACGCCGCGATCAAGGCGGCGCTGACCATCGCCGAGGCCACCCCGTGGCCGGTCACGTCACCGATCACCACCAGCACGGAGCGGTGATCGCCGCCCGCCGGCGTCGGCTCGCCGGGCGGCCCGAGCGGCCCGAGCGGCGTGACGATCCAGAAGTCGCCCGCGCAGCGCGTCGCCGGTCGCCACGAGCCGACCACCGTCACCGCGCCGTGGACGTGCGGCCCCTTGCCGGGCAGGAGCTCGGCCTGCACCGTCGCGGCGAGCTCGACCTCGCGGGCCAGCGCGGCGCGCTCGGCGGCGCGCCCGGCGAGCCGGGCATGGAGCAGCGCCTCGGCGAGGCCCTCGGCGGCGCGAACCAGGAAGCCGAGCGCCCGCACGCGCGGCCGGCGCCCCGCCGCCGGCACCAGGACGATGCCGAGCACCTCGTCGGCGCTGCCCACGGGGATCAGCGCGCGGGCGGCGTGGTCGTGGAACAGCTGCACCAGCAGATCGCGCAGCTCGGGTGGCGCCGCGTCGACGTCGTCGGCGAACACCGCATCGCGCCGCTCGGCGAGCCAGCTCGCGACCAGCGGATCCGGCGCGCGCGCGTCGTCGAGCCGCTCGCCGGTCTGCGTGCTCCACCCCCAGTCGTCCTCCGACGCCAGCAGCACGCGGACCCGCACGCCGAGGGCCAGCTCGATGATGTCGATCGCGAGCTCGGCGATGGCCGGCGCCGCAGACAGCGCGCGGGCACGGCCGACCAGCTGGGCGAGCAGCCGGTCGAGCGGACCGTCGCCGCCGCGCGCGCCGCGGTTGACCATCGCGATCGTGGCGACCGAGACGCGCACGCCCGCAAAGCACATGATCAGCGCGAGCGCGACCAGCGGCCACGGGATCGGCGCTGCGAGATCCGCCGAGAGCGCGGTGACCGCGACCCAGGCGAGCAGCGTGCCGGTCGCGAAGTACAGCACCAGCAGCGGCGCCGTGGTGTCGACCGCGCGCACCCGCAGCAGGTCCTCGACGATCAGCGCGCGCACCACCATCAGCGAGCCGATCCCCGACAGCAGCCAGCCGACCGGGTACATCTTGACGCCGTAGGCGATGCTCACGTCGACCAGCCCCGAGTAGACGACCAGGTTGGCGACCAGCGCGGCGCGCAGCTGGCGGCGCTCCTCCGACGGCGGGCTGGTGAGCGCGGCGTGAGCGAGCATCGTGAACCCCGGGACCGTCATCGCCAGGGTGTGGATCACGGCGAGCCACGCCCACGGTCCGGCATGCGGATACCAGAAGCCGGGCCGGCGCGTCACCCCGTCGATCGCGATCGGCGCGGTGCAACCGGCGATCACCCAGACGATCCCGCTGGCGAGCAGGAGCCACAGCAACCTACGGTAGCGCCGGTAGCGGCCCAGCAGCGCCATCTGGAACCCGATGGCGGTCGCCCCGACCAGTGGGATGAACGAGCCCGCGATCTGGAACAGCCATCCGGCGAGCTCCTCCGAGCGGATCGACGGCGACAGCATCACCACCGTGGAGTACGGCAGGAGCGAGCTACACTGGGCGAGCAGGTAGCCGCGCAGCACGGGCGCGCCGCGCATCACCGCCGCGTACGCGATCACGATCAAGAGTGCCGCGACCGGCAGCGCGAAGGGCAGCGACAGCAGGTGCAGCTCGTAGCTCGCGCTCGACCACAGCTCGTGCATCGCCGCTTGCCACTGTATCTCGTGTACGATCGGATGGTGGCGGATCATCGCAATCCCTCCGGCCGGCGACCGCCGATCCTGCCGCTGCCACCGCCGCCGGACACCGACGAGTCGGCGCCGCCACCACCGCCGACGCCGCCATCGCCGCCGCCGCCGTCCTCCGGGACGACCCAGGTCACCATGCGCCCGCGCCGCCGATCGCCGAGCAAGGACGTCGGCCAGGACCTGCCGCGGCTGCCCGAGGTCGGGCTGCACGAGGAGTCCAACGAGGTCGATCTCGATCCGCGCACGCTGCAGCCTGTGCGCGGCTCGCTGTCCGGCGCGCGCGAGCTGCCGGTGCCGCCGCCGCCGCCGCGCAGCAAGCCGCCGACGCCGCCGCGGCTCGCCCGCGCCCCGATGCGCCCGCCGATGACCACGCCGCGCCCGCCGCCGCGCAGCGCCGCCATCCGCGCCGAGACCGCCGAGTACTCGTCGCTGATCGGCGGCCGCTACCAGATCCTGACCCGGATCGGCCAGGGCGGCATGGGCAAGGTCTACAAGGTCAAGCACACGCACCTGTCGCGGACCTTCGCCCTCAAGATCATCTCCAACCAGGTCGCCGAGACCGACGAGGCCCGCGAGCTGTTCTACCGCGAGGCGCGGTTCGCCTCGGCGATGTCGCACCCCAACATCACCTCGGTGGTCGACTTCGGCGAGGACGAGAAGGTCGGCATGTTCATGGTGATGGAGCTGGTCGACGGCGAGGCGCTCAACCGGATCCTGTTCCGCGAGAAGCAGCTCAGCGCGCGCAAGGCGTGCGACATCGTGCTCCAGGTCGCCGAGGCCCTGCACTACATCCACAAGCAGGGCGTGGTGCACTGCGACATCAAGACCGAGAACATCCTGATCTCCGAGGAGGAGCACGAGGGCAAGCGATCGAAGACCGTGATCAAGCTGCTCGACTTCGGCCTGGCGCGCTCGCTCAACGCCAGCCGCGCCTCGACCTCGCTGTCGGGCACCCCGCACTACGTCGCGCCCGAGCGGATCCGCGGCGAGCCCGCGTCGCCGGCGAGCGACGTCTACGGCGTCGGCATCCTGCTCTACGAGCTCGTCACCGGCCAGGTCCCCTGGGACGGCCCGGTCCAGAGAGACCCTGATCCTCCACGCGCTCGCCAAGCGGCCGAGCGAGCGCCACAAGGACATGGCCGCGTTCATCTACGAGCTCAAGACCGTGATGGACATGATGGGGTTCGGCCGGCGCACCCGCGGCGGCCCCGCCAAGCGCGTCGTGATCGAGCAGCGCACGTCGAGCTTGCCCAGCGCACCCAACGTGCGCGACGAGCTCGCCCGGATCGCGTTCGACGCCTGCCGCCTGCCGCTCGCGCTCCTGACCCCGCACGGCGTGATCGTCCGCGCCAACCCCGCGTTCGCGCGGTTCGTGATGGGCGCCGCCGTCGAGGTCGACAGCCTCCCCGTGCAGTCCACGCCGCTGGCGACCGCCTGGAGCACCTCCGATCAGGACCTCGCCCGCACCCTGGCCGGCAACCCGGTCCGCCGCATCATCGAGATCGACGTCGCGGCCGGCGAGTCGCGCCGGCTCCTGCTCTGGCTCGACGCCGTGTCCCTCGACCACATCGTCCTCGGCGTCCAGCCCCTCGAGCTGTAAGCGGAACCGACGAATCCGATGAAGAAGCCAGCTGACAAGAACGCGGTGGCCAAGCCGTCGCGCCGAAACACCGTCGTCCTGCCAGACGATGCTTGCCCTACCTGCGGCACGATGATGAAGGAGACGCGTGGCTCGCTTCGCAGTCCGGTGAACGGGGAACAGGTCTCCGTGCCGAGCGTTTCGCACTTCCAGTGCCCCAGCTGTGGTGAGCAGGTTCTCACCTACGCGCAGGCGTGCCGTTTTGAGGAGGACGCTGCTGCGCTCTACCGCAAGAAGTACGGGCTGCTTTCAGGCCACCAGATCCGCGCGATCCGCGAACACCATCGACTCACACAGGTGGAACTCGCTGGTCTGCTTCGTCTGGGGCCGAACACCATCTCCCGCTGGGAAGCAGGGCGCAACGTGCAGACCGCTGCTCTCGATATGCTGCTCCGTCTCATCCGCGATCTGCCGGCGAGCCTCGCTTACCTGCGCGAGCACGCGGCCAAAATTTAGCATCAACACCCGCGTGTTCAGGAGGCTTCGATGTAACTGATGCCGGTGTTCTCGTTGAAAGCGATCGGTGCTAATCGAACGGTTGGGTGGAGGCGCGAATCACCCGATTTTCTGACATCCATCACTGTCGTCCCAACGGAATCTTACGGTGTGACTGCGGCACCGGCGACCTCTCCACCGCCTGGAAGATCTTCAGCGTATTCGCCCTTCGCGAGCACGCGCATTCCGCGAGCAATCAGCGCTTTCATCAGCGACGCAACTGCAGGCACAACATCTCCGCGACGAGCGCTATCGAAGGGCATCACTTCCAGGAGGGTCGGCCAGCCGAGGAAATCATCGGCGTCTGCAACCCGGCGTTCGAACATGCCGTAGTCATCATCGACGGCTATCTGTCCCCACGGGAGGTCTACGTCGCCATGCGCCGCAACGCCGCCGGTCAGCTCCGCGATCAGCGACGCCATGGCGTTGCGCGCCAAGGAACTATCGACATGGATCGAACAGAACAGTGCGTCGTTCATGGCACGGTGCTCAGGGAATAGGGATGTAGGGTCCGCGATCGAACTTGCCACCATGTCTGACAATCGACAGGTCGACATGCTTGCCGGCGATCGTTTGGAGTTTCTTGCGGATATCGCTCAGGCGAGGCACGACATCATCACGCTTGATAATGCCAGCCTCGACAGCGTTGGCAAGGGTCTTCTCGGCGGCGGTCTGAGCGTCTCCCATCGTCATCCGTAGCGGATCGATACCTCGAGCGCGCACCTTGGCAACCTGATTCGGGAAGCTCTGCTCGATCAACTGGTCGAACTGCTTTTGCTCGACCAGCAGGGCGACATCGATGTCATCGGCGGCGGGCCGATAGACCGCGCTGCCCTGGACTGCTGCCTTGTCGGTAGGCACCGGAATCCCACCGCTGGGCGCTGGCTTCGCCGCGATGCCTTCCTTGAGCTGCTTGGCAAAGTCGTCGAAAGCAGCCTTGTCCTTGAAGCCGTAAGGAAAGCCGCGGGTCTTGGCTGCCTCGAAGTCGCTCATGCCCTGCTTCACTGCGGCGTCGAGATCGGGGTAGCGAGGTGGCTCGCCCTTCGCCGTCAGTTTCTGGTTCTTGAGCTCCATTTGCCAGCGCATGTCCTTGGCCGCCACCTCCGACTGGGCCGCAGATCCCGCCGAGGCATCGCCCACCAGACGCAGTACCTTCACGCCGTTCTGCTCGACCACCTCGAGTGGCTTGCCGGCGAGTGCACGTGCATTCCGGGCGCCCTGCACCGAGAGCGCCGTCAGCCCGCTCACCACGATGAGCTGGGTGAGAAGCACTGCCATGGCGCGCTGCTTGTCCTCAGGTGTACCGGCGCCGTTCTGAATCTTGTTGAGCTCGGTGAACGTGATGTCGGTGAGCGCGACCAGCTGCACGACATCAGCGCTGGCGGCAGTGCCGACCAGGGGCACGAACCAGCGGCTCGCGGCGAGCGCCGCCGCGGCGCCACTCGCCTTCACGGTGATGCTCATCGCGCCGAAGCTGGCGAACGAAGCGACGATCTGCGCCACGTCGAGCACGACCGTGGCCGTCGTCGCGGTGCCGAGGCGGGCCGTGTCAGCTAGGTGACCGCCGGCCGAGACGCCGCCAGCGACTGCGCCGGCAGCGAAGCACACCGTTGCGGGAATGCTTGCCCCCGCGGTGAGGAACGCCAACCCGACGGCGGCGATCGCGAGGCCCGCATAGCCGACCCATTCGTACCATTTGGTCTTGCCGGTCGTCGGTGCGATGCCCGCGGTGCCGCCAGGAAGGGTGTAGCGCACCTCGCCCTCGGGGTAGCGCGCCACCTCCTCGAAGAAGGTGTTCATCATCGCGGCCGTCGGCTGGCCGACGATGGTTTGCTCGTGCGGCCGGCTCGGCGTGGTCAGGTCGTAGAGGTGGAACTTGCCGTCCTTCGCGTCCTTCCAGAAGTAGACGTTCATCGGGATGGTATCAGCAGCGGGCTGGCCGGCGGCCTTCTCCTTCTCGACGGTCTTCGGATCGGGATGGAACAGCGCCGGCAGCCGCGTCGCATGCTTGTCAGCGATCTGCTCGAGGCCGGTGCGGAGCTGGGCGTAGTGCTGCTGCGCGTTGCC
>VBLP01000474.1:10383-29325 GCA_005887925.1 Deltaproteobacteria bacterium | reverse complement strand
ACAAGCTCGTCGGTCTGTC
Source organism: Deltaproteobacteria bacterium (assembly GCA_005887925.1). Taxonomy (GTDB): domain Bacteria; phylum Myxococcota_A; class Polyangia; order Haliangiales; family Haliangiaceae; genus JABFXX01. The sequence continues at coordinate 29,306 of VBLP01000474.1, read as the reverse complement.
GCCCGGCTCCTACCACCTCGGCGCGCTCGACCGCGGCCGGCCGCTCCACCTCCGCGGCCCCGCGCCGAGCGTCGAGCTCGCCGCCGCCGAGCACAAGACCGGCGTCGACCTCGCAGTCGATCGCCCGGTCGGCGTCATCTCCGGCACCGTGACCGGCGCCGACGGCAAGCCGCTCGCCGATGCGTGGGTCTCCGTGCAGCTCGACCTCATGGCCATGCTCGCGCGCGATGCACCGGGCCAGCCCCGCTCGCGCACGATCGCGATCGAGGACACCGACGGCCCCGGCGGCGGCGAGGCAGCGACCTACCCGCCCGCGCTCACCGACGCCCAGGGCCACTACGCGATCGGCGGCCTGCCCCCGGCGACCTTCACCGTCGTCGCCGAGGCCCAGCGCGGCCTCTTGCGCGCCCGCGCCGCCGACATCAAACCCGACGCCGTCGTCGATCTCCACATGGTCGGCGTCACCGCGCTCACCGGCACCGTCACCGGCGCCGCCGGCCCCGCCGCGCTGTTCTCCGTCGAGCTCGACGGACCGACCCGGACCCAGCGCAGCTTCACCGACGGCAAGTTCAGCTTCGATCGCGTCGACCCGGGCAGCTACACCGTCCGCGTCCAGTCGAGCGACGGCAACGGCGAGGCCAGGGTCGACGTCACCGCCGGCGCGCCGGCCAGCGTCGCGATCACCCTGGCGTCCAACGCCGTCGTGATCGGCAAGCTGGTCGACCCCGCCGGCAAGCCACTCGCCGGCCAGACCGTCGTCCTCACCCCCGATCGCGGCGACGGCCGGCTCCAGGTCTCGATCGACGGCCCGCCGCCCACCACCGGCCCCGATGGCAGCTTCCGCCTCGAGCATCGCGCCGAGACCTGCGCGCTGATGGTGATGCGCCCGCCCCGGCCGTTCTCCAGGCGCGGGCTCGCGCTCGTCGCCGGTCAGACCCTCGACCTCGGCACGATCACGGTCGACACTCCCAGTCCCGGCGCACCGCCGGGCGGCTCCGGCGCACCGCCGCACCCGTGCCCGCGCCGTCCCCGACCTGGTAGCGGATCAGGTCGATCATCTCCGGCACCTGCAGGCGGGGCAGCGGATCGGAGCGCCACGGTGGCGACCGCAGCGATCGCAGAACGTTCGGAACATGGTCGTGGACGGCAGCCCTGACGCGCAATGCAATGTTGCTATGAGCGGAGGTGCACTGCGCAGTCCGGATCGATCTGCCAGGCTGCAGCTCGCGTGGCGTCCGTCGCGACCGACGGAATGCGCGCGCGACGTCGCTTGCGCGTCGCACAATGACGTCCGATCTGGAGGTGGACCGTGATGCAGAGATCTCGATTGACCATGTTCCTGGGGCGATGGTACTGGCGTTGTCTGGCTGCCTGACCTCGGCGCCGCCGGAAGGTCCCCAGAGCAAGATCGACGCTCGATCAGACGGAGGATCGTCCTCGTCAGCGGACGGTGATGGTCGGCTTGTCGATCACGGCGTAGCCGAGACCGGAGAACACGAAGCCGGCGAAGCCTTCGGCGGTGTCGCCCTCGGGCTTCCAGGGCAGCGAGACGCGCTTGCCGTCGAGGGTGACCGTCACGGTCCCGGGATCGACGGTCACTTCCATCGCGCGCTTGCCGGTGCGCTCGGGCACGGCGGCCTCGCCGAGCGAGCGGAGCTCGAGGTTGTACTCGCCGTCACGCAGGATCTGCGAGAGGCGGGCGCGGCCATCCGCGACGGTCAGCGCGTAGCCGATCGTGATCGCCGGCACGCCGTGCTTGATGCCGCCGTAGCCGATCAGGCGGTTCAACCCGAACAGCACGCCGACCGCGCCGCCGCCCCTGGGCGGATCCTTGACCACGCGCGGCCAGTCGGCCGGAGCCGGTGACTGATCGATCGTCATCCGGAACGTCAGCTTCCGCCCACGCATCGCCGAGGCGAGCATCATCGGTTTCTTGGGCGGCTTGCCCTTGCTCTCGAATCCGTAGGGCGTGCCTTCGTAGCGCAGGTCGTCGGCGCGCAGATCGGTGGTGCGCGGCCCGGTGCGGAGGAGGACGCCAAACTCGGACTCGGTCATCCGCCACAGCGGCAGACCATTGATGATGACCAGCTGGCCGCGCCGGGACTCGCTGATCTCTCGCGCATGCCACACGGAGTCGTTCAGGCGCTGCTGGACCTTGGGGTCGCCGAGGTTCTTGCGCTCGTGATCGCTCGGCTCGCGGCCGAGCAGGTAGAGCTCGCGGACGATCGCCGGCGCGGCGCCGAGCTGGATCTTGAGCTCCTTGTTCTTGTCGATCTCCTCGGCGTACTTCTTGAGCTGGTACGACTCCCTGGTGTGGTGCGAGGCGGCCGCGAACATCTGGGTCGAGCCGTCGAAGTCGCCGGCGCGGCGGCGCAGGTTCGCGATGTAGTCCTCGAACCGCGCGCGGTCCGCGTCGCGGATGCCGGGGAAGGTCTTGCCGAGCTCGTAGAGCTTCTCCCACAACCGGACCCGCCCCGGTATGTCGAGGTGGAGGTACTCGGCGTGAGCTTCTGCGCGTCCGCGATGTGATAGCCGAGCAGCTCGTCGATCGGGCGCGGGTTGTCGGCCGAGACCATGTGCAGGCCGATGCACAGCGGAGGCAGGCGCGGGAACACGTCGGGTGCCTCGCTCCACGCGCGCGCGAACAGCGCGTCGGCGGTGCGGTGCAGCGTGAAGTCGTCGAACCCCGCCGCCACCAGGTCCTCGCCGGTCACCGGACCGCGGTTCTTGTAGCCGAGCTCGGAGCGATACGCGTCGCTCAGCGCGCATGCCGCCGCGACGCGGCGCAGCTTGGTGTCGGGCGCGTTGCCCTTGGTGTCGAGGATCGGCCACAGCTTCTTGAGCACCGCCACGCCGGACGCGATCGCCTTGTTGCGCTCGAGCCGCGACACCTCGTCCTCGACCCGGCCCGCCGCCTCGGCCTTGGTGCGGACCTTCGCAGCGAGCCGCTCGTACTCCTCGAGCGTGAGGCTGGCGAGCTTGAAGTCCTTGTCGATCGCGGTCGCCTCGTTGAGCGCCTTGATCGCGGCCTCGACGCGGCCATCGTCGAACGCCTGGATGCCGTCGGAGAACTTGCGGAACGCCCCGAAGTCCGCGGTGTGGGCCTTCGACAGCGCCGCCTTCTCCTTGGGCTGGACCTTGACGCCGAGCAGCGCGATCACCTTCTGCACGAGCAGCTGCTCGAGCTCGAAGAACAGCGCCTTCTCGCCGGCGATCTGCTCGGCGACCACGATGTCGCCCGTCGCGATCGTGATCATGCGGCCGTCGAGGCGCATCTTGTCGCCGACGACGGTGTAGCTGCCGACGAACAGGTGGGTGGCTCCGATCAGCTTGCCGATCTTGGCCGCGGTGGTCTTGTCGAAGCCCTGGCCGCGCGACAGCTGGAGCTCGCCCTGCACGTCCTTGAGCCGCTCGCGCTCGACGACCTGGAGCGCCTGGACGTTGGCCAGGTCGGTCGTGACCATCGACTGGAGCCCCTTGCCGAGCGATTCCAGCTCGGGGTCCCTCGAGGCGTTGGTGAACTCCATCACCGCCACGCACATCGTTGCGGCGTGGGCCGGGGGCGCGGCCAGCGTGGAGAGCGCGAAGGAACAGGTCAGCAGGGCCGCGTGGCGCATGAGGGCCTACTGTACCGGATCGCACCGGTCGACGAGGACGGACGCGGGGCCGCAACCACAGGTCACTCCCAGCGCCGAGCCCGGGTCATGCGCGAACATGCGGTCATGACGCCATGGCACCGGATCGTATTCCCGGCGACCGACCGATGCATCACGGCTGTTCGGTTCGCCGGGGCGGCGGATCGCTCTTGCGAGGCGGCGGAGCGGGGTCGCGTGGCGGATGCAGCAGGAGCTTCTTCACCTCGGGGTCGAGCGTGGTGGCATCGAACTTGGGGACGTCGAGCTTGGGAAGATCGAACTTGGGGATGTCGATCGGCTTGAGCTCGAACCGCTTGAGGTCGATGTCCGGGATCTGGATCGGCCGGATCTCGGGGCTGCGGTAGCGGTCGGACCGCGACTTGCCGCCCACCGTGGCGATGATCGCGACCAGGACGATCACCAGGGCCACCTGCAGGATGCGCACGATGGCCTTGCCTGCCGCGGGGGTGGTCACGCGACCGGCACGGCCGAGCCGCGTCGTGACCGACGGCCCCAGGCGCGCGCCCTCGAACGCCGGGCCGATGTTCGGGATCGGCTGCTTCGCGGCGCGAAGCCTGGCGAGCAAGGCGTTGTACTCGGCGCGCAGATCGGCGCGGCCGAGCACCTGCTCCGCCAGGCACACGTCGTGAAAGTCCGGGGTCTCGGGCAGATGGCGGCGCAGGGCGCGCGCGATCCGGCGGATCTCGCGCGACGACGTCCTCGGCGGCACGACGAGCACCTCGTACAGCGTCTTGTGCGGCGACCGCGCCTCGACGTCGATCACGCGGGGCGCGGGGTCTGGACGCGCCGGCCGCTCCGGATGCGCGAAACGCGGACCGCCGAACACCATCGCGTGGACTCTAGCACGGCTACTATTGTGACGATGTTCGGCCTCTCCGACACGGTGGCGGGTCACGTGCGCGCCGCCGAGATCCTCGCCCGCGTCGCCCGGCTCGACACCGTCGAGATCGCGCATGTCGTGGCGGCAATGTGCCAGCGACCGAGCTGGCTACGCAGCCAGCTCGCCGACGCCGCGGACGTCGCGGCGCACGAGATCCTCGACCAGCTGGGTCGCGGCTCCGGCGGGATCCCGGCGTGGTCGCCGCAGCTGCGCGAGGTGTTCGCGCGCGCGGGCGGCGAGACCGGCGTCGTCGACGAGCATCGCCTGATCGCTGCGATCGCGGAAGCGTCCGACGCGATCGTCGCCGGCGTGCTCGAGGGGGTCGGACCGCTGCCGTACGCGCTCCCCGACGCGCCGGAGGACACGGACGTGGACGCGGACGACCCGGATGGCGGGGATGGCGATGACGGCGGCACGACATTCGCCGGGCCGCCCGCCGGGCCGCCCGAGCCGCCTCCCGAGATCGACGTCGAGGTCGCGAACATCCGGATCGGCCCGGCCACGCCGATGCTCGAGCGCATCGTCGTCACGCTGGCGCGCCACACCAAGCCGCACGTGATCCTCGTCGGCGACGCCGGGGTCGGCAAGACGGCGATCGCCGAGGGGCTCGGCGTCAAGCTCGCGCGCGGCGAGGTGCCGGAGCTCGCCGGCACGCGGATCGTCGCGGTGGCGCCGGCCGCGCTCGCCGCGGGTGCGAGCTATCGCGGCGAGCTGGAGCACCGGGTCCGGCGCGTGATCGCCGAGGCGACGGCGAGCCGGACGCTGGTGTTCATCGACGAGATCCACGGCCTTTTGTCGACCGGCGCGCCGGGGATGACGGCGGCCGACGTGCTCAAGCCGGCGCTCGCGGGGGGCGCCGTGCGGGTCATCGGCGCGACGACCGCCGCCGAGTACGACCGCATCATCGCGCGCGATGCCGCGCTCGCCCGCAGGTTCGAGCGCATCGACGTGGCCGAGCCCGACGCCGCGGCGACGCTCGCGATCCTGCGCGGGCTGCGCCCGGCGCTCGAGCAGCACCACGGCCATCCTCGACGAGGCGTGCGCCCGGCTGCGCCGCGAGGGCGGGCCGCGCGTGACGGCCGCCGAGGTCGGACACGCGACCGCGCTGCGCGCCGGCATCGCGCTGAGCGAGCTCGGCACCGGCGAGCGCGCCGACCTCGCCGGCCTCGAGACGCGGATCGCCGCGCGCGTGATCGGCCAGCAGGCGGCGATCGAGGCGCTGTGCCGCTGCGTCGTGCGGAGCCGGCTCGGGTTCAAGCCGGCCGGCAAGCCGGTCGGGACGATCCTCCTGTGGGGGCCATCGGGCGTGGGCAAGACCGCGCTCGCGCACGCGCTGGCCGACGAGGCGTTCGGTGCCGACTCGCTGTTGCGCATCGATCTCGCGGAGTTCTCCGAGGGCCATCAGGTCGCGCGGCTGATCGGCGCGCCGCCGGGCTACATCGGCCACGACGGCGACGGCGTGCTCACCGGCTGGCTGCGCACCAGGCCGCACTCGGTCGTGCTGCTCGACGAGATCGACAAGGCGCACCCGCGCGTGCGCGAACTGCTGCTCGGGATGTTCGATGCCGGCCGCGTCGCGGACGGCCGCGGGGTCCAGGTCACCGGCGAGCACGCGCTGTTCGTCGCGACCGGCGTGTCGTCGGCGGGCGACCCGCGGACCCTGCTCGGCACCGAGCTCACCGGGCGGTTCGACGCGATCATCGCGATGCGCCGGCTCGGGCCCGCCGAGTACCGNGTCGACGACGCGGTGCTCGGCCTCCTCGCGCGCGCCGGTGGCCGCGAGACCGACGGCCCCGACCTGGGGGCGCGCCCGATCCGCGGCGCCGTCGAGCGCACGCTCGTGGACCCGATCGCGAACCTCCTGCTCGGGCGCTCGGCGCCGCTCACGGTGCGGGCGACCGTCCGCGATGGCATGATCCAGCTGGTGATGTGATGGTCGCGAGCGACCCGGGGCGCGCGTACCTCGACCGGCTCGCGCTGGCCATCGACGTCCGGCTGATCGACGATGTCGCGAAGTGGCCGGCGCTCGCCGCGCGCGCCGACCGGATCGCCGAGCATGTGCGCGCCACCGCCGCGACGCGCAAGCAGGTGTTCGACGCGCTGTCGAGCGAGGAGCGGCTGCTGCACGCGGTCGCGCAGGCGCTGGGCGGCACGCTCGACGAGCGCGAGGCGCGCGCGATCCACGACGACACGAGCCACGCCGACCGCGACGTCGCGTTCGTCGCCATCGTGCTCGCGAGCCGCGGGATCGCCACGCCGCGCGCGCTCGACGCCTACACGCTCGCGCTGCTCGAGCCGTTGCCCGAGGCGCTCGCGCGGTCGCTGCAGCTGGCGCTCGAGCGTGGGTTTCCGCCGGCGCACGCGCACCGGCTCGGGCCACAGCTGGCCGGCAACCTGCTCGAGCGCTGGCCGGACGCGAAGTGGTCGCGCGTCGTACGCGCGCTCCGCGGCGACAGCGACGGCCTCGCCAGGCTCGCGGTCGACGATCCGCTGCTCGTCGCGAGCGCCGGCCCGCCGGTGATCGCCGCGCGTCGCGCAGAGCGTGGCCTGGCGCATGCCGCTGCCGCGCGCGCCGATCGGCGACGCGATCGCCCGCATCGGCCCCGAGGCCGCCGGGCCGGCGACGATCGCGGCCGCGACGATCGCGGCGGTCGGCGCCGGCGACCTCGAGACCGCGCGCCGGTTGTGCCGGTTTCCCGCCACGGCCGACATCGACACCACGGTCGCGCGCACGCTCGCCCTGCTCGCCGGGGACGCGGCCGAGGTGCGGTCGCTGTGGGACCTGGTTCCCGATGGACCGACCACCAGCCCGATCGTCGCCGCGAACGCGGCCCTGATCGCGCTCGAGCTCGGGGATCGCGAGCGGCTGCGCGAGCTGGCCGGCGCGCTGGCGGCCGCGCGCGCGAGCGCAGGTGGCCGGATCCTCCTGGCGCGCGTCTACCTCGGCGCCGGTCAGCGCGAGCGGGCGGACGAGGTGCTCGCCGCCAACGACTCGCCGGTCGCGCGCCTGTTGCGGGCGCGGTCGCTCGCCCAGGTCGACCGCACCGCCGCGATCGCGCAGCTGGCGTCGCTCGTCGACAGCTTCCCCGGGTGGACCGAGGCGCGGCTCCGGCTGGGGCTCGCGCACGCCGCGGGCGATCCGGCGCGCGCGCTCGACATCCTCGAGGCACCGCCGGCGGCGGGATCGCCCGACTCCGCCGTGCTCGGTCCGCCCGAGACCGCGCGCGCCGCCGCGCGACTGGCAGCCGGCGAGCTGCTCAGGCGCGGCGGTGCGCATGCCGACGCCGCGCGCGCGATCCGCGATGCGCTGGCACGCGCCCCCGCGAGCCCGCTGGTCGCGCGTCAGGCGGCGATGCTGGCGGTCGCGCTGCGCGCCCCGGAGCTCGCGCGCGATGCGCAGCACCGGCTCGAGGCCGTGGCACCGGGCGCGAAGGTCGTCGAGCGGCTGGCCGCCGCGCTCCACGAGCTCGCCGGCGACCGCACCCGCGCGATCGCCGGCTATCGCCGGGCCGGCGCGTGGGACCGTGCCGTCGTGCTCGCGGCCGCCGGCGATGTCCGTGATCCGGACGCGCCCGCGCTGCCGCCCGGGTTCGACGTCGAGGGCACCGCGAGCGTCGCCGCGCTGCAGGCCGCCGCGGTCTGCGTGCAGCACGGCGATCCGGCGCTCGCGATCCGCGCGCTCGAGCGCGCCGTCGAGCTCCGCCCCGACCACCGCGGGCTCGCCGACGATCTGGTCGCGATGCGCGTCCATCGCGCGGGGACAGTGGCCGCGGGCGGCGATCTCGACGCGATCATGGAGGCCGCCGCGGAGCTCGAGCGCATGCTCGCGCGCACGCCCGGCGACGCACGGATCCGCGACGCCTACGCACAGCTCGCCGTCGCGATCGCGGCCCACTGGATCCGCGACGGCGAGCACGACGCCGCGCGGGCCCGGCTCGCCGAGCTCCACGCCCGGCTCGGCGCGCCGCTGGCGGCGCTGCACGCGCTCGCGCTCGCGATCCGCACGGTGCACGTCGACCACGCGCGCTGGTGGCTCACGCTGACACCCGCCGGTGATCACCGCGACCTCCTGGCCGCGCTGCTCGCCGAGCTGCTCGGCGACGACGCCGCCGTGCGCGCGAGCCTGCCCCGGCTGCTGACCGTCCCCGGCTTCGTCGGCAGCGCCGCGCGGCTGCTCGACCTGATCCATCGCGACGCGCCCGGCGAGCTCGCCGCCTGGTGCTTCGATCACCCCGCCGAGATCGTGCGGCTCGGCGGCGACGCGGCGCTGTTCGTCGCATACACGCTCGCGGGCGCCTCCGACGATCGGCCGTCTCACGCTCGGATCGCGGCGTTCCTCGACGAGATCGCGGGGTCGCTGGACGGCGACGACGCCCGGCGCGCGCGGCTGGTCGCGCTCGCCCTGCGCGCCTCGGCGGATCCCCCGGAGGCGATCGCGCTCGACGCGATCGATCTCGGCCAGCTCGACCACACCGCCGAGCGCGATCTCGCGATCGGCCTCGTCGCCTTCGAGACCCGGCGCCGCCGCAGGGCGGGCGACACCGCCGGCGCCGCCGCCGCGCTGGACCGCCTCGTCCCGCTGGTGCGGCCCGCCGGCGCCGCGGGCATCCTCGCGCGATCGTCGATCGAGGCCGCCGCCGAGGCCGCGTGCGCCGCGTGGCGCGCCGCTCCGGGCGACGACGACGCGCTGCAGACCGCGCTCGCGACCCAGCTGCGCCGCGCGATCGATCGCGAGCTCGCCGGCAGCTCCGACGAGGATTGCCGCGCCGCGTGGCGGATGATGGTCGGCCTGCTCGGCCCGGTGCTCGCCGGCGAGCGGGCGTGGCGCGCGCTGGCCGCTCGCCGCGGACCGGTCTACCGGGTCGCCGCGCACGAGCTGGCGAGCGCGCGCGACGCCTGCGAGCGCCGGATCGCCGACATCCTCGGCCAGCTTGCGAAGTGGCACGCCGCCCGCGGCGATGCCGCGCACCCGGCGAGGTTCGAGGAGGTCCGCCGGCTGCTGGCGCGAGACATCGCGATCGCGCGCACGCTGCAATCGCTGCTCACCACCGCCGCGGTCGGCCGCGTGCTTCCGATCGGCCTGGGCCCCCTCGGCGTCGATCTGCTGGACCGCCGCGCGGATCTGATCGCGGCGCTCGCCGAGGTCCCCGCCGGTTCCCGCGTCGCCGCCGAGGCCGACGCCGTGCGCGGCATCCTGGGCGGTGCGCTGGTCGACGGCTGGCTCGCCCTGTACGAGGGCCGGCTCGAGGTCGCCGAGCGCATGGTGGGCCGGCGCATCGCGGACCACCGCGTCGATCGGGACGCGACCAGCCTGCTCGCGGCGGTGTACGTGCGGCGGATCGCCGAGGCCGTCGACGAGGGCGATCTGCTCGCCGCCGCCGACGTCGCGCAGGGCTGGTCCCGCGTGGAGCGATCGCACGCGATGCCCGAGCCGCTCGCCGCCCAGATCGCGGCGCTGTGCGAACAGCTCTACGCCCGCTACAAGCTCGGCCGGCCGCAGCGCTTGCTCGCGCAGCTCCGCGCCAGCCACGACGTGCCCGCGCTGCGCCAGGCCGAGGCCAGGCTGATCGCGCGCCACCTCGACGAGCTCGGCAGCGGCGCGACCGGGCTCGGCCCGATCGAGCTGTGCGTGACCGCGATCGGGCTCGCGCCGGCCGACCCGCTGCGCGCGCGCCTGCGCCTCCACGTCGCGATGGCGCTCGCGGCAGCGACCAAGGTCAAGGACGTCGACGCGATCCTCGGGGCCCTGCAGACCGCCCCGGATCCGGTGACGGTCGCCGACAGCCTGATCGCCGCGCAGGTCCGGCGCTCGGAGCTCGGCGACGACACCATGGCCTCGATCAGCGACGTCGACGCGCGCATCGAGGCGCTGCGCCACACGCTCGATGTCGCGCGCAGCGCCGGGCTGCCGATCCGCGGCGTCGCGCGGCGGCTCGCGATCCTCCACGAGCGGCTCGCCGAGACCTACGCCCGCGCCGGCAACGACGGCGAGGCCGCGCGCCATGCCCATCGCGCCGTCGCGTACCGCGGCTGGAGCCGGCGATGACCCAGCGCCCACCGCTGCTCGACCCGTATGACCTGATCGGCGTGGCGCTCGACGCGCCGGCCGACACCATCCTCGCCGCCTACGCGCGCGCCGTCACCCAGCGGCCGCGCGACGCCGCCGCGATCCACCAGGCGCAGGAGGACCTGCGGCAGCCCTACAAGCGGCTCGCCGTCGACATGCTGCTCGCGCTGCCGACGGCCAGCGAGGCCGAGATCGAGCAGCTGATCGACGAGCACGCCGAGCTCCCGCCGCTGGTGTCCAACGAGCTCGCCGTGGTCCTCGCGGTCGGTCCGGCTCCCGCCGCCGGCGCCGCGCCGCCCGCGCTCGCCTTCCGCGCCGATCTCGACGACGAGCCGATCCTGGTCTTGGAGCTCGATCCGTGACGCTCGCCGAGCTCGCCGCGGTCGACTGGACCTGCCTGATCCGCGGGATCGCGGGGGCCGGCGCGCTCGCCGAAGCGTCGCCCGGACCCACCCAGGCGATGATCGATCGCATGCTGGCCCGCGCCGCGCGCGACGGTGCGCAGACCCTCGCATGGGCCGGCGTGCCGCTCGACCTCGCCCGCGTGACGATCGGCGCCGGCCGGCGCGGCCGCGCGAGGTTCGCCGATCGCGCGGCGCTGGTGACCGCGCCCGCCGAGGTGCCGGTCGCGCTCGCCCCCGTCCAGCGAGCGTTCGCCGGCGACGGCGACCGCGCGGCGGCGCTCGTCGCGATGTTCCTCGAGACCGGCCGTCGCACCGAGGAGCTCGCCGATCAGCTCGCGCTCGCCGGCCAGGCCGACCGCGCGCTCGCACCGGCCGCCGACGCGCTGGCCCGCGCGCTGCCCCGCGCCCGGCTGCGGCCGTTCCGGCCCCGCGTGCGCTCGGTCGCCGACTTCGACCGGATGCGCGCGACCGGCTATGTCGACGGCGAGCCCGGCCGCGTCGTGCAGGTCGCACGCGCGGGCCTGGCGTGGCATGGCAACGTGCTCCGAAAAGCGGACGTGATAGTGTCGGAATCGTCTCCATGACATTCAAGGTCGGGATCGATCTCGGGACGACCAACTCGGTGGTCGCGTACATGAAGGGCAACCGTCCGGCGGTGCTGCGCACGCTCGAGGGCATCGACTGGACGCCGTCGGTGATCCAGGCGGTGGGCGGCAAGCTCGTCGTCGGCAAGCGCGCCCGCGACAACCTCGCCGAGGCGCCGCACGGCACCGTCGCGTGGTCGGTCAAGCGGTTCATCGGCCGGATGCCCAACGACGACAACGTCGCGCGCGCCAAGCAGCTGGTGTCGTACTCGGTCGAGCCACCGCCGCCGGGCGGCGAGGAGCTCGTGATCAAGCTCGGCGGCAAGCCGTTCACGCCGGTCGAGCTGTCGGCCGAGATCCTGAGGCACATCGTCGCCGGCGTCGAGAAGTCGCTGCGCCAGCGTCCGACGCACGCGGTGATCACCGTGCCCGCCTACTTCACCGAGCGCCAGAAGGCGGCGACCCAGAAGGCCGGCGAGCTCGCCGGGCTCGGCGTGCTCGGCATCCTCGACGAGCCCACCGCCGCGGCGCTCGCGTACGGCATCGACCTCGGCACCGACTCGCGCACCGTGCTGGTGTTCGACCTCGGCGGCGGCACGTTCGACGTGTCCGTGCTCATGCTGTCGAGCCAGCACAGCCTGCAGTTCCGGATCGGCGGCGACAACTTCCTCGGCGGCGACGACTTCGACAACATCGTGCTCGCCCGCCTGCTCGACGAGCTGCCCGCCGAGATCCGGCGCGAGCCCACCGTGATCGCGCAGCTCAAGAGCGTCGCCGAGGACGCCAAGATCGCGCTGTCGACGACCGACGCGGTCGCCATCGACCGCTTCCTGCGCACGCCGCACGGCGGTGCGCCGCTCGCGCTGTCGACCGAGGTCACGCGCGCGTGGTTCCAGCAGGCATCGCGGCCGCTCGTCGACCGCGTGGTCCAGCGCGTCCGCGACGTGCTCGCCGATGCCAGGCTCGGCGCCGACGACATCCACCGCGTGCTGATGGTCGGCGGCAGCTCGCGGCTGCCCGCCGTCATGGACGCCGTCTCCGGCCTGTTCGGCGCCGCCAAGGTCGACGCCGAGATCGACGGCATGCTGTGCGTGGCCCTCGGCGCCGCCGTCCGCGCGTCGCAGCTCGAGCCCGCCGCCGCCGGCAAGCCCGCGGTCGAGCGCCCCGCCGGCGAGGATGGCGGCGCGGTCGTCGTGACCGTCACGCCGCGGCCGATCGGCGTCGAGCTGCACGATGGCACGCTGAGCGTGCTGATCGCCGAGGGCACCGTGCTGCCGACCGAGCCGCGCACGCACCCGTACTCGACCGCGCGCGCCGGTCAGACCGAGGTCCGGCTGCGGTTCTACGAGGGCCACCAGCCGCTCGCGCGCCACAACGACCACATCAACGATGTCGTCATCACGCTGACCAAGCCGGTGCCCAAGAACACGCCGGTCGACATCACGATCAGCCTCGATCGCAACGGCATCGCCACGCTGTCCGTCGCGATCGCCGACAAGCTGCTGCTCAAGGGCGCTCGCATCGAGCGCGTGATCCCCGTCGACCTGCTGCCGCCACCGACGCCGCCGCCGTCCACCGCGAGCGAGCCATCGCTCGACGACGTCCACTACCGCATGTCGCGCATCCTCGAGGCCTGCGCGCCGATCCTCGACCACTACCCGGTGTTCCGCGACACCTGGCGCGCGGCGCTCACCGCGATCGACACCGCGCGCGATCCCGAGGCCAAGCGCCGGGCGCTCCTGGCCGGCCAGCGCATGCTCGACGCCGGGCTGCCGCCGCACATCTGGGCCTACTACAACGCCCGCGTGATGACGGCGATCAGCGCCGATGAGCAGCGCGCGATCGACACGCACCTGCACCGCGCCAGCGAGGCCGCGATCGCGCGCGATCCGGCGCGCATGCACACCGAGCTCGACCAGCTGTTCAGCGAGATGCAGGGCCAGTGGGATCGCAAGCAGCCCGCCACCAAGGGCCCCGGCGGCATCGTCGAGCGCTGACCGATCGTTCGGAGTGCTCTCGCCCTCGAATCAGCCATGCACTCGCCGTTCGCACGAGCTGCCGCATTCGCGACCGTGGCGCGCTGGCTCGGGCCGTGGGCGGGCACCGCGACGAGTCCCGCCGGCATCGCACAGCACGACGACATCCTCGAGGGAGATCGTCCGATCCGGGTGCGGGTCTATCACCCACGCGGGCATCCACGCGGACGCCCCCGCTCGGTCTACCTGATCGCGCCCGGTCTGCACTACGCCGGAGCCGACGACCCGCGCCAGGATCGGTTTTGCCGCGTGCTGGCGACCGCGGGCCACCTCGTGCTCGCGCCGGTCCTCAAGGACTTCGCCGATCTCCTTCCGACACCGCGCGTGATCGACGACTTCGAGCGCGTGTGGCGGGCGCGCGGCCGCTGGGACCCCGAGGTGCGCCCTCCGGTGATCTTCTCGATCTCGTTCGGGTCGCTGGCGTCGATCGGGCTCGCCGCGCGGGTCGGTGCGGGCGGGCTCGCGCGCCTGATCCTGTTCGGCGGCTACGGCAGCTTCTCGTCGATATTGCGCTACTGCCTCGCCGGCGAGGTCCCGGGGCGCACCCCGAAGGCACGTGAGCCGCTGAACCAGCCCGTTGTCTTCATGAGCTTCGTGCACGACCTCGACCCACCGTGCCCCGATCCCGACGCGGTGCTCGACGCCTGGCGCGAGTACGTGCGCCGGACCTGGGGGCGCCCCGAGATGAAGGCGCCCGAGCGCCGTGTCGAGGTCGGACTCGAGATCGCCAGGCGCATTCCCGAGTCCGTCAGGCAGCTGTACCTGCACGGCATCGGCCTCACGCCCGACTGGCTGCCGTTCGCGCTCCGCTGTGTCCGGCGCGGCGCCGAGCGAGGGGCGGCACTCGACGCGCTGCCCTACCTCGCAGATGTGCGCTGCAAGGTCGATATCATGCACGGCGTCAACGACAACGTCATTCCCTACGAGCAAGCGCAGGTGCTCGCCGCCGGCATGGTTCATGCCGACGTGCGCGTACATCTGACCGGACTCTACGATCACAGCGGCGGTGCCCGGCCATCACTCGCCACCGCGGTGCGCGAGGTCGCGACGATGCTGCGACTGCTCGAGATCCTGGCAAACCCGGAATGAGACCGCGCGCGCCGCCGCCCGGCTACTCGAGGACCGCGTCGCATCAGAACGAGCCGCCGATCGAGAACTCGAGCCCATCCGGTTTCTCGCCGGGCTTGAGGTCGAGCGGGACGCCCCACTCGAAGCGGAGCGGACCGATCGGCGACTGCCAGCGCACGCCGACGCCGACCGACCTGCGGAGACTTCCGACGGCGTCGAGGCCGCCGGTGCACGCGTCGGAGCCGGGGCGGCTGCAGAACCTCGACTCGAGGTTGTAGGCGTTGCCGACATCGAAGAACACGACCCCGGATACTCCGATGCTCTTGACCAGGGGAAACTCGAGCTCGGCGTTGCCGATGACCTCCAGGTTTCCGCCGATCGCCAGCGGGTCGAGCGGCTGGCCGACATCGCCCGCGTGCTGCGACCACAGGTGAGGGCCGAGCGATCGCGGCTCGTAGCCGCGGATGTCCGAGATTCCGCCGAGGAGGTAGCGCTCGGTGAGCGGCACGCCGCGGCCGCCGAGCGACTGGGTGACGCCCAGTTCAGCGTTGAGTCGCAGCACGAATGGTCCGAGGTGCTGGTAGTGCCGCGCGAAGCCGCCGTAGCGCACGAGCTCGTTCCCGGAGCCGGTGAGCCGGCCGGCATACTCGGCGTACGCGGTCGCGTACTCGCCGCTGGTCGGCAGCAGTCGGTTGTCGCGGGTGTCGTAGGCCAGCGAGCCGCGGATCGACGACGTCCACCCGCCGCGGAACAGGTCCGCGGTATCGAGCGCCGGGAGCGGCGACGCGGTCGCGGCGAGGCCTGCAAAGCCGTCGAAGCCGCTCGTGATGCCCACGTCCTCGAGCCGGTACGTGAGGAAGCCGTGCAGGCGATCGGCCAGCGGGTAGCCGAGCATCAGCGAGCCGCCCGTCGACGTGCGCGCGTACGCGCCGAGGCTGCGGGTCTGGTTGTAGAGCTCGGCGCCGAATGTCCACCGGCTGTCGAGGAAGTACGGGTCGACGAAGTGCAGCGCGAACAGCCGGCGCACGCTCGACAGCTGGACCTGGCCCGACAGCGACTGGCCGCGGCCGAGCAGGTTCTCCATCGCGACCTGGCCCTGCACGAGGAACGACTCCGTCGACGAGAACCCGACGCCGGCCTGGAACGTGCTGGTCGAGCGCTCGCGGACCTCGACCTCGACGCCGATCGTGTCGTCGGAGCTCCCGCGGCGCGTCGCGATCGCGACGCCGTCGAAGTAGCCGAGCGCCATCACGCGCTGCCGCGATTGCGCGAGCTTCGTCGCGCTGAACAGCTCGCCCTCGGCGATCCGCAGCTCGCGGCGGATCACCTTGTCATCCGTCTTCGAGTTGCCGCGGATCGAGACGCGCTCGACGGACACGCGCTGGCCGCGCACGATCTCGAAGTCGATCGCGATCCGGTGGTGGGTGTCGTCGACGCGGGGCCGCGGCGCTGCGCTCGCGTTGGCGAACCCGAGGTCCTGGTGGTGCACCTCGAGCGCCCTGCGGTCCGCCTCGACCATCGAGCGCACGAACCTCGCGCCCGGCCGGCTACGGATCAGCGCGAGGTGCTGCGCCCGGGTACCGAGCAGGTCGCCCTTGACGTCGATCGCGCCGTAGTCGAACCGCGGTCCCTCCTCGATCGCGATCCTCACCATCATCCGCTTGCGATCGTGCGACAGCTGCAGCGCGGGCGGCGCGATCTTGACGGCCGCGAAGCCCTGGTCGTGATAGTAGCCGGTGAGGACCGCGAGGTCGCGCTCGAGCTCGTCGCGGCGGAACACGCCGGAGCTGGTGACGAACGACAGTGCGCCGGGCGGGCTCGTCGACATGTGCCTGCGCAGCTCGTCGCTGGCGATCGCGCGATTGCCGGTGAACGCGATGTCGGAGACCGTGACCTTCGCGTGCTCGTCGACGGTGAACTGGACATCGACCTCGCCGCTGTCGGCGGGGAGCTGCGCGATGTCCACGGTCGCGAACAGGAAGCCTTGCGCGAGGTAGAGGTCCGCGATCCTGTCGCGCGACCTGCGGATCGCGGCCTCGTCGACGACGGCGCCGCGCGTGAGCTCGATGACCTCGTCGATCTTGTCGAGCGCCAGCTCGTGGTTGCCCGCGACGAGGATCTTGCGGATCGTCGGCCGCTCGACGACCTCGAACGTGACGACATCGCCTTCGGTGGCGGCCCGGACGTCGGAGAACATCCCGAGCCTCCAGATCGCGCGCAGGTCGCTGCGCAGCCGCCCCGGGTCGAGCGTCTGCCCGGCCTTCGTCGCGACGGCGGCGCGGATCGTCTCCACGTCGACGTGATGGTTGCCCCGAACCTCGACGCGCTCGATGTCTTGTGCGAGCGCGATGCGCGCGGACCACAGGCATATGACGACGACCAGCCACGAGCGCTTCACGTCCAGCTCCTCGACGCGGTGCGCGTACGGCGCGCCCGTGTCATGAATGCGAGCTGTCCGGCGTCCTGGCCGAAGCGCTCGGTGCAGCAGTGTTGTCGAGTCCGACCCGGCGCCCCCGCGCGCGGTTGCCTCGCGATCGGCGCACGGCACGATGCGTGCGTGCACTTCGAGTGCACCGACCGTGGGGTCTAGGGTTCGAGAGCCAGTGCGGTGGTGGGCATGCCCTGTCAGGTCGACGGCCCAGGCGGCCGTGCACAAGTTATCTGTCAGGACAGGTCGCCGCGTGTCATCGAATCCCGACCTGGCGCTGGCTCCTATGGGCCGATATCGCCGCAGCTGGTGTATCTGGCCCCGATGCGGAGTGGCTCGATCGCCGGCTCATTTGCACGGCAAGCTGTGCCCACTGCAGCGCTGTTCGACGCGCAGCAGCTTGCGCTTGACGGCCAGGGTCCTCACCTTCATCCTACGAAGGTGAGCGTTCAGCGGGGTGATGAGCGGGAGAGTCGATCGAGCGCGGACGAGGTGGAGCGCAGCGCGCCGCGTCTGGCCGCAGGCAAGCAGACGCTCACGATGCGTCTGCCGCCGATGGCCGAGGCGGTGCAGATGAAAGGCGAGGCGGGGCTCGACGACGCGCATGCGCATGGCGTCGCGGCCCAGGGCGTCTCCGGCGCGGCCGGGCCGCTGCCTCACCGCGCGACCATCGAGCGCCTGTTCGGCCGTCACGACGTCCGCGACGTCAAGGCGCAGGTCGGCGGACCGGCCACCGAGGCGACACGCCAGCCCGGCGCAGACGCATACGCCACGGGACGGTCGGTCGCGTTTCGCAGCGAACCGGACCTCCACACCGCCGCGCACGAGGCCGCGCATGTCGTGCAGCAGGCCGGCGGGGTCCAGCTCGCCGGCGGCGTGGGCCGCAGCGGCGACACCTACGAGCGCCATGCCGACGAGGTGGCAGACGCCGTCGTCGCCGGCCGCTCGGCGGAGCCGCTGCTCGATCGGTTCGGCGGCGGCGCCGGCGGCAGCCCCGCGGTGCAGAAGAAGGAGGCGCCCTACGACTCCACGAGCTACACGATCAAGCCGATGCGCAGCGGGACCGCGCTGGCCGACATCACCACCGAGCTGAACAAGGAGAAGAGCGCCGCGACGCCCACCATCAAGAGCTGGAAGGCCACCGGGGTCACCACCAAGTCGACCGAGGAGCTGTACGTGATCTAAGGGCGCGATCCAGGTGCGGTTCGACGCCGCCGGCAACGCCGAGGGCACCCTGGTGGCATCGTCGCCGCCGACCGTCGCCGGGACATTCAAGACCACCGCGGACGCGATCACCTCACTCAAGGCCAAGTTCGACCTGACCGACATCAAGGGCGAGAAGGGCCAGACCTGGAAGCTCGACCAGCTCAACAAGCTGTCGGCGGCGCTCGGTCGGCTCACGGGAGAAGCGTCGGCGCTCTCGAAGTACACGATCATCCTCACCGACAATACGCTGAGCGCAGACGGCCAGTCCGCCGAGGGGCTCACGACGAGAGAGGACAAGCTTTCCCCCGATGGCCTCACCGCGATCAAGGTCCGCGAGATCCGCTTCGCGGTCGGCATGTTCGACGCCGACCTGAAGTCGTTCGTCGGCGACTCGTCCAATGCCGCGCCGGCCAGCTTCCGCACGCTGCTCCACGAGGTCGCGCACGCCCAGGCGACCAAGGCGGTCGACGACGCCAACGCCGCCGAGATGACGGCGACGGCCGCGACCAACAAGGCGATCGAGGCGGGCAACACCGCGAGCGCCAAGGCGGTCGCCTCGCGCAACACCGCCGTCGTCGGGCCGAGCAAATCGCC
>VBLP01000474.1:8629-10361 GCA_005887925.1 Deltaproteobacteria bacterium | reverse complement strand
GATGATGCCGACACCGCGATCACGGCGTTCCGCAAGGAGAACGATGCAACCAAGATGGCCGCGCTCGAGGCGCCCGCGCTGGCCGCGATCGCGACGCGCGACACGGCGAAGGCCGCCGTGCCGGCGACCAATCCGGCGCACGCCGCGTTCAAGCAGGCGATCGCCGACCAGGACGCCTACCTGAAAGTCGTCCAGGACCTGCTCGCGAAGCGCCAGGCACAGGCCGCCGCGGCCGGTGTGACCGCCGCCGCCAAGGACCCCACCGGCGCGCGGAGCAAGCGGCTGCAGGCGTTCGTCGATTTCGTGACGACCAACAGCATCGAGCCCGTGACCAAGTACGCCAAGGACAACTGGCCGGCCAAACCGCAGGAGTTCTACGCCGAGGCGTTCACGATGTGGCGCAATGACCCGACGTTCTTCGGGACCTATTCATCCAAGCTGAAGACATGGTTCGACACCGGTCAGCACCTCAAGTGAGCGCCCTGTGGCTCGGCGCAGCGCTCGGTCTCGGCGCGTGCCCCGCGGCGCCTCCCGAGCACGCCCCCATGATGCACAGACACCCCGACGCCCTGCTCCAGCTCCTCCGACCGCGCGGCTCCGAGCCGGTGCCGGCGGCGTACGACACCGCCGAGGCCGCGTTCGCGCGCGCGACCGCCGACTACGAGGCGCAGCGCTACCTCGAGGCCGCTCGCGGCTTCCTCGACGCGGCGCGCCGGCTGCATATCGACGGCCCGCCCTACGCCGGCGGCTTCACCGGCAACCGGCGGATCTGCTATCGCAACGCCGCGGCCGCGTTCTCCGCATCCGGCGACATCGCCGGCGGCCGCCAGGCGCTCGCCGCTGCGGCGCGCGACGACCCGGCGTGCGCGGACACGCTCGCGGAGCTCGAGGCCGGCCTGGCCCCGCTGTGATCACTCCCAGCGCCAGGCGCGGCGGGTGGCTACGAGCCAGGGCGCGCCCTCGATGATCGCGACGACGTAGAGCGGGTCTCCGGCGATCGGGCCGGTGACGAAGCGATCGCCGCTGCGCGTGGCCGGGAGGTCGTGCGGCGTGGGATCATCGCCGGTGTAGACGACCAGGTGGGCGCCGGCAGCGTCGAGGTTCTGCGGCTGCAGCGTGGCGCCGGTGTCGTCGAGCGTGCCGAGCGCGCTGCGGAACCGGCCGGTGTCATCGAGCTCGCCCATGATGGCGATCGGGTGGGGCTCGAAGTGGGCGGCGGCAGGATAGGCCGGGGCCTCGAAGATCGTGAGGTAGTGGCGCAGTCCGCGGATGCCGAGCTCGGGGAACCGGGCCTGGACGTCGGCGAGGATGGCGGCGAGCCGTTTACGGAACACCACCGGGTCGGTCACCAGGTACAGCCGGCGGTTCCTGTGATCGATCCAGCGCTGGGCGTGCTCGTCGGGCGGGCGCGCCGAGATCACCTCGAAGTGGTCGCCGGGGACGGCGTACGGTTGGTGCTGGTTGTAGGGCTCGCGGGCACGGACGGTCGCGAACATCGGGAAGCCGGAGAACGGATAGGTATTGAGGCGCTGATCGAGCGTCGGGACCAGCGCGGTGATCGCGTCGTAGATCACGAACGCGATGATGAAGCGGCGCGCGGCGGCCGGCGGCGTCCAGCCCGGCGGGGGCGGCCGCGCGGTGGCCGGGCGGTGCAAGGCCAGTGCGGCGAGGCGATCCCAGTCGATGAACGCGGCGGCCAGCGGCAGCCAGTGTGGGTTCCACAGGTCGACGA
>VBLP01000474.1:2661-8617 GCA_005887925.1 Deltaproteobacteria bacterium | reverse complement strand
GGCGCACGAAGATGCAGGCGAGGATCGGCGCGGCCTGCGAGAGCAGGTTGAGCACGGCCGCCGTGCGGAACCGCCAGACGTCGTCGATGATCCAGTCGGCGACGGCAGGCCGCGGCAGCCCGGCGAGGTCGTAGCGCACCAGCAGCTGATGGCGCAGGTTGTCCGACAGCGCCCAGTGCAGCGTGAAGTGGCCGTGCAGCAGCTTGTGGAACGCGGCGCCCGCGAACATCAGCGCGACGGCGAGCTGGACGAGGCGGACCGACCACTGGTAGCCGCGCGGCGCGTCGAGCGGCGGCAGGCCGCGCCGGCGCCGGATCACCGCATCGAGCGACAGGGTGTCGCCGCCGCGCGCGCCGAGGAACGCCAGCTGGGCGAGGAACACCACATTGTACTGATGCGACCAGCTGGCGCTCGATGCGAAAGATGCTGAGGTCAGCGCGATCGCCGTGACGAAGCTGACCGCGGTCGACGCGCGCGACCACAGCCCGACGAGCATGAGGACGGTCGCACCGATCGCGACCCCCCACAGCGCCGCGACCACGCCGCCGGGGGGGACCAGGTGGCCAAACAGCATCCAGATTCCGACCGGCCGATACAGCTCCGCCGGGCCTGGAATATGGACGGTCGACAGCGTCGCGAGCCGTTGCAGCGTCATCAAAACCGCGGCGGCGATCGCGATCCGGACCACCGCGGCGGAGGTCCGTCCGCCGTCGTCGAACCAGTAGCGCTGCCAGCGAGTCACCGCGTCGTAGTACCATGGGGGTCTTGTGAGCGTGCAGCTGTTCCAGCTCCTCGCGCAGCTCGACCGCCCCGGGGCGACCGAGCTGGTCGTCGCCACCGGCCGCCAGGTGGCGCTGCGGATCCCCAGCGGGTACCAGCCGCTGACGACCGCGGCCGTCACGCTGCCGCAGCTCATGCACCTGATCCGCGATACCCAGCTGGCGGCGCTGGTGCCGGCGAGCGAGGAGGTCGGCGATCCGGTGGCGATCGATCTCGACGGGCGGCCGCTGCGCGCGCAGTTCATCCGCCAGGGCAGCGACGTGCTGCTGCGGATCGAGCACCGGCAGCCGCCGGCGCGACCCTCGCCGCCACCCGCGCGACCGGCGCCGCCATCGCGTCCGACCCCCGTGCCCCCCGCGGCGCTGCGACCACCGGCCCGCCCCACCGATCCCGCGCACGATCACGAGGCCGCCGCCGCGCACGCCACGCGGCCCCGGCACACGACGCCGCCGCACGGCTCGGCGGTCGCCGTGCCGCAGATCGCGGTGCGGACCTCCGGGCCGACCCCCGCACCGCCGCTCCGCGACCCCGCCCGGCGCGCGCCCGAACCCGCCGACGCGCTCACCTTGATCGACGAGCCCTCGACCGTCGTGCCGGCGCTCGCCGGCCTGGTCGCCGACGCGCGGCGGATGGGCGCGACCGATCTGCACCTCGCGGCCAACCGCCCGGTGCTGGTGCGCACCCTCGGCGATCTCGTCACGCTCGACCCCGCGCCGCGCAGCGCGGCCGACGTCGAGGCGCTGGTCATGCCGCTGCTCGGGCCGGTCCGCCGCCGCCAGCTCGCCGAGCGCGGCTATGTCGATCTCGGCGTCGACGTGCCGGGCGGCGGGCGGCTGCGCACCAACGTGTCGCGCCAGCAGGGCGGCCTCAAGGGCGCGTTCCGGCTCGCGGTCGCCCGCCCACCGGCGCTCGCCGAGCTCGGCCTGCCCGCCGCCGTCGCCAGGGTCACCGAGCATCACCAGGGTCTCGTCGTGATCGCCGGGCCGAGCGGCCACGGCAAGACCACCACGCTCGCCGCGCTGATCGATCTGCTCAACCGCGCCGACCCGATCCACATCCTCACGATCGAAGATCCCGTCGAGATCGTGCATCCGCGACAGGCGGCCGTGGTGTCGCAGCGCGAGGTCGGCCGCCACACCCTGTCATTCGCCGCCGCGCTCAAGGCGTCGCTGCGCGAGGACCCCGACGTCATCGTGATCGGCGAGCTGCGCGATCGCGAGACCGTCGAGATCGCGCTGACCGCCGCCGAGACCGGCCACCTCGTGCTCGCGACCATGAGCACGCCATCGGCCGCCAAGACGATCGACCGGCTGATCGACATGTTCCCGCCCGACGAGCAGTCGCAGGTCCGCGCGTCGCTCGGCGCGGCGCTCAAGGCGATCGTCGCGCAGCGCCTCCTGCCCGACGCCCAGGGCACCGGCATGGTCGCCGTCGTCGAGCTCCTCGTCGGCGTGCTCGCCCTCGCCAACCTGATCCGCGACAACAAGCTGTTCCAGCTGCCCAACCTGATGCAGCGCGGCCGCGCGTTCGGCATGCTGCGGCTCGACGATTCGCTGCTCGAGCTCGTCCGCGCCGGCCGGCTCGCCGAGGACGTCGCGCTGCGCGCCGCCGACAACAAGAAGGAGCTCGCCGCCGCGCTCCACCCCGCCCCGCCGCCGCCCGAGCCCGCCCGGCGCGGCCTGTTCGGCCGCAAGGAGCGCGAATGACCGCCCAGATCGCCGCACTGTTCGACACCCTGCTCGAGCGCGGCGGCTCCGACCTCCACCTCGGCGTCGGCTATCCCCCGATGCTGCGGATCCGCGGCGACCTCGTCGCCGAGGGCGATCGCGTCCTCACCCCCGCCGACATCGACGCCCTGCTCGCGCCGCTCCTGTCCCGCGACCAGGCCGCGCACTTCGCCGCCACCGGCGATCTCGACTTCGCCCACGCCCACGGCACCCGCGCCCGGTTCCGCGCCAACTACCTGCGCAAGACCACCGGCCCCGGCGCCGTCTTCCGCGCCATCCCCAGCGAGATCCTCTCGCTCGACACCCTCGGCGTCCCCCCCGGCATCCGCAAGCTCGCCGAGCTCCGCGCGGGCCTCGTCCTCGTCACCGGCCCCACCGGCAGCGGCAAGTCCACGACCCTCGCCGCCATGGTCGACCACATCAACCGCACGCGCGCCGGCCACATCCTCACCATCGAAGACCCCGTCGAGTTCGTGCACCACCCCCGCACCTGCCTCGTCACCCACAAGGAGGTCGGCGACCACGTCCCGAGCTTCCTCGAGGCCATCCGCAGCGCCGGCCGCGAGAACGCCGACGTCATCCTCGTCGGCGAGCTCCGCGGCGCCGAGACCATGAAGGCCGCCCTCCAGCTCGCCAGCTTCGGCATCCTGATCTTCGCCACCGTCCACACCAACTCCGCCGCCGCGACCATCGATCGCTTCGTCAACGCCTTCCCCGCCGAGCAGCAGCCCCAGATCCGCGGCCTGCTCGCCGACTCCCTCGCCGGCGTCGTCGCCCAGCAGCTCCTGCGCCGCGCCGACGTCAAGGGCCGGGTCGCCGCCCACGAGATCCTTCTCGGCAACTACGCCCTCTCGTCCCTGATCCGCGAGGCCAAGATCTCCCAGATCGCCAGCTTCATCCAGTCCAGCACCGCCGACGGCATGCAGAGCATGGACACCGCCCTCGAGCGCCTCGTCGCCTCCGGCACCATCACCGCGCGCGACGCCCTCGACAAGGCCCTCGACAAGGAGACGTTCGCCAAGCTCCCGCTGATCGCCCGCGCCCTCGGCCCTGAATCCGCCCTGACCTCCTGATGCGCCCCGCGGCCGCGTCGCCCCCCTCACATCGCAAGCTACGACACCGCGACTGCGCTCAACACGACGCGCGCTGTATCAACAAGATTGGTTCCCTGATCAAGCGACCGCGACCCGATAGATCCACGCCAGGGCGGCGGTCGGCGTTGATCTTCCCCGCCTCGGGGATCCAGCGCGCGAGCGGATCGTCGAGTCCGAGCACGCCGTCGTCACGGAGCGACAGGAGTGCGAGGCCGGTGAACGACTTCGTGATCGAACCGATGCGATAAACGGTATCGGCATCCGGCACGGTCTTGGTCGCCGGGTCGACGACGCCGAAGCCTTTCGCGTAGGCGAGCTCGCCGTCGATCACGACGCCGACGATGACGCCTGGCACGTTATCCGCCATACGCTCTTTCTCGAGTGCCTTGTCGAGCGCCGGGAACGCCGCCGCGAGTTTTGCGCGGCGATCCGGATCGGCAGAGCTTGGTGCCGGCAGGCCCGGCGCGAAGATCTGCTCGACGACTGGCTCGGGCCGCTTCGCCGCGACCGGAACCGATACCGGAGCGGACTCGGCGACGGGCGATTTCGGGGTGACCGGTCGCGAATCCGAGCCACTACATGCCGCGAAAAGCACAGCAACACCAACCAGGAGGGACGCGATGGCCGACATGGCCGCGACCTTAGCAACTCGCACGCCCGGCGTAACTCGCGGATCTGCGGACGCCATTCGGCGCCCGCGTGCCAATCTGGCCCTGGACGCCTATCGCCGCTGCCCAAGCGGCGCGCGCGCCTCGGGCTAGAACAAAGCCAACCCACGACCTAAGCAGCTGAAATAACTGTTGCGGTCGCTCGGGCCACGCACCGGACCCATAGGTCGCGAGCGAGGGTACACTGCGACTATGCAGGGCTCAAGGTGCAAGTGAAGAATGGCCGGCTCGTCATCGATGAGCCCACCGACTTGCCCGATGGCGCAGAGGTCGACGTCGTCGTGCTCAATGACGATCTCAGCCCTGAAGAGAGAACGGCCTTGCATGCTTCGCTCGACCGCGCGCTCGCCGACTCCGAGGCCGGTCGCGGGATGGACGCGGCCGAGTATCTCAGGCAGTGCCGCGCCCGTCGTGAAGGTCGTCCTGCTCGCTGAGGCCCAGCGACGCTTCGAAGCGGAGGACGAATGGTGGCGCGATCATCGCGACGCCAAGGAACTCTTCATCGAGGAATTCGCCGAGACGATTGATCAGCTGACCTTCATGCCGGCGAAAGGCCAGCGCTACCGCCTCGCACGAGGCAAGCTGATCCAGCGGGTCCTCATGAAGAAGACCGGGTGTCACGTGTACTACTTCTACGATCGCGGGCGAGACCTCATCGAGGTGCATTCGATCTGAGGAGCTCGTCGAGAGCGGGGGCCGAAACTGTAGACCTATGTGATCCGTCCATCGCGCGCGCACCGTACCGCCGCTTGATGCCCGTCTCGCGCAACTGCCGTGCTGGCTACCGATGTCGTCGGCCGATCGTCATAGGTCACGCCGCAGAGGCGAGCGCGAAGGCCTCTCGGATGTGCTGGTAGACACGAGTATCGATGGGTTCCTGCGAGGCAAGCGCTACCGGAATCGCCGGGGGGAGCCACCCGCGTGATCCGCGCCGCTCGCCCGTTCGTAGAACCGATCATGCGGTTCCTCGTGATCGCGGCGGTCGCGGCCTGCAGCTCGCCGCATGGGACGCGCCCACCGGCGGGTAGTGCCGGACCGATCGGCCGCGCGCCCGACGGCACCGCAGTGATGGTCGCGCTGGCTGGCGACAAGATCGCGTCGCTCGCCCCGAGCGCATCGGCGAATGCATGGCTGTGGCCGCCAATCGTCGATAGCCACGTGCACCTCGCGTACTGGGACGTCGCCGAGCGCCTGCCGCGCACCGGCATCGCGGCGGTCGTGGATCTCGCGGCGCCCGAGCGCGCGCTCGGCATACGGCCGCCGGGTGGGTTGATCGTGCTCGCAGCCGGTCCGATGCTCACGCACGACGACGGCTACCCCCTCGACCGCTGGGGCGCCGACGGCTACGGCCTGGGCTGTGGCGACCCCGCCGCGGTGGCCGCCGCGATCGATCGCCTCGCCGCCGCGGGCGCTCGGGTCATCAAGCTCGCGCTCGATGACGATGGCCTGGATCCCAGGCTCGTCGCGGGAGCCGTCGCTGCGGCGCACGCGAAGCAGCTGCGCGTCGCCGTGCACGCGTTGTCGAACGCGTCCGCGGCGCTCGCGGCATCGGCCGGTGCCGACATCCTCGCGCACACGCCGGTCGAGCCGCTCGCGGCGACGACCATTGCGGCGTGGCGCGGCCGCGCTGTCATCTCGACCCTCGCCGCGTTCGGCGGCACCGACGAGGCTGTTGCGAACCTGCGCG
>VBLP01000474.1:0-2649 GCA_005887925.1 Deltaproteobacteria bacterium | reverse complement strand
GCAGGAGGTCGCGCTCCTCGCGAAGGCCGGCCTCGACGACGCCGCGATCGTCGCCGCGATGACGACGACTCCCGCCGCGTACTGGAACCTCCCGTTCGGCGCGATCGCCGGCGGTGCCGATGCGAGCGTCCTCGTCCTCGACCGCGATCCGCGCAGTGACGCCAGGGCGCTGCTGGCGCCGCGCGAGGTCTGGCTCCATGGCGTGCGTGTGAGGTGACGTTCGTGCGCCGTCGGTCGCCGAGCCGCGGGAGATGCCGCCGTATCCACCTTGTTCTTTGTCTATCCGAGCGACTCGTTCGCCGGCAGTGCGGTGCTCACTCTCTGAGCCGACACAAGCCGCGCCGGCGGCCTCCGCCGCTGAAGCGATCCTGTCAGCGCGCTCGACGCGAGGTGCGGCGACCATTCGGTGCCGCAGGCTGCCTGCGTCGATCGACGCGACGCAACGCCACCTTGGGCGACGCCAGCAGCTCGGCGACCGAGCTCACCGAGAGCGACCGATCGAGCCAGCGCTCGAGCATCGCGAGATCCCTGCACGCGACGATGCGACGTCGCTGCTCTGCGGTGACCCTCAGGCCGCGTCGCATCAAGATCTTGAGCAGCGCTGCGGCCTCGCCTTCGGCTTTGCCTTCTGCCTTACCTTGCGCCTTTCCCTTGGCTTGTCCGCGCTCGAAGTTCTGGCGTTGCGCCTCGCTGAAGAAGTTCACGAGCCCGGGTTCCATTTCGATCGCCTTTCGTGCCGCTTCGCTCAGGTTTGCTTCGATCAGCAGCGAGTATAGCACTCGCTGTTCCTCGGGAAGCCGCGAGACCGCTTTGGCAGCGGCGACCCCGATCGCGGCCGCGGTCGCCACGTTGCCCCGACCATGCGCCATCACCGACAGCATCGCCAGCTGAGGCTCGCGCCGCGCGCGTGCACGGTCGGTCCTGCAGCGCCGTAAACGAACCTCGTAGGGCTCACGCGTACGTAGGACTCACGCGTAGAGGGCTCACGCGCGCGTAGCGCCGGACACCATCGGCGAGCCGCACATCACGGCATGGCGGAGCGAGCGGCAGACAGAACGACCACTACGTGTGGTGGACCATCTACCGATGGCTCCGCAAGAAGCACCCCAGGACCCGCGTGCGGGAGATCTGCAAGCGCTACGGCTGGCGCAAGTCGCGAGGGCGGAGTATTCGCTGGCACGACGGTGACACCTGGCTGGTGGCGCAGTCGCCGACGAAGGTCTGCCCTTCCGCCTGGCCTGGCAGAAGCCCCGCTTCCTTCGCGGCAACGTCTACGGAGAGCCCGGTGCGTAACGAAAGGCGCACGCCGGGTTCGGTGAGGGGCCTCCAGAAACCGACGCGGCGTTGAGCCGGGCACGGCGCCGGGCGCCCACGCTCCTCTCGCGATCCTCCAGGCCTTGCCGGATCGGCACGTTCAGCGCTTGGTGTGGCGGGCGTACAGCGTCTCGATCACCTCGTCAAGCAGCGCGGCCGTGGTCATGTCGCCTTGCGCAGGTAGTCTCGAAACCGCGCGAACAGGTAGGTCGCGTCGTGCGGCCCGGGGCTGGCCTCCGGATGGTACTGGACGCTGAAGATCGGCTTGCCCTCGACCGCGATGCCCTCGTTGCTGTGATCGAACAGGTTCTCGTGGGTCAGCTCCACGCCCGACGGCAGCGACGCCGGATCGACGATGAAGCCGTGGTTCTGTGATGTGATCTCGACCTTGCCGGTGGTCCGGTCGAGCACCGGATGGTTGGCGCCGTGGTGGCCGAATGGCAGCTTGCTGGTCTTGCCGCCGAGTGCCAGGCCGAGGATCTGGTGGCCGAGGCAGATCCCGAACACCGGCTTGCCGCTCGCGCACAGCTCGCGCACCGCCGCGACGCCGTACGCCACCGGCGCCGGGTCGCCCGGCCCGTTGGACAGGAAGAACCCGTCGGCGCCGAGCGCGAGCGCGGCGCGCGCCGGTGTGGTCGCCGGTACCACGGTGACGCGGCAACCGACCGCGCGCAGCTGGCGCAGGATGTTCTCCTTGATTCCGAAGTCGTAGGCGACCACGTGGTGCGCGATCGGCGGCGGCTCGATCGCGCGGCCGTCGTCGGCTCGCCGCAGGTCACGCGCGGCACGAGGTCGAGGCCGTCCATCTTCGGCGCGGCGCGCACGCGGTCCAGCACCGCGGCGATCTCGCCGACGTGCGGCGTGATCGCCCCGCGCATCGCGCCGGAGACGCGCAGGCAGCGGGTCAGCGAGCGGGTATCGATGCCGTCGATCCCCGGCACGCCGCTGCCCGCCAGCCAGCTCGGCAGGTCGGTCTCGGCGCGCCAGCTCGCCGCGATCGGCGACAGCTCGCGGATCGCGAACCCAGCGCACGCCACCCGGCGCGCCTCGACGTCGAGCCGGTTGACCCCGACGTTGCCGATCTGGGTCGCCGTCATCACCACGATCTGGCCGCAGTACGACGGGTCCGAGATGATCTCCTGGTAACCCGTGATCGACGTGTTGAACACGACCTCGCCGATCGACTCCACCCGCGCGCCGAACCCGTCGCCGCGATAGACGTTGCCGTTCTCCAGCACCAGCGCCGCCAGCCACGGCGCCTCGCTCGCTGCCGTGCTCGCGTCCCGGCTCACCGGGTCCTCCCGTCGAGGTCGAACATGGTCATGTCATCCATCA